>JAYUSZ010000115.1:0-38280 GCA_043755435.1 Bryobacterales bacterium | reverse complement strand
ACCAATAGCACCCGAACCATAGAGCCCGCCAATAGTTCCTGCCGCAGCGGTACTACCTAGAATTGCGAGCTTGGCTGCTGACGATCCAGTTTTCGTGGCCACAGTGCTGTCTTTAACTGTTGCTCCTATTCTCACGACAGAGATGACCTGAGTAGCTCCAGCCAAAGGAGTTGCTCCTACGACTGCTCGGCCTGTAATACTTACAATCATCCCTTTGTAACGAGCCAACCCACGGCCTTGCACCTCGAAGGTGATTTGGGTTTTCTCGTCTGTAAGCAAGTACTTGCCTTGCGCTACTGTCAACTTACCTGAAATTTGAGCAGGAGTTGGATCGTTTGATGATTTTGTTGACTTCTGACCCTCATCGCGGCCCGCAAAAGGAGACGCATTCAGGAGAGTTAAACTCCCTAGAAAGAGGATCGAAACCAGAGTATGTGAATGATGATTCTTCAATGTTGACTCCTTGATTCTGGTCGAGGGTTGTCCTTCGACATTAGTTAAACACTACTTACTCAATAGTTATCGGTTGAGATTCTGTGTCTATTAGGACAATGTGGAGTATCTTCGACCTGCTTGGTATGTTCCAAGGAAGAATCGAGAAATCCTTGACCTGCTGGGTTGATTAATTGGGGAAATCAATGAGCCCTCAATAACTGCCAGTGGATTTTGAACAAACAAAAGATTTGCGGTGACCCCTCCGTAGGTTTTGGCAACACGCTCGTAAGCTTTCTTCAGCAAGGGTCTTCGATTGTCGACGCCATGTGCATCGCTCGCGACAAAATGAGCCAGCCGTTCGTTCATGAGAAACTCGGCAATTTCCTCAGCTCGTCTACCAAATGAGCCAAAAATAGAACTAGCAGTGAGCTGCATGAAACAACCATAGGATACTAGGTCCGCCGGATAACTTGGATGACGTTGAATGTAACCATTGCGTTCAGGATGTGCGATGATTGGGCGGAGCCCAGCCTCTATTAAAAGTTGCAAGGAAAAGTCTATGGTCTGAGGCGTGAATTGTTCTGGTAATTCAACTAGAAGGCAGTCTTTTCCATTTAGCGTGTAGTTGGAAGGATCCTTCAACGCTGCATGGAGATTTTCTGGCGTTAGATTCAACTCGCAGCCCAGATGGAGACGAGGAGCATCCGGACAAAAGATGCGGACCCTTCGAATCTCAGCTTTGTTGTAGTTAGGATCGAATCTGTATTGTTGATTGGCGTGCGGCGTAGCAATGACCGCTTGAATACCGTCTTTGTGTGCCATCGCAAGCATAGCTGTGGTTACATTTATCTCAGAGGCACCGTCGTCAACACCGGCCAAAATGTGGGTGTGAATGTCAATCACGGAGACACTCTTGACTGGACCGGAGTGATTGCGGCTGAGTGACCGAGGCGTGATATCGAAAAGCTGGTTTTCCCGATAATCCAACAACGGGAGTGATTGGTTTCATGTTGCCATATCTTCCTGAGTTGGGGTTCCGCCTTCGAGAGCGAGCAGCGGCGGATATCTGGTCAAGTGCCTTATTCCCGACGCGTTTGGGTTGGTTTGTCGTTGCCATACCTCTTTTCGTTTGAGGAATCACGATTCTGCTACTCCCATGTAATACTTGGCATTAGACTGATAATAATAGTATGTGTTACTAGAATCATTTTCAACCTCGTTTATCACTAGTCCAAGTATTTTCACATGAAGTCTTCGCAGAGAATGCACAACGATTCCGAGAGCCTTTCTATTTGTAGTGCCTGATCGAGCAACAACCAGAACACCGTCTATAGAAGCTGACATCTGCAGTGCCTCTGCAAAACCAAGCAGCGGAGGGGCATCAATGATCACCATGTCATACTCTCTAGACATTTCTTCAAGTGTGTCCGCCAGCCCCGCGCCAACCAATTCCGATGCCCTTCGAGAAGGCGGACCTGCGGGGAGAATGTCTAGATTCTGGACTCCTTCGGGCTGGACCAACACCTGATTCCAGTTCACCTCTCCAAGCAAGACGTTGGATAGCCCGGCGATAGCAGTAAAACCGAACTTCCTATGTATGCTTGGACGGCGTAAGTCTCCGTCGATCAGAAGAGTTCTCTTCCCCTGTTCCGCATGAGCTATGGCGAGGTGAACGGATGTTGTGGATTTGCCCTCAGAAGGTGATGCGCTGGTAACCATAATTGAACGAATGCGCCGATCAAAATCGGCGAGTAATATTGTATTTCGCAACGTCCTAATAGCTTCCCGAAAGCCATACATGCCTTTGTCCTCGGAGCGAACTGCCTCTATCGAAAAAGTGGATGTTGCAGGCAATGGTGAAATTCGTTTCCGCCAGTTCGTAACGAGGGGCAAGCTCCCGAGCACCTGCACATTCAAAGCACGGGATAGCTCATCGGGATCACGAACTGTGTCGTCAAGAACGTCATTAAGAAGAGCGGCCCCGACTGCCAAAATGCAAGAAAATACGAATGCGAGAAGGACATTCAAAGGAATATTGGGGAAAACGGGCTTAACAGGTGGGCGGGCTGAATCGCCCAACCGAATCGAATTATTTTGAAAGCTGGCATTGATCCCAGCTTCCTTAATTCTTCTAGTTAACTCTTCATAGAGTTTCTTGTCGCTTTCCGCTTCGCGTCGTAGTTGAAGATATTCGAATGAGCGAGTGTTTAGTTTGTCGAACTCACCTTTTGTTTCCATAAAGGCCTTGCGAAGCATGGTTTCACGGTTATTAGCCTGCCGAAATTCGGCCCTCACGCGGGCCATGATGTTCTGCCTGGTCTCGTCGAACAGCCGCCGTACTTCTGCAAGTTGACCAGCTGCTTTACGGAACTCGGGATGATTCGCGCCGTACTGCGCGCGTGCTAACGCGAACCGCTCCTGGGCTTCATTTTGATGTTCCAATAACTTACGTAGAGATTCGCCCTGAGACGAGGCGAGCGCTGCTTCCATCGAGCCGGTGCCGATCGAGTTGAGCTCCGCCTCCCTCTTGATTCGGTCGCCTTGTGAGGATGTGTATTCTGTGTTTAACTGGAGCAATCGAGCCGAGAGAATACTAGTTTTTTCTTCGGGATTGATGAAGTTGAGTTCTTTTTCGTATTGCACCAGCGCTCCAGAGGAGCGCTCCATTTTTGCCCGTAGTTCCTCGATTTGCTTTTCCATAAAAGTTGATTGGCTAGCAGCTGCGCGAAACCTCAAGTCGAAGGTGTGGGTGATATAGCTTTGGGCGATTCCGTTGGCAACACTTGCCGCTAGATGCGGGTCAGGCGACCGGTAGCTAACCATCAGCAAATAGGTATTCTGAGGACGCGTAATTCGCAATTTTTTGAGGGATACTGGAGCATCGCGACGAGCAGCAGCGCTAGTCGGATCTTTTTCATCGTTTTTCAAGTCTTGTTCTTGCAACTTGTATTGAAGTGCAACGGGGCGCAAAACAGAGTCCGATTCAATTACTTTCATCTGTGTAGCCATAAATTGATCCGCATCGTTTAAGGCGGATCGGTTGGCTTCAGCACCAACAATGCCTTGTGGCGTTTGGCGGTCAACGTCGAGGGTTGCTGTTGCCTCAAAAATCGGAACAAGCTGCAACGAAACAAGGATGCTGATAAGAACACAAAAAGAGATAAAACCGAGGATCTTCCATCGATGTCGCTTTAGTATCCATAGGAAATGCGACAAAGGAAGCGTTGATTCCTGGTCGGCGTCCTGAAAGGAGGTGTGGGTGAGCGATGGCGTAGTCTGCGAAACCTGTCGCATATCGATGAGAGCCGGAGGGAATTCTGGAGTTCGTTGCATAATTGGTCTTAATAAAAATTGGAAATGAGATGGCTAAGCGAGGCTACCTGTTGCCATATATCAGAGCAGTAGCGCCAGCAGTGCTCCCGAACAATAGGAGTTTCTCGATGGCGGCCATACCAAGGCGTCGGTTCTTGTTGTCTGGAATATGGAGAATGTCATCGGGTAGGACGGCGACATCAGGAGCCTTTCGCTTCAGGATAGACTCCAAATTTACCGCGATCTCTGACCGTAAGCCGTCGGCTGCAAGTCGGTAGATATAAACTTCCCTTGTGGAAAACGAGGTTAGCCCCTCAGCGAGGGCCAGCATTTGCAGGATTGTTCCTTCCGACGCATCCCTAAGTGGAAAGGCACCAGGCCTTTTGACATTCCCAAGGATGAAAACGCGGCCTGCAGTTGGCACCGATATTTCTTCACCTCCAGAAAGAGGGAGGTTTAGCTCTGGTTTGGAAGCAAGGAACAATTCTTTGATGGAGATATGCTTTACACTCCGCGGCAACTCATCCGAAGCTTTTGTTGTAACTAAGATTTCTGAAGCCGCGTTTTCTGATAAACCGCCAGCTTTGCTAATTGCGTCAAGCAACCTTGTGGTTCCGATTGCCTGGAACGTCAACGGGTTTCTTACGGCACCAGTAATATTTATTGGTCGGCTGTTATACTCGGCGACGCCTACTGAAACTACAGGGCTGATAAGAATCTCAGCCTTGATTAGGGCTGCGGCTATAATAGACTCCAGTTCCAAAGGTAACTTTCCCGTTACCTTGAGCGGCGATGCCAGCATTGGAAGTTTGATAAAGCCGGTGGGGCTTACCCTAACGGTCCGGCTCAATTCTGGTGAATCATAGATTGCTATCGACAGCAAATCGTTAGCGCCAATCGACTGAGTTGGTAAGTTTGCGCCAAGAGAGTCGAATGGGGCAGATGTTTTAGTTTGAGCCAGTGCAGCTGTCGCAGAAAGCAAGAGGATGATTGGCCATCTCTTGTTTTGTATTTGTAATGTTGAACTTGTCATTTAGTTTCCCTCTTCTCGAATGGTGTGTCCCACATTCTTCCGATTCCCAGTTTGTGCAGCCGCAGCGGCTGCTCCCAGAAGAAAAAACATGAGGGTGGCTATTGCAGGCTTTTGGAGTGGAAAATCCACAAGTGCATGCATTAGTGCTGCAGGAATTCCTATAGCCCACAAACTTGTTCTGGATAGGAAAATGGACTCGCAGCCGATGGCGAGAATTGTCATTGCGACGACAAGTCCACCTTCAGCTATCAGCTCTAGCCAATCATTGTGGGCGTGGTTCATGTAGAAGCCGGGCGGATCAAAAAACGCGAATGCTGGATAAACCATTGGCCAAGTTCCCAAGCCGAATCCTATAAACGGACGAGTGTGGATCATTTGAATCGATGCCAGGGCCATTTCCCGGCGGAATGCAAAGAGATTAGTGGAATGAAAGCGAAACCATACATATTGCCAACCGGCCGCTATCGAGCACATGGTCATGATGGCTGCCGCGGATAATACCCATCTATATTCATTTGCTTTTCTATGAAGCACAATTCCCATTATTATCAACGTCTCAATCGATACGATTGCCGTTCCTGCTCTGGATCCGCTTTCCACCACAGATGCATAGATAACGCCTGTGGCCAGAGAAAATGGCCACCTGATGTCTGACATCAGTGCTCTTGTTAGTGCAATTGGTAGGATCAATTCGGCGAAAACAGCATAATGGTCTCGGTTGAGGAACGTCCCAAACACTTCGTCTTGATATGCGGTGGGAATTAGCCAGAGCACTTTGCCTTTCGATGTAGGCCATTGGATCATGCCAATAATGCCGAGCAAGGTTCCAAAACCAAGAACAAGGGATAAGATAGAACTTCTAAGTTTTGCTGCTTTCAGAGTCGCGAAGGCGAGGTAGAAAAACGCAGCCCTGGACAGCCACGTGCATATCGCATTCCAAGTCTCAAAAGGAGAGACAGTCCAACGAAGTGCAATCTGCACCAAACCATACGCGCTTAGAATTAGGAGGGGGATAATTAACCAATGGACTCCGCCTGCAAACCCGAAGCGTAACAACCAGAAGGCTACCAATAGGAGTCCAGACGCATTTATGATGCAACCAGCAATTGGATCAGCCCAAGCGGAGAGAATACCCAATAAAACAACTAGTGATGTGGCCCAAGCGAAAAATGGTGCGCCATATTTGTGTTGGTTCAAGTTCACAAGAGCTCCAGCTCTGCGGAACGCAGGACCACAGTACCAGCAAGACGCACGGCCCCCGGAGGGCGCGTGTATTTGAATTCAATGCTAATCAATTTTGTATCGGATTCAGTTCTGAAGCTCATTGCGTCACGTCCTTCAGAAACAAGATCAAGAGGGGCAGAACGCACCGTTCCAGGTTTGTTTGTCTGAAGCGCTTGCCAATAGAGACCTGTTAGCCCGTTTAGTCCCGAAGTGTGGTATCGATACGAAAGTTTGTAATGACTATTAGGCACTACCGGGACGAATTGCGATAGAAGCGTCAATGATTCCGATTGACGCCCGGAGAACTCAATCCTGAGGTTCCCTGGCGCGGCTGCATAAAGGTCAATACCTTGATTTTCAGACTGCCGCCAATCGAAGCCGCGTGTTAGCGGTGGTCGAAATTGGCCATTTGTTAGTGATTGACCCTTTGTTGGCAACAACTGACGATTGCCGCTGGCTGCCGCTAGTTTGTTCCACAAGGGCATAGCCTCCTCAGGACTGTTTTCGCCGATTAGACGGTCCACCGCAGCCAACAGTAAGGGTCTGGATTCCGGCGAAATATCCATGCGGAGTGCAATTCGTCCAAGGTTCGAGGTACTCTCATGTTTCAGAAGAAATTCGACATAGCTTTTCAGCGATTGTTTACTCTCCAACTTGAGTAGTCCCGCCACTTCCTCTGGATCATCTTTAAGAACTTCATGGGCCAAGGCAAAAACTGATTGAACGTCGGCATCTTCTGTATTTACGGCCGCGCTAGCTGAATTCCAGAACCGGTCGAGTGGTCCTTGACGCGCGTAAAAGAAAGCTAGGGCCCACCTCGGCTTGAAGCGGTGGCTGATGGAGGTTGCTTTGATTAAGTACGATTCGGCCTCTTCAAGGCGTCCACCAGACTCCTCGAGGAGCCCAAGAGCGACAAAAGATTCAGCATCGAAAGGATTCATGGCGACTGCACTTAGTAGTAGCTTGCCGGCAGCTTCGGGGTTTGTATCAAGGCATTGAATTCCGCGCTGCCTGAACAAAGCAGAATCTAAAGGTGTGAATCGGGATGCTTGTTCCAGCCTTTCCAAAGTCGGAATACTAACCAAATAGCTTGACCAGGCCCGCAAGATTTCTTGACAAGAAGCTATTAGGGCGAAACCAGAAAAGAAGGTAGACAAAACCCGAGCGGAAAGAAACTTCATGCGATTACCGATTCCTCGACGCTACTCACCGAGCGGGCGAATGCTGCCATTACCTCAGCATCAATCGGATCTTGATGCAGTGGACTTCCATTTAAACCCAAATACCGTTGATTATGGTAGTGAACGTCTGTGTGATCTGTTACACCATGATCCACAAATGCTTGCCGCATCTCGGCTATTCCATCTTCGATGTTCAATGAGCACTCAAAGCCGAGTTGCCCCCGGATTTTTTCAAACGACACTCTATAGTTGCGTTTGTCAGCGTTCTCAACACTTTCAATTCTAGTATTAGGGAAAGCAATCTTGATCTTTTCGGCTATCTCAGAAAGGGTGTGATTGAGACGCGAGTCACCAACGTTGAACACTTGCCCGCTGACAAGAGCGATTGGTGCTCGCAAAGCACAAATAATGCCTTCGGCGACGTCTGCCACATGGATGAAAGGGCGCCATTGCTCTCCATTAAATATCGTGATGATTCCTTCCTTGTGTGCTTTTGCAGTAAGCAGGTTGACCACAAGGTCGAATCGGGGTCTGGGAGAATGGCCGAAAACAGTTGCAAATCGCAAGATGGTAGGATGGAAAGCCGTAGTTGCCGAGTTCAAAAGAGCGGTTTCGGAATCCACTTTGGTTTGCGCGTAAAGCGAGATTGGTTCGACTTTGGATTGCTCGTCCACCAAGAAATCTGTTGCTCCATATACGCTGCAGCTAGAAGCGAAAACAAGGCGATCAACGGAATTTCCTTTGGCGATTTCAATCAACATGCGTGTCGCCGCATAGTTAATTTCCAGCGCACTTTGGCTATTCTGCTCGCAAGCTGGATCGCCAACGATTGCTGCCAAGTGAACAACTGACTTCACACCTGCCAATGCCCCAACCACGCTCTGGATGTGGCGGCAATCCCCGTTGAACATTTGAAATTTAGGGTGTGTGTAGAGATCGCGTATCGCCGAGTCGCCGTACATGAGGCTGTCCAAGACTCTCACACGGGCACCCTGGTCGAGCAGCTTGCGGCAAAGAATCGAACCTATGTACCCCCCTCCACCAACAACCAGAATCGGAGGATCTTCCGCCAACACGGACTCTTCTGACGAACTTTTTGGAGTGGTTGCACTCTCGTTTCTCAATATCCACTCTTTCAGTTTTCGGGCGCTAATAATTCCGACTCCAACAAGAACAAAGAAACAAAGAAGTACACTTCGTGGGAGAACTTCAGCGCGGTTCAAAAGAAAGTGAATTGTCAGGTAAATCAGCGAGGCTAGAATTGAGCCACGCAGAAGCACTTGCAGCTTATAGCTGGGAGTGTATAACCGTGATTTCGTGTAGAAACCACTCACCAGGAAGACAATTGGGTATAGAAATGACAGCGGAACAAATTGGCTGCTATAGAGGTTTTGGAAAGTCTCAACCAGTTCGATCGCGCTCACGTTTGGCTCCGTTTTCAACGCAAAAATGGAGGCCGCAAGCAAAGAGAGGAGGAATGATAATTGAACGATTGCAAAATCTGCAACCAACCGGGGTAGGGTCTCGGACCAACGAAGATTTAACAAAGTTCTTGGCATTTTTCTCCTCATTAGGCACAAAGTTGGCAGGAAACTCCGCAGAGCTGTGCTTGAACAGCGTGGATGACATCTGATACATCCTCGTCAGTCATTTTCGGATAGAGCGGAAGAGAGAGCATTCCTTCGAAGAGTTGCTCTGCCATAGGAAACTGGCTGGGTTGGTAGCCGAAAGTCTTTTGATAATAGGAATGACGATGGAGGGGAATAAAATGCACACTTGTGCCAATGTTTGCCTGCTGCAACTGCCTGATGAACTGCCCTCTATCAAGGCCTATTATTTCGGCATCAATCCTTACTGGGAAGATATGGTAAGTGTGACTTCTATTGGGTAGTTCGACCGGCAAATGAATCCCTGTCACCCCGGAAAAGGCTTCGCGATAGTGAGCTGCAATTTGCCTGCGACGCAGAATAAAACCATCCAAACGGCGCAACTGATGGATGCCAATCGCAGCTTGAATATCGGTCATGTTGTCTTTGTAGCCGGGCTCCAGAACGTCGTAGAACCAAGATCCGGCAGCGTTATAGCGGTTCCAAGCATTGCGACTCATTCCATGCAATGACAATTGCCGCATTCGAGCCGCTAGGTCCCCGTCCTGAGTTGTGAGCATGCCACCCTCGCCAGTGGTCATGTTCTTGGTCGCATAGAAGCTGAACGCCGACACTTTTCCATGTATGCCGATTCGTTTTCCGTCGTACTCAGAACCTGCGGCGTGGGCGGCATCTTCAATAACCGGAATTCCATGTTCAAGGCCGAGGGCTAGAATCTCGTTGAGATCGCAAGCCTGGCCAGCAAAATGGACCGGAATAATGGCTTTCGTTCGAGAGTTGATCGCCCGTGAAACCTCAGCCACCGCAATTTGACAATGCTCGTCGACATCTACGATTACAGGTCGAGCTCCAAGATGAACAACGACATTGGCCGTCGCGCAAAAAGTAATCGTCGGTACGATCACTTCGTCACCAGGACCGATACCAATGGCTGTCAACGCTATGTGCAATGCCGCAGTACAGGAACTAACAGCTACTGCGTGCGCCGCCCCTGTGTATGTCGCAAAGTCTTGCTCGAACTGCTTTACTTTGGGGCCGCTGCTGAGCCAGCCTGACCGGAGAGTTTCAACTACTTCCGAAATTTCCTCTTCACCAATGAAGGGAAGCGCGTAAGAAAGAAATGTTTCTCTCATAAAACTTTCCTCAAAGTGACTGTGTTTGAAATGGTCCGGAATCCGCATTTCTCGTAAAGCCTTGCCGCTGGGATGTTTCTCAATTGGGTTCCTACCAGCACAACATCCACATTTTGGTTTTGAAACCAGCGGATCGCCGCTGCTGTACAAGCTTTGCCAACGCCTTGATTCCTGGCACTTCCAGCAGTTGCAACCATGACGATGGTGCCGAAGGAAACACCCAGACCCTCGCGGGTCTCGCGGTCGATCTTGCATGTTGCATAACCAAGAACCAACGGACCATTGACCGACACCAGCACTGCGTCCGCCGCATTGCCCTTGCAAGAATTGGCTAGCCACTCCTCGTTGATTCGATCAGCGGTTGCGTTGGCAATTACATCATCTGCGTGAAAGCGATCGAAGATGTAAGACGATCGTGCTATTTCTAGAACCTGAACCAAGTCACTTTCTTCAAACAATCGCGTCTCAGGCTTACTGTCTGAGTCGTGCCAACCGTTTAGGTTTGCGGGCAAACGAAGGGAAAATGTCTGGATCCCATCTATGATTTCGAATCTGGATTGTTCCAAAATACGCATCGTCGATTGGTCGTCGGCATCGGCCCGCGTGATCAAATGCCTTATCCCTTTGCGTCGAGCTCTATCTAGCGCTTCGTCAAGCAGAATCCGTTTGATTTCTTCAGCATCCTCCCCACTGGCCAATAGAAAATCGAGCTTTGCCGCCGGAAAGCCATACATCTTGCTATCCCAGGCAAGAGTACTCCAGCAAGACAGACCGCATACTGCGCCGTTCATTTCCGCCGACAACGCGGTTGCTTCACGCGCGTGTAGAGTCTGGGCGGCCCTTAACATTAGAAACCTGTTAATCTTGCGCCTTTCCACAAATGGTTGATAAACCATTCCTGGCTGAATCAATTGGGATTCCAGCAAAGGCTCCACTTCTCCCCAATGTTCAATAGGTTTTAACGTAAGCGTTTCAAGGCTAGTCAGAGTTTGCATGCAGATTCCTTCGCTGCAAAACATATGGAATCGTTTTGCACAAAATGGAGAGATCGAGCAACATCGACTGTTGCTCTACATAGACGACATCCAATTCTTTTCGCTGTTTCCAGGAAATACTGTTGCGTCCATTGATTTGTGCCAGACCCGTAAGTCCTGGCTTGGCTTCCAATTTTCTAAGCTCCAGGGGGGTGTAGTATTGCAGTTGATCGATTTGATCTGGACGGGGTCCAACCAGGCTCATATTCCCGCGAAAAATGTTGACCAACTGGGGGAGTTCATCCAAGCTGGTTTTCCTTAAGAAGTTACCCACTTTTGTCACTCGTCGGTCCGTGCTGGAGCTGAAAGCGGAACCGTCAGGATTGCGCAAATCTGGCGCACCAAGTTCCATGGTTCGGAACTTGAACAACGTAAATCCGATTCCACGCAAGCCAAGCCTTTCTTGTTTGAAGAGTACCGGCCCAGGAGAAGACATTTTGACGGATGCAGCACATGCAAGCATGATGGGCGCTAGCAGCGATAGCAGCAGTCCACTTCCAAGAACGTCTATGAGGCGTTTCATCGACTTCACGGACTCTTAGAATGCAATCCAAATGCCACTTACTGCACGGAGTGGTTCTGGCCGAATTCAAATGAGTTGCGAGTCTGTAGAATCCGAAAGTTACGGAACGGATGACTCAAAAGAGTCAGTTTCAACCAATGCCTATTTCGTGATCCAGCCTGAACCATTCAATCCCATTGCGGGAATATTTTGTCAGTTTGGAACAGTCACCGCCAGAAAGATGCCAGTTTACTTTGTTGAAGGTGTTTCTACAGGTTCGACGGCTTGTGGGTAGCCGCTGAGGAAGAGGAGCTCCTGATAGGTCTTTATATAAAAGTCTTGAGCGCGCTTTAGAGTGTAGTTCTGTTCCCAGCGATAGCGGGCTTGCTTGCCAAGAATGTCTCGCAACGCCTCGTCTTCGGTAAGACGCACGATAGCTTCCGTCAGCGCGTGCCGGTTGTCGGGTTCAATCATCAGTGCTGCCGGGTCTGAACCCGGGGATCCTCCGACAGCTTCAAGGTTACTGCCAATTGTTGTAGCGATGATGGCCCGTCCGGCGGACATTGACTCCAGCAATGAAATGGAAAGCCCTTCGCGCAAGCTAGGCAAAGCTACTATATCTGAGGCTTTCAAGAGTGCCCCAATATCCGTCCTGAATCCAAGGAAACGCACTTGACCAAACAACCCGAGAATTTGAGCATCCCGCTCCAGCAATGACCGAAGAGGACCATCGCCGGCCAGGACCACATGCAAAACATGTTGAAGTCGTCCCTGGGTATTTGCCACTGCGGCCAACAGATCCTCAAGCCCCTTTTCAGGTGCCAAACGACCATGTGTCAAGAGCATTACATCCTTATCGAGAATTCCCAAGCTGGCGCGGACCTCCTGTCTGCTGGTTCCGGCCGCTTCCTCAATATCGGAGATACCATTCGGGATGGCTTGCAGTTTGGAACTTGGAGCGATTCGAAGATCCAGCGCCCATTGTCTGTGAAAATGGCTCACCGTAATAATTCGATCGCAACAACAACCGGCGATCTTTTCAAGGCAGGCGTAGAAACCGATTTTGGCCCGCGAAGATCTCTCATGGAAAGCGAACCCATGAACGGTATGAATAATAATCGGCACTCCTGCAAGCCTTGCGGCAATCCGCCCCACGAAGCCCGCTTTTGTTGTGTGGGTATGGACAATTGTTACTTGTTCTTGGCGAAGAAATCTCCATAGACGGAACAGGCCAATCAGATCTTTGAATGGCCGAATGTCTCTCCAAATGCAATCTACTCCTGCGAACGCCAGGCCTTCATCTTTGGCGGCTTGTTGAAATTGCGGATCGCTTGTAAGGATGCTGACTGCCCAACCCGCGGTACCCCATAGCTTGGCCAGACGAAGAATGCTCTTTGCGGCCCCTCCATAGCTTGAATCACCCAAAACATGAAGGATCTTCACACAATCCTCCTGGCCGGGGAACGTTGCTCTGTTTGCAGTTGATGATTTGCGAATATTTGTTTCCATTTTTGTACTATCGAATCAAGACCAAACTCAGTGGTGATTTTGTTTCTCGCTGCCTGACCAAGTATTTTGCGCTGATCTGGGGGCAAGTCCATAACTTTCATGCAGGCTCTTGCAAGAGCCTCGGGATTCTGAGCTTGCACCAGGAATCCACTCAAGTCGTTTGTCACAACCTCGGGGACACCGCCCACGCTAGTGGCCACAATGGGCAGACTCGCCGAGGCGGCCTCAAGCAAAACCAAAGGTGTGCCCTCCCATGCGGATGACAAGACAAACGCGTCGGCAGCGGACATCAATTGGGCTACGTCTTGGCGGGGTCCAAGGAAAGTAATTTTTACCCGTCCGTCTCTTCTTGCAATAGTTTCCAGTTCTGTGCGCAAAGGTCCGCTTCCAACAATGCACAGGTGCGCCTCGGGCCGATTGGTGCATACTTGTTGAAACGCGGCAAGCATAGTTGGGTAGTCTTTTGGTCTGCGTAAGTTTCCTACCGCAAGCCAAAGGAACTCGTCATTTATCCCAAGAGATTTTCTTACTTGTAGTCTTTGGGCTGCATCGGCAACGTAGTGAGTCACATCGATGGCGTTCGGCACATAACAGATCTTTCCCTCCGGTACTGCGCCAACTTTGATGTATCGATCGACCCCGGCCTGACAAACATTGGTGGTGAGATCGCAAAGTGGATCGGTTATCCGATACGCCCATTCACGCCACCTTGGGCCTTCTTGAATACTGTGGGCTGTGCAAACCAAGACAGGGATGTTGGTGAAAGGTCGAGCCAGCCGGCCAATGAGATTTGCGTGAACCTGATGGCAATGCAAAACATCTGGGCTCCACTTCCGTAACGTCTTGACTAGTGCCAGAAAAGCCAATGGGTTGGGTAAATGCTTCACGACGTTCAAGCTTAGAAGAGGAATTCCCAATTGCTGAAGTTCCTTTTCGTAAGCTTCCGGTTTCATCAATGAAATCACTCTGGTGTCCCAGCCTTCTTTTACGAACTTTTCGCAGAGCCGCAGGACTTGTGTTTCCGCTCCCGCAAGAGCCAATCCGGTTGTGAAGTAAGTGATTTTACGCTGCATGGCAAGCGCTGCTAACGGATTATTCGGTGACTTGGAGCCCGCGCAACAAAGCTGATGCAAAGTCCCCAGATCAGCCACGTGATTTCTCTGTTTTCCCAACTAAGAGTTGACACCAAAATCATCCAGCACCCTAGTGTGATCCACCAAAGTAGTCTCTCATCCAGGGGATAGCGCTTGGTTCTTAGGATCAAGCCGCCAAGAATCATCAGGAACACCGTTAATCCAATGGCGCCATGCTCCACAAGGACTTCTACATATGTATTATGAGCAGCCATTCGGATTCCGCCGCCAACCGTACCGGAAAAGGAACCAGCGCCAATTCCAAATACCGGGTTTTGCCAAAAAAGGTCCATACCATTGTTCCAAACAGTACCGCGCCCATTCATGTCTCTCCGTGAAATCTCGTCTCCCAATGTGCCAAGACGGCGGAAAGAGATATCTGACGATAGTGAGTAAACCCCCAAGCCTGCGCACGCTAGAGAGCCGAGGATACCAATTTTGCTGTTCTTCGTCCGGCGAATCAGACCAAGCAACGGGTAAATGCAGGCCACAAGCAGAATCACCAACCCAGAACGGGAAGCCGTCAATAGAACACCTGTTACGGCCAAAGGTAGATACATCCAGAACCATATGCCTCTTTTGGGAAGATTGATTGCCAAGTAGGAAGCCGTTGGAATTGAAATAGCCAACTGGCCTGCCAAATCGTTGGGATCAAATCCAGTTGCAGTAAAACGGCCATCTCCCTGTGCGATGCCATTCATAAAGTTCCAAGCCAGACCGCCCAACGGCATGCAGCAACCTGCCACAAATGATCGCAATACAAAACAGTACATCTCCCATGTTCGAATGGCTTGGTATATGAAAAATGTCATTAAAAACAATCCGATGTAGGAAAGCAGGCGTCGGCCAGTACGCTCCGGATCATCGACGAATAAGAAGTGACAGGGCACCAAAATGACAAACAGAGACATTGCATAAATTGGGAAGTTGGCTGGCCGCACGGAGTTGCCACTTCGCCACGATAATAGCCAACTGAACACTGCCAGGATTACCAGTGGCCTTGTGAACTGCACGCTATAAGGCAGATCGACCATATCGCTCCAGGGAACGCAGAAAGCTATGAATCCAGCAAACCAACCGTAAAGAGTTTGCGCTTTTGGAGATAATCCGATTTTGTCGAAAATAGCTTCCGGCCTAAAGAGGTTAAAGCCTGCCATGGATGTATTGTGAGTTTCTGTAGGCATTAGGTGACCTTTGTTCAATTGCTTCCCAACTCCGAATACAAGGGATGAAAACGGATTTTAGCTACTCTTGCCAGCATTGCTCCACTTAGCAATAACTGGGCGGTCATTGACGCCAATTGCGCCGATGCGGCTCCAATCAATCCCCAGCGTGGGACCAGAATGAGGGAGACGGCAAGGCAGATCAGGCATACGCTTGCCATCATTGGAATCTGAGTTGCAAACACGCGAGAGGACGACAGCCCATAACCCAAAGCGGTGTTCACATACCCAACAGCGCTAGCTCCAAGAAACACCAGGAGCTCCTTTTCGTGACCTAGAAACTGGGGACCATAGAGCAAGTGCAATATGCGTTCCCCAACGAAGAATCCCAAGAGCAACGTAACAGATCCTAAAGTCATTGCAACAGCCAACAAGCGGCAGATTGCAGCCAGATACTCTTTGCGGTTCTCTTCCGCCAAGCTTCGGACGAGTGTGGTTACGCTGGCCTGGCCCAATGCGACCATAACTAAATTCGGTGCAATGGCGGCATAGGTTAGCGCGCCCATAATTCCTGCTTCAGCCTTCCCCATGGAACTTGCCACTACAAAACGAGGCAGAGCGGCGTGCAGCATCACCATTGTTGTGACAATTGCCAGAGGAATTCCAGTTCGAACCAAGGACATCATTTGTTTAGAAGATGCGTTCCAATTCAACCCAGGATTGGTTGAATTTGAGATGATCCTCAAAATAGGAAGATCGTGGAAAAGCAATACGAAGGCGCTGGATACAACCAATGCTCCAATCGCCCACATTTGATTTTGGAAAAATGTCAATGTAACACCAAGGAGCCAGAGGGAAAGCAAAGCTTTCGCCAATTGGCTATGGCCAATGGACGTCATCGTTTCGCGAGACTGCAATTGAGCATAGATAACGTCACTTAAGCCATCAAGACCTTTAACAAGAGCAACGGCCACAATTGCTACTCTCATCTGCATTCCTTGCACTTCCATGCCATTTGAGTGCGGCAAGAACCCTGCCAGCAAGCCAAGGACGAGTAATGTGACCACGCCAGTTATAGCCCTGAGTTGAAAATAGGTTGCAAAGGGAATCAATCTTGTTCCATCTGTAACGAACAATGTTCTCAGTTCCAAATTCGTTAGGGCGAATGCTACCGATGCAATTGAGAGGCCAAGAACATAGGCACCCAAGACTTCCGGTCCGCTACAACGAGTCAGAATCACAATAACGCCCCACTGTGCTGCCGCTGTGGCAGTATTACCTGCAAACACCCAGGTTAGGTTGCGAGTCATTCTTAACACCTTGGGTTTCTCGTTGCGGCCGGACAATCAACAACAGTTATACCCAACAAATTGACGCAGGAAAGCGGCTTGATCGGCATTTTATCGTGAAGTCTCAAGCAATTCGAAATCATCCGAGTTGTCCAGGATGTTATACCCCTGCTCAGCGTTAGGTGAAGTCATGGAATTTAAGGACTAAGTTCTTAGTGCCAGTAGTCCGGCAAATTTCTCTTCAAACTTCTCAATCTTATGATTAGAAAAGTTGGCTCCGGTGTTTGGTGTCTTACATCTGTCTTTCAAATTGCCGAGAAGCAGCTTTTCTGGGATGGATGTTGCCCTTACAAGAAATTTTGCGTAACGGTACTGCGCGGGGATTGTTGGATGGTTTGTGGCTAGCGAAGATAGACAAAACAAATGCACACGAAAACCATAAAACTCATTGCTTGCCTCATGATTTGCAGCTCCCTTGGAAACGCAGAGCCGCGACGCCGCTGGCGAACTGCTCTTCACAAAACTAGTGTTGTGGCCTTATCCGTAGCGAATGCTATTGATATTGGATCAAGCTGGGGAGGCCGGGAGACAACACCGTTCCTTCGCAGCGCTGATGGACGGTTTGGAGCGCGTGGCACTGGCGTTAAGCTGGGGATGCTGGCTGGAATTATAGCCACCGAAACTATGCTGATCCGCAAGCATCGCAATGCTGATGTCTACGCGACAACGCTGAACTTATCGTTGGCCGCAGCGATGACGAAGATTTCAATGAATAACATCGCCGTCAAACGGGGAGGAAATTGAGCTTTTGCAAGATCTGAAAGCCTGACTGGAAATCGTAGTGTTGCTATTAAGAAGTTTAATGGCGGAGGAAGAGGGATTCGAACCCCCGGTACCCGTTAAGGTACAACAGTTTTCAAGACTGCCGGTATCAACCGCTCACCCATTCCTCCGCGTTGTGTCACATCGCGGTACAGCTTTATTTTACCACTACCCTCGCACACGATTTCGATACGCCAAACATGCTTCCAATTCCCGCCGATATTCGTCTGGTTCCACATCACGCTCACTGCAAATCAACATCAGTGAGCCGTCATCCTTAAAGTTGCCGTCCCAGGCAACCAGTTCCTCCTCCGTCCATCGATCATCATACTGGCGTAGCTTTTCATCATTCATACGATCAAAGTAGGCGCGTAAGTTAATACTGGTCTCATCGGCTGGATGCGAATAAGGCTCTTGTTCAAAATTCCAAATGGGTTGTTCCATACTATGCAAGCCAGCTTAGCAGAAGCTCTTTACCGATAGGTGATCATCTCCGGCGGTAGGTGCCCAGTCGCATTGAACAGATCCAGACTCACCCGCTCTCCGCTGAATAAAAATTCAGTCAATGAACAATTTCTCACACGCCAATTTAGTGCCAGTGCTATGTCAATTCGTGCCAATGTGCTCCATTGCACCGCCCGCCCAATCACTCCACCTGAGGTGAATACAGCGATTCGCTGATTACCCTTTGACTCCTTGACTAGGCCGCGCAGACCCATCTCCACACGCTCGAAAAATACTGCTGCAGATTCCACAGTGGGGGACTCGATCTTGCCAGCCAACCAAGCCTGCATCGCTCCCTCAAAGAACTTCTGAAAATATTTATTCCGGTCTTCCGATTCTCGATTTCTTAAGAAAGCATGCCGCAGTGTTTCTAATTCCGGATTCAGTTCCAGCCCCGCAATCCCAGTGGCGTCATACTCATTGAAAGCCGCTGACTGCTCAATATCCGGGCAGTGCTGTAAGTAGCTGCAAGCGATTTCCGCCGTGTGCCGCTGACGTTGCAATGTCCCACAAACCACCCGGTTCAATTTAAGTTTCTGCGTCGCCCATGCTTCACCCAACTTATGAGCCTGTTGTTCCCCCAGCGTAGTCAAGCGATCTGAATTCTTCGCAAAGGCGGTGGCCTGCCCATGACGAATCAACGTTAGTAAACTCATTGCCTTTCATTCGGCGCAGTACTTGCCTGCAACTTGCGCATGCCCCTTATCCACCTGTCGTAATCGGTAGCCTTGCGCCGGAAATACTCCAGCACTTCAGGGTGCGGAAGAATCAGAAACTGCTCCGTCTCAAGTCCTCGCACTACAGCCTCCGCAACCTGTTCCACCGAAACCGATCCCTCTTTCAGAAACGATTCCCGAACACCGTCTTCCCCCAGCAGCATCCGAGTTCTCACCCCTTGCGGACACAGGCACGATACCTTCAATCCCTGATCCCCGTAAGTAATGGATAGCCATTCCGCGAAAGCCACTGCCGCATGTTTGGAAACAGCATAGGGTGCTGAGCCGATTTGGCTCAGCAATCCTGCCGCGCTGGCGGTGGAAAGAAAGTACCCGCCACCACGAGCGAGCATTGATGGGACAACGGCGCGCGCCGCATGAACGTGGGCCATCACGTTAATGTTCAAGACGCTACTCCAATCCTCAAGCGCCAACTCCTCTCCACCGTAAGTAAAGATGCCCGCGTTGGCGCAAAAAAGATCGATCGGTCCACTGCGAGCTTCGGCCTGCTTCACGAAGGTCTCAACTTCAGATTGTGAGGAAACATCCACAACCGATGCCCAGCCACTCACCATTTCTGCCACTTCAGCCGCCGGCTTTATCTCCACATCAGCGATACTCAATGTCTGCGCACCTTCCTGATGAAAGCGCAGACAGAGCGCCTTACCAATTCCGTTGGCTCCGCCCGTCACGGCTATGTGTTTACCTTCGAGGTTCATCGTACTTCCCCAGTTCCCATTTTGCGATTGCTTCCACGTGCACTTCATCCGGCCCATCCGCCAGCCGAAGAGTCCTTGAATTCGCCCAGGCACCCGCAAGGAAAGTGTCGTCACATACCCCCATTGCCCCATGAGCTTGAATTGCCCTGTCCAAAACACGAAGTGCCACGTTGGGTGCCAAAACTTTGATTGCCGCGATTTCCGAACGGGCCGCTTTATTGCCAACCGTATCCATCATGGAAGCGGCTTTCAAAACCAGCAACCGGGCCTGCTCAATTTCCATTCGTGAGTTAGCAATGTCAGCCCGAATGGTCCCCATTTCTGAAATCTTCTTTCCGAATGCCACACGCGAATTGGCCCGTTGACACATCAGCTCCAAAGCTCTCTCTGCCACTCCGATCAATCGCATGCAATGGTGGATCCGCCCTGGCCCCAATCGGCCTTGTGCGATTTCAAAACCACGTCCTTCGCCCAACAACAAATTCGATGCGGGTACACGAACATTGTCAAAGCTCAATTCCCCATGCCCGTGTGGCGCGTGGTCATAGCCAAATACGTTCAACATCCGTTCTATTCTTACGCCCGGAGTATTCATCGGGACCAGGATCATCGATTGCTGCTTGTGCTTTGCTGCGGCTGTGTCCGTTTTCCCCATGAAGATGATCAATTGGCAGCGTGGATCACCTGCTCCGGAACTCCACCATTTGCGGCCGTTGATCAAATATGAGTCGCCATCGCGCGCAATGCTCGCTTGAATGTTGGTCGCGTCGGAAGAGGCAACGTTTGGCTCAGTCATCCCAAAGCAGGATCGAATTTTCCCTGCCAACAATGGTTCCAGCCACTGCTTCTTATGCTCTGCTGTTCCGTAGCGTTCCAGCACCTCCATGTTCCCTGTATCAGGTGCAGAGCAATTGAAAACCTCTGGAGCCCAATATACTCGCCCCATAATTTCGCACAGCGGCGCGTATTCAATATTTTTCAAGCCCGCACCTAAAGTGCTTTCCGGTAGAAACAGATTCCACAATCCTGCATCCCGGGCCCTCGGCTTTAATTCCTCAATCAACGGGATGGGTGCCCAACGATCCCCCTTGGCGATTTGTTCATTAACCAGCGTTTCATTTGGATACACATGTTCGTTCATGAACGCGGTGAGTTTTTGTTGCAGATCTTTTACTTTCTCGGAGTAGTTGAAGTCCATATTTTCCCTTTGGGCAAGCTGAAGCATACCCTAATCATCGAAATGTGCGTAGCCTTGGTTCTGTCAGATGAGGCACACCATTGAAACTGAACAGTGTATTGCCATGTGGCTGCATCCGCAGTGTTGAAATGGAGGCGTTATAGGTTACCCCAGCCAGTTTCATGCTCTGTTGAATCGGTATCTCCATTGCGGCAGCTATCGCAATCCCTGTAGGCGTTGCGCTGGTGAAAACTGCCACCGGACCAGTAGATTCTTTCAAAGAATCAAGTGCTCCATGAATGCGTTCTGCAAAAGCTGGGAAGGATTCTCCATCATAAGGAAAGCGATTGGCGATCCACGCACGCACCACCGTCACGTCGAGGCTTGAGTGCGCCCTATGCATCAGCGCATCCGGGTTATCCACGGTTGCCATCATCTCCTCATAACCAGCCCGAAATGTTTCATCAACAGTGGCTATCTGGGGCGCTATCTTACGGTAAACATCATCCAGGTCAAATTCATTCCAGCGGGGATCAAACTGCAGTTGCACATCTGTATTTAGGGCTTTCACAACGTTCATCGCTGTTTCCTTTTGACGCCGCAGCTCCCCAGAATACAAATGCGCAAAGGGGATTTCCTGGGCGGCCAGATAGCTCCCCAGCAAATGGGTCTGCTCATGCCCTAAATCAGAAAGCCGGTCGTATTCCACACGAGTTCCTGCCTGCCCATGACGAATCAGATATAAGGCACTCAAGCAGATGCATCCAACAAGCGCACTGCGCTGTCTATCAAATTCTCAACACGCACATCGAACTGGGCAAAGCGTTCGTCTTTTGTTTGACCCTGATGATATCGAAAATAGATTTGCTGAAGAATCACGGCGAGTTTGAATATCCCTAAAATCTCGTACCAACGAATATTGTCCAGTATGCGGCCTGTTCTTGAATGATAATGCTCCAGAAACTGTTGCCGATTATAGAGGCCCGCTTCTTTACCAAGCGATGAAATAGAACCCAGTTGCCAATAGCAGAGAGTAAGACCAACATCAACCAACGGGTCTCCAATTGTCGTCATTTCCCAATCGAGCACAGCTTCCACCTGTGATGGCTTGTCGAACGAAAACATCAGGTTATCAAGCTTAAAATCGTTGTGCACCAGCGTTGGAGCAATCGGAAGGGGAATCGTGCTTGTAAGCCATTCTATGAGGCGATCCATTCTAATCGAGGGAGTGGTTTGTGCCCGGCGCCATCGTTCCGTCCAACCCGTCACTTGCCGATCAAGGAATCCTTCCGGTTTTCCCAGTGCCGCCAGTTCTGGAGCATGTATATCTACGGAATGCAGAGTAGCAAGGCAATCGATGAAGGCTCTGCTCAGCACACCTTGAAAGTCTGGCACAAGCTGAAATGGGGCTGGAACGGTGTCCCTAATGATTTCTCCACGGCGGCGCTCCATGATAAAAAACACACACCCCAGAACAGAGAGATCTTCGCAGAGCACGAAAACGTTGGGGGCTGCGGGGAAGTGCGGGTGCACGGATTTCAGAATCCGGAATTCGCGGGCCATGTCGTGTGCTTTTGGCGCAACAGGACCCAGTGGGCCTCGCCGCAAAACATATTCTTCATTGCCCCTGCGCAATAGATAAGTGAGGTTAGAATGCCCGCCGGGAAACTGCTCAAGTCGCACGCCTGCGTTGTCCCCGGGAAGTTTGCCCTGCAGGTATTCGGAAAGAGCAGTTGTATCCAGCTCTTCCCCCGGGCGAACCGGAGCTGTATCAGAAACGATCATGTATCCCGGTTGAGCGTAGCAAATTTCCCTACTTGCGCGCCGGATCAAGACGCGCGACAGTAGTTCAATAAGACTCGAACCATTATGAAATTTGTCCAATTTGAAACCTCAGGCGCTGTGGCTGTGATAACGATGAACCGGCCAAAAGCGAATCCATTGAATCGCCAGATGTTGGGAGAACTTCTTGAAGCATTCCAGTTGGCCGCAGACGATCCCAATGTTCGCGCAGTGTTGTTCACCAGTGCTGTGCCCAGATTCTTCTCCGCAGGCTTTGACGCTATGGAAGTGTTTTCCTATGAAAAAGAACAGATGCGGGATTTCCTAGCTGCGTTTGGACGACTTGTTTCCATCATTCTGAATTTTACAAAGCCCGTGATTGGTGCTCTTCCCGGTCATGCCGTTGCCGGTGGTGCAATCCTTGCGTTAGGCTGCGATTTCCGGGTTATGGCCGAAGGTGACTACCGTTTCGCCATGAATGAAATCGACGTCGGCGTTGTTCTGCCGCACGGGCTTTTCCGAATGCTCACCACCGCTGCCGGCGTTCCAGTGGCGCGGCGCATGATTCTTGCAGGGGAGGCTCTTTCTCCAGCCAAAGCCTTGGAAGCCGGACTAGTTGCTCAGGTGGTTCCGGAGGCCCAGATCCCTGCCACCGGCATGGCCTTGGCCCAATTTTTAAGTGCTAAACCGCCTGCCACCTTCGCCGCTTTGAAAAAGATTATCCTTGAGACCACTGGCATTGCCGGAGCCGCCTTTGAACCAGATGTTGAGCCTTGGTTCACAGAAGAAGCATTGGCCCAAAAAGAAAAAATCCGGGCCAGTTTGCAGAAAAGTTAATTTGAACGTCGCCCAAAAAAAGGAGAATCGGTTATGAAAAAGACAAGCGCACTTTTAGAAGCTGAATCACTCTGTTTGGCTCCACCCAATCTGGCAGAACATAGACGAAGTTTTCTGGTGACAAAGTTGAGCGTCGGGTTCGCATTAGCCGTCCAACCTATTACCGCCCAAACAATTAATACGAGTTCCGAAGGTTTGGTGGCTGGTGAGGTAAAGATTCCCACTAAAGATGGTTCAATTCCTGCATACCGGGCGATGCCTGCCAAGGGCAAGAATTTCCCAACTGTTCTGGTTGTGCAGGAGATTTTCGGTGTTCATGAACATATCAAAGACATCTGCCGCCGTTTCGCAAAAGCGGGCCATTTGGCGATTGCTCCTGAAATGTACGCCCGCCAAGGAGATGTTTCAGGCATTACCAACATTCAGGAAGTGATCTCCAAAGTGGTTTCAAAAGTTCCAGATCCTCAAGTGATGTCCGATCTGGACGCCGCAGTGGCTTGGGCCGGAAAAAACAAGGGCAACGCCAACAAACTGGGCATTACCGGCTTTTGCTGGGGCGGTCGAGTCGTCTGGCTATATGCTGCACACAACCCCAAATTGAAGGCAGGCGTGGCTTGGTATGGTAGGTTGGTCGGTCAGCCCAGTGAAATGAATCCGCAGCATCCTGTGGACATCGCCGCCAAGTTGCACGCGCCGGTTCTTGGACTTTATGGCGGCAAAGATACTGGCATTCCTTTGGATAGCATCGAAAAAATGCGTACCGCTTTGAGGAATGGGAAGAACGTGTCGGAAATCGTCGTATACCCTGAGGCGCAGCATGGTTTTAACGCTGATTACCGGCCCAGTTACGACAAAGCGTCGGCAGAAAATGGATTCAAGCGGCTAATGGAATGGTTCAAGAAGAATGGGGCCGCTTAGGCAGGTTGAAAACAAGATAAAGGGGCGGCCAGGCCCAAAGCCCTGACCACCCCTTTTTGAAATGCAAATACAGATGTCCTAGCTTAGGATCCCTGAGTCGCAGCTTGTGACATCGAACTGCCGATCTTTGAGAAGATCGTGCTGATGTTCGTCGAGACGTTAGGCATGATCGCGCCTGCGGCTACGGCCACAAAGCCTGCCATCAATGCATATTCGATCAAGTCCTGACCCTTGGTGTCTTTAATTAGTTTCAAAAACTTAGCTTTCATTTCCTATACCCTCCTCAGAGTAATTGTTTTGCGCTGTTTAACTAGCGGATACAAGAAAGTTACCATCCATCCTTCTTCAACCATATCAGCGGACAACCCTATTTTTGCTACCGTTTCTAGCTCAGTACCTAGAGTAGTCCCATCAATCGGTACGCCCTACTCACTTGGTCTAAGATCGCCTTTTTGGACGCATTATGTTCAAATCCGGGCCGTAACTGCTTCAATCCAGGGTAGATTTTCATGCCTCCGCTAGTAACCTTAAGAACTTTATAGCCCGCAATGGAAGTCACAGCACTGAGACCTTCTTCCCGTAATAGAATTTTGGAATCGTCGCGGAGTATCAAATAACTGATTCCGTATCGATCAATGATTTCCTGTAGAACCTGCTTTCCCCCATAAAAGCTCTGCACCAATTCCAATTGTTCCTTAAAAGTAATACTCATCACGTCGTGGCTGGCCAAAGATTGGACACCCCCCGCTGTAATCCAGGGCGCAAGCTTGTCAGGACTCAAAACTAACTTGCCGGCTGGAATATTCACGGCAGTCCATTCCACCAGCTCAATGTCCTGCGAAGGGATAACCGAGGATAGGAACACTTCCGGCTGTTTAGCACGTCCATCAGCAGTTAATTGGGCAAGGAACAGGCACAGAGCCACCGCCGCCGGGGCCGTAAATCCCACCGCCAAGGATTTAGCCATTACCGGTCGATTTGCCCACAACAGGCGAAGTTGCTTGTCGTTGCTCGCCACCCGGGTCAGCAGCAACGCCAAACAATATGCGAATCCGTCAAATAAGTGGAACGCAAAGGGGCTTCCAGGCACAAACGGAATCAGCAGCGTAGTAAAGAACCAAATCTGAAGAATTTGATCATTCACCCAGCTCATTCGAAAGCTCAGAGCCATTAGTCCCGCAAGAATCAGAAACGGCAGTCCATAGGTTGCCGGAGCCCAACTCAGTGTGTTCACAGTGCCATGGATGCCCTCGGAGTTATCCAGCAGCCAGTTCGATCTTAATAAGAAGTAGAAATGAGGTGCCATGCCAGCAGCCGAAGCCACTATCACTAATAGTGCCTCCCGCCATTGCCTGTAAATCACAAAGAAAATCACCGCTCCTGGTCCGATTACGAAAATCTCGTAAGGGTGAAGGATTGCCGAAACGGCACAGACAGCCAACAAAGCAACCAGCAATGCGGGTCTGCGTTTCTCCTGATACTTGGCAAGCAAGGTGAATCCTGCCAACATAGACGCCGTCCCAAACGTCAGCGTCATGGAGTTAGAAATACCTCCGCGGAACAGCCCGTCAGCGGAATCGTAGCAAAATTCAATCGGTCCATAAGCAAAAGCTTCCGCCAACCCTGGGGAAAGAAGTTTGCCAGCAGTCCAAGCCAACATTTTTAATGGCAATTCGCAAATTACAACAACGGCAGCCATCGCCAACTGACGCCATGACCTGCAAAACGTGAACCCGGCTTCAATTAAGCAAAACGAAGCCAACCAGTACATCAGAAAGTGCAGCCCATAGTATGAGTAGATTACAGGGAAGGGAAGTCGGGAGGTCACCACCATCAAAGGCTGAAACAGAGCCGGTTCTGTGATCCAAGGAGCATGAAGGTTGGGGACCAGGATCTTGTGCTGTGCCTGCTGAATCCAGGTGAGGTACTGCGGGACGTCCAAATTGTTGACATACCCAAGCGAGGTGTACCCAGACGGTGGATCCCACCAGGCTGCAATTACCCCCAAGTGGTGAAACACCATCAGAGAAGTTCCCAAGCCTAAAGCCAGCAACAGCTTGCGCGCGAAGGTACAACTTGCAAAAGGAGGGGATTTGTCGACAACAGGCATCTAAGACTATTATCGGCACTATACTTTAAAAACCGAAGGGGAGGACGGGAGCCCAATAGCTCCCTCCTCCCCTTCTTTGCAAGAACCCAGTACCTGTTAGGAACCTTGAGTTGCGGCCTGTGACATGGAGCTGCCAATCTTCGAGAAGATGGTGCTGATGTTGGTGGAAACGTTTGGCATGATCGCGCCAGCGGCTACTGCCACAAAGCCAGCCATCAATGCGTATTCAATAAGGTCCTGACCTTTGGTATCGCGCAGGATCCGGAGCTTCAAAAGTGTGTTCTTCAAGTTTTTCATAATGTATCCTCTTCCCAGTTTTTTGCAGCAAGTTATTTTCGCCGCTGTTAGAAATTTATCATCGAGAATCATCCCATCAAATCCGCATAAAGCCTGAGTTTGACCTACGAAACTCCTAAGAAACCACCCCAGTAGTAAAAGACCCGCTTGAGGACTATAGGAAAACGAAGGATATTTCCCCGTTGCTCTACGGCCCGGTACTTGCCGCTTGAGACATTGAGCTTCCTACTTTAGAAAATATGGTGCTCAAGTTGACGGAAACATTCGGCATGATCGCGCCTGCCGCAACCGCCACAAAGCCCGCCATCAAAGCATACTCAATTAGGTCTTGTCCCCTCTTGTCTTTCAGAAGGGTATTTTTCAGAATCTTGAAAAAATATTTGCTAGTCATGCCAAGTGTCCTTGTTTGAAATTCAGCGTTGTCCGCTAATAGAACTTATCATTCACTAGAGCTAAGCCGAAATACGCATGAAACCTTAAAATAGAAGGGGAGAGAAGAGTATTGGAGTACTACGGTGACTCTTGACTGGTCCTTTAAAATACAAAGGGGTGATTGGGATAAATCCCAATCACCCCATTTGATTCCGCACTGCGGACGTCTCTAGGATCCGCCCGTCGTTGCTGCTCGCGACATTGAACTGCCTACTTTTGAAAAAATGGTGCTGATGTTTGTTGAGACGTTGGGCATAATGCTTCCCGCCGCTACTGCCACAAAACCGGCCATCAATGCATATTCAATCAAATCCTGCCCTTTAGTATTCCGAAGCAGCTTCCGAAATAGGACTCTAGTTGTGTGCTGTAATCTGCTTTCATTCAATGCTCGCAAAGTCGGAACTTCAGTACTAAGGGCTTCACTGCCGTAGAAACTTATCTAACTGATCGGCGATCTGCGGAAGCCGTTCAGGGTTTCGCAACAGGTTACGAATCCCCAATTCTTTAAATTTGTCATAAAAAGCATCAACGGCAGCGAAGGCCGCCGAATAGGCCAGTGTTGCGTGCTCAGCGCTCATCCTGGACCAGGTTTGGCTCATCTTGTTCAGCTTCGGAATCGTATTGGCCCGCGCCGCCTCCTGTACATGCAGCTTTGCAGCTTGCGGAAGTTGTTGTCCAGAAAGTTTCTGGGCCAACCCTTCGTGGAGCCATGCCGGCCAGGGTCCAATGTTCGCCAGGCAGGCATGAACAATTTCATGGGAAAAAGTTCGCCGGGTTTCTTCACCAATCGTCGGTTCCAACAAGGCTACCCGAATGCGGCCATCGAATTGCCCAGTTGACCATTCCGCAGCATCTGAGGCCTTCCGGTAATCCATCAAATTCTGAGCAATCGCTGTCAGTCGTTCCCCGGTGTTACAACCAAGCTCATTGGAGATCCGTGCATACTCGCGGTCAATTAGTTCCAGCAACGAGTGTGCTTCAGTCTCCGTCATCACCCCTGGCATGTAACGAAGTTGAGCTTTAGTTCCAATTAGCGTTTTCATTACTCGGGAAGCTCCAAATTCCCGAATCACCTTGTTGTACAGCAGTTCCAATCCAGGGTCTTTTTCCATTTCCAGCGAATCTTTAAGGTAGGCCACAGCGCCGGCCAAATCATCGGCACGGAAAGCAGCCACACCGGCCAGCGCTAGAACTTTCGCCTCGGGCTTGCCTTTCTTCAACTCTGCTTCCAATAGCTCAAGAGCTTGTTGTGGTTGATTGATGCCCAGCAATGCAACCGCTTTATTCACATTGGCGGAAGCATCTGGAGGTGTTGCCACCGGCGGGGGACCCAGCCGAGCCGCACCAGGCCCAATGTTCGGAGCCGTACGCCGTTCCTTCTCCACTCGATCAATTCCGGCAATCGCATCCGCTGGTAGGAATCCAAACCAAGCTTTACCTTGGTGTCGGACGTTGACGAAGTAACAGCCTTGAATACCAGAACGGATTTCAACAGCTGCGCCTGCTGGAAGGTGGTCGATTAGCAAGTCGCCGGGCTCGCAGCCTTTCTTAAGTTCCGTATTGTCTAGTTTGATCGTTTGACCAGGGACGGAGCTAGCCCCCGCGATAGCAAGGCAAACGATGGAATAGAAACGGAACCCCATACATAGATGCTAAGCCAGAAACCCACCCAATGCTCTTAGGTGTTTGCCTTATTTGGCACCTATGGCAACTTGTATTTCAGCTTGATCACTTTTACGTTGCTGCTGGCCTGTCCCTGATACTTGCCCGGCATGGCCGCGGACTGCTGACTAAACTTGTAAGCATCGGCTATTTTTACTTTGTCTGCCTTGGGCTCGCCCATCTTGAAATTAGCCAAGCCAAGGTAAAACAAGGTTTCCGATTTCATATCGTTGTTCGTCTGAACGTGGGGCAAGGCTAGCCGCAAATGCTTGTCCACATCTGGCCATTTACTGTCAGTGGCCGCAACCAGCCCCATCATCCAATATCCAATTCCTGTCTTTACACTGATATTTTTCTGCCAGTCTGCATCTGCAACACCATTAGGCTTCACTTTTGTAGGAAGAACGTCCACCAATTTTTGAGCATATTGCATAACCTTTGCCTTGTCTTTCATCCCCTCGAAATATCGAGACGCAGCAAATAGCAGCATGTCGTCGTTAGACTGTTCGGTAGCCAGCAGCTTTTCCGCAAGCGCCAAAGCCGCAGCATTGTCACCTGATTGCTGCAGCGCCATGAACAGCAGCGGCTGCGTTTCTTTGATGTACTGCGACTGCGGACTCTGCGCTTCTAATGCCTGGAAAAGCTGGAGCCGGGTTTTCGGATTCGTCGACTGCAATCCAGTCGCGTAAAGAGAATACTCAGTATAAACGTCCACTTGTTTGGAATAGTTCACCAACCGCTCCCATTCCTCTACCTCTTCTTCAACTTTGGGTTTCGCAGAAGCCACGATCTTCCTTGCAACAGCAGAAGTATTTCCAGCCCATTGCAGCACCAGCTTCGGATCCTTCTTTCCCTCGGCCGCTTTCAAATTGCCCTGTGACGTTTCCACATCCATGGGATCAATTGCCAGCAACTTTTCCCCCGCACCCAACGCCTTATCAAATTCGCTTGCCTTCAAATATGTGGCTTGCATTTGTTGCAACACCCACGGAGCAGACTCATGCTTGGCATGCTTCTCCATAAAAGATTCCATCATGGCCGTGCGCCGGGGAGCGCCCTCCGCCTCTTGACCAATCATCTGCAACAAAGCTCCTTCCGGAGTCTCCGCATTAACCGTCAACTTATGACGCTGAGCCGTAAGCGGCAAAGCCGTCAGGACTATCATGGAAAGTACAAAAGCGCGCATAGAAGCTCCTCCGCATTAGGATAGAGATCCGGAAGAGGGGAGTCAAGCGCAAAACTCCGGTAATGCGCCGCCCCATATAATCGCTCATCCGTAAGTACAGGAATCTAGGTAACGACCGGGCACATGGGTAACAAGATTACCAAAGATCCGGCAAAGATCCGGGAGAAAAAGATCCGGGACGGGAAAAAGATCCGAAAAGATCCGGTGGAAAAGATCCGGGACGGGGAAAAGATCCGGGACGGTGGTAACAATTCGGAAAGATCCGGGAGGGGGGGCAAAGATCCGGGACGGTGGTAACAATTCGATGCTTCAACGAACTGAGTTCAAATGAACTTGGCGAATTGCTACTGTACCGGATCTTTCCGATCTCTTAAATTTACTTATTCGTCAAAGCAGCAACCCCAGGTAGTTCAACACCGCCCAGAAATTCAAGCGAAGCCCCGCCTCCGGTCGATACGTGGCTGATCTTGTCAGTCACTCCCGCAGATTTGATCGCCTTCTCAGAATCGCCGCCACCCACAATGGATATTGCCCCGGAATTTGTAACTGCAATCGCCAGTGCTACCGTCCCCGTATCGAACGGCTTCATTTCAAAAACTCCCATCGGCCCGTTCCAAATAATGGTTTTCGCCTTTGCCACCACGGCAGAAAAAAGCTCAATCGTCTTCGGCCCAATATCGAGTGCCATCTTCCCATCGGGGATAGTGGTCACGGTCTGGTGCGGCGCGTCAGCCTTGAACTCTTCAGCCACTACATGATCCACAGGCAGCAGCAGCTTCGACCCCAGTTGATCCATCAACTCCTTCGCCAGGCCTAACTTGTCTTCTTCCACTAAAGACTTCCCAGTAGCTTCCCCACGCGCTCTCAAGAACGTGTAAGCCATGGCACCGCCAATCAACAATTGATCCACCACTTTGGCAAGATTCTGGATCACTTCAATTTTGTCCGAAACCTTGGCTCCACCCAGAATCGAAACACAAGGACGGTCGGGATTGGTTGTCGCCTTCCCCAGATACTCCAGTTCCTTATCCATCAACAGACCAGCGGCAGCTTGCGGCACAAAGGCAATCATCCCCACCGTTGAAGCGTGCGCCCGATGCGCACTCCCAAATGCATCGTTCACATAAACATGACACAACGAAGCAAGTTGCTTGGAAAACCCAGGGTCGTTGCCTTCTTCCTCTGCATGAAAGCGAAGATTCTCCAGCAATAGGACCTGCCCTGGTTTTGGCCGCAAAGCTGCCACTTCGGCTCCCACACAATCGGGTGCCATCACCACAGGCTTGCCCAAAAGCTCAGCCAGCCGCGTACCACATGGCTTTAGACTCATCTCGGCATTGGGCTTGCCTTTAGGTCTGCCCAAATGGCTGGCCAGAATTACACCAGCACCATGGTCCAAAGCATATTGAATAGAGGGTAAGGACGCTCGAATGCGCTTGTCGGAGGTGATCTCCTGACCACCAGCCGCCAAGGGGACATTAAAGTCCACTCGCATAAAAACACATTTATCTTTAAGATCAAGATCACGAATTGAAAGTTTTGACATAGAAGTTTTGGGCTTAGAAATTTGATCGTAGCACGTCGAAGTAAATCCGCAATCCCTTAAGAAATTCACTAACAGGGACACGCTCCGCGTCACTGTGCATTGTGGCTAGTGTTGCTGCATCCACCACCATCGGCGTTAGGCCGTAGGAAGGAATCTTCTTTAACCGGAAATTGCTGCTATCCGTTCCATATGGAACCAGCATGGGAGTCACCACAGCCGTAGGATTGTGCTTTAAAATAGCTGCTTTAATAACCGCGAATATCGGTGTCTGGCTGCTGGAAACGCCTGTGTCCAGCGGGTCTGAAAGCAATTCCACCGTTACCCGCGGATCATTAATGCGTGCCTTCACCTCAGAAACAAATTCAGCAGAACTAACGCCGGGAAGCAAGCGGCAATCCAGTGTTGCTTCACTCGAAGACGGAATAACGTTCACCTTCGGAGGATCGCCCACCCCGGCTCGCAAGGTAGTCAGCGACATCGTATTCTTTTGGATCGCATTGGTTAATTTATTTTGTGCAAGTTCCCCAAGGTTGCGAATCATCTCGTCAACCACAGGATGTCGCTTTCCGCCAGCAGGCAATGCCATGGCTTTGCTTATTGCGGTCAGCAAAATGTCGTTGGCATTATCTGGAATGGGTTGCGACCCATGTGCAGCCGTGCCCTTAGCCCTTAGCCGCAGCCATGCCAACTGCTTCTCCCCCACAGCGATGCCGAAAGCCAGTTTATTAGGAATCAAAATGTCACGACTTCCAAAGCCTCCTTCATCCATCACAAACGCTGGATTTAGCTTGTCCCAATGATTTGCGATCAACCATTTCACTCCCTTCGCTCCACCCGTTTCTTCATCGCAGGTCGCAGCAAAAACAATATCCCGCGGCGGAACAATACCCAGTTTTTTCATCTGCACAAGGGCCATCAACTGTTGAATGCCAATCCCCTTCATGTCCATCGCACCCCGACCCCAAATGTAGCCGTCCTTAATTTCCCCACCAAAAGGATCCATGCTCCAAGCTTTTGCATCCACCGGAACAACGTCCATATGGGTCATCAGCACCAGCGACTTCGCCGTGCGATCGCGTCCCTCAAGTCGCGTTAACAAATTCACACAGCTTGATGTATCTGGCTGCAATCGGCTCACCTTGAATCCGGCACCTTCCAATTCGCGTGTCAGAAAACTTGCAGTTGCACGCGTATCGGCAGGCGGATTTATGCTCGGAATTCGAATGTATTCCTGCAGCAGCGCTATGGCCCGTTTGTCGATTTCAACCCAATCCGGTTCTTGTGCCAACGCTGCAAAGGGAATCAAAGCTATTAATAGATTTTTCATTTCTCTTTCTCCGGAAGATTGGTCAACACAACGGAAACACCCACTGACGCATAGGCTTCAAGCAATGCACCAATGGCAGGCCCGTGTTGCGGCGGGACAACAAAACCGTCGCTCATTTCAACAAGAAGCTTAAACCGTCGAAACAGAATTTCGCTATGAAACACGCCACCAATCGGCGAGACTCGACACAGATCCCCTTGTGGGAATAGCTGGTTTCGCGCAGCAGCCGTAATGAATGCCAAGTCCTGCGCTGCATTGTTCAGTAGAGTTATAGCCACCGCATCCCCCGCCATTGCCGCCTGATCCACAAGTTTCGATAGCGCTGCAATGCGAGGCCGCGGAAAGTCTGAAGTATAAAAGCGATGCAACAAATCATTTGCATCTGGTGCCCCAGTAGCGCTAAGGAGCACATCATGCAATGCTGTTGCTGGCCCCCAACCTTCATGCTGCCTCAGCGCCGCGCGCAAGGCCTGGCGCGTTAGGTCATAGCCACCACCTTCATCGCCGAAGGCAAACCCCCACCCACCAGCACGACTGACATTGCCTTGCGGCCCGCGAGCAAATGATATGGAACCGGTGCCCGCAATGGTGATGCACCCAGGCCCGCCAGAATGCGCTCCAGTCAAAGCAATCAGCGCATCAGTGGTTGCCGTCAGTTTTCGAACAGCAAGCATTTGCTCCAAAATTGCTTTCTTGTCAGCAGGGCCACCAGAAAAACCGAGACAAGCCGCTTCAAACTCAACCGGTTCTTGAATTCCTGCCTGCTGGCAAGCCTTACCAATGCATCCACCAATCACCCGAATAAACTTTTCACGACCCTCCGCAGCCGACTGCACATGATTGCAGGGCCCATCCGGACCCAGCCCAAGAATGCGCCCCGCTTCATCCCCAATCACCGCCATCGTTGAAGACTGGCCCCCATCAACCCCTAGAAAAAGTCTCATTGCCCAGTCTCCGGAGACTTGCCCGTCAGTTTATAGAGCCGGCTCGGCCCCTTAACCGCAATCAATTCCATGCCCCAATATCGCGCGTTCTTCAGCACATCCATGTAGCCGTAATTGGTTTCAGCAATCAAGAAATAATCAATTCCACGGGCCATCATCGCCCGCGTGCTGATATTCCGCCAACCTTCAGGCATCTCAATCGCCGTTTCTTTGGCTGTGTTCGACAGTTGATATTTGTTGCCCCACTGGTCAAATCCCTGGATTTCCAAAAAGCCAGGAGCCTGGTCTCGAGAAACCTCCAAGACAACCTCATCCATCAACTGCGGGGAAGGGAATTCAATTTCGATAAACATCCCCGGCTTCCGCGGTTCCCAAGAAGACCAACGTGTTACCGGTGAATTATCAAATGCCATTTGAACATCCCATGGATTAGGAGACGCACGAAGCCGCCAATCCTGTTTCCGCGGTAACTCACTACCATGGGATAGCAGTCGGAATTCTGTCACAGACCATTTTTCTTTTGGAATATCACCCGTTTGTACCAATCGGATTCGATTCAATTTCTGCGATGGAAAGTGAAAGGTAGTTCTGCCTGTTGGCTGAAACGCCGGCACCAGTACGGAGTGGAAAATGTCAGTAATCAAATCACCATGGGCGCTTTGAAAGCTAACCATCAATTTCGGCTTTGCGTATGCTTCAGGAAGTTGGTCAAAGCTGAAAACGGTTTTTTCCGCAGGCACAACTTTGTCAATTTCCCTTGTGATTGCATAGGCCCCAACATTTCGCACAATGTAGCTGTCCTCTGACTCAATCCGAAGCGCATGCTTCCATGGAATCCGTTTCAACATCCACGGGGACCGTGCCGAATATAGCGGAGCTGCATTGGGCCAACTAAGCGTTGCGTGAACGATCGCCAGCGTGAGCGCAACCGTTGGGAGGCTCTCCAGTAGGAATCCGAAACCTAGTGCCCAAAACGGTGCCGCAGGAATCAGGAAGCGTGTTCCAACATTCGCTGGATACGGCAGAGTAAACAGCACTGCCGCAACTAAGATCGGCCGCGCTGCTCGGTTTCTGAAACTCAATAGTCCCAAAGGAAGCAGCAAGAAAACCGGTCCCAACAACCCGCACAATTTCTCTCCCCTAACAGTAGCTTCAATCGGCAGCATCGCCAGATTGTCCAATCCGTAGCGAGCCATACTCTCCTTGTATGCTCGCTCAAACCAAATATGGATATTTGGGTTTGGAAACAAACTGTTCATTAAAGGAGACACAGGGTTTCCCACAACAATTGCGCTCTTGATCAGCCAAGGCAGCATGAATAGCGAAGCAATTGTCGCAACTCGCGCGGCAGGCAAAAGCCACGGCTTGCGATCACGATAGAGTTCTTTAACAACCACAGCCAACGCATAAGGCAGCGCCAGAAAGGCCGTATATTTCAAACCGAAAGCAAAGCCAGCGATAATGCCAATTGCCACCAGCTGTGAATCCTGCCGTTGTTTTTTCCACAACTGAACAAGATAAAAAACCGCGAAGATTGCTGAAGCGGTCGCCATATCATTATATGCGCTGATCCCGTCAATCCCCATCACAGGTGAGCAAAAAATAAGCACCGCAGCCATAGCGCCAGCGTTAACTGACCCCGTTCTGCGGCCGTAACAAAGAATCAACCAAGGCAGCAGCCAAAGGAATACCATGTGCACCATGGCAGCAGCAGAATGCCTCCCAATAGCGAATGGGAGCAGGAACAGCATCTCCATGGCCTGCGAAAGGTTGGCGTACATGTTGGTTGTAATTGGCCGAAAGCCATGTTCGCGATAGTAACGGGCAGTTAAACCAAGGTGGTAGCCCATTCCATCAGGACTGATTTCTGGAGCCATGGCATTTGAAACATATAGGACCCCGAAGGCCGCTCCTATGCTCCAAAGTGCGTATTTCCACCGCTTGGACATCGGAACAAAGTTCTCGCCGGAAAACTCGTAAACCTTCCATTTCCAACCAGCCATCAGAATCGCAATGGCCAAGCCAATCAGTACGCCTTTATGAATAAGATGTGCCGCAGCCAAGAAGAAAACTAGAAGACTCCATACTGCCGACCCTAGGACGATCGCTATGGCTGGTTGCTCCTGTCGGTATAATTCCAGCTTCAGCCGCGCCACTATAAATTGACCGGTCACCAATACCACTCCAACGGTGGTTAAGAATCCAAGCAGGATGTACACCACCTGCATCATCAGTCAATGAACCCAAGGTTGGAAATGATGAAACCGTACTTCTCCCCATCGGGACTGTTGTATAGTTTGTCGATGGTGGCTGAAACAATATTCTCTCCATTCGATTTCAACCATTCCGCCGGAACAGGCTTCTCAATTTTCTTAAAACCTTCAGTTGTGTGCGTTTCCTTCGCCAGTTCATGATCGTTCACAAACCAGGTTATCGTCACTGGGCCCGTGGCTTTCAGTGCCGTGTTGTTCACTGTGAAGTCAGCATGAAAGCGCAGGTTCTCCAACTTCCGCAGCTTAAATCGAAACGTCGGATTCTTGCCAGTCCAACGCCACATCGCCGTTGGTTCAGCGGACAATACGTCCGCGATAATGTATTCCTTTACCATTGGATCGTCCATCTTCGTATAGCGTCCAACCGTTGGCGGATCCGCAGCATGGGCATCCTGCATCTGCGGAGGAGGCGCTACTGCTTCCGGTGATTTTGAACATGCCGACAGCACTAGAAAGCTGATTGAAATTAAGAATAGTGTGTTTCTCATAGGGACCTCTCCTAGTTGGTTTTGTCTTCGGCGTAACAAAGTCTATCCAGCGGGCATTGCGAACATTTAGGATTGCGGGCTACGCACAACCCCCGTCCATGATGAATCAACTGATGTGAAAATAAAATCCACCGCTCTTGAGGCAGAATCTTGATCAGGCTCTTCTCAACTTTCTCCGGCGTAGTTTCCGTTGTCAACCCCAGACGCTTCGCAATGCGCAGAACATGAGTATCCACCACAACTCCGCTGGCAATTCCGTAGGCCGTACCCAATACAACGTTCGCCGTCTTACGTGCGGCACCTGGAACAGTCAACAACTCCTCAATTGTGTTCGGCACCTTGCCTCCAAACTTGGTAAGGATCATTCGAGCCGCCCCAACAATGCTTTTTGCTTTATTGTTAAAGAAGCCGGTGCTGTGTACGTCTTGAGCCAAAACTTTCGGATCCACTCCCGCAAAATCTTCAATTGTGGGATATTTCTTGAACAGTCCCGGCGTCACCATGTTCACCCGGACATCGGTACATTGAGCAGAAAGAATGGTGGCCACCAGCAGTTCAAACGCATTGGAATGATGAAGAGCACACGTCACGTTCGGATACAATTCATCGAGGATTTCCAGGATCTTGTTGAGGCGCGCTTGGCGCTCGGCTGCATTTTTCGGGCGCTTCATGTACCTGCTTGTTTAAGAATTTCATGATAACATTCCGCAGCCCTTGGTTCCCTTTTATTGCAGGCATCGTTGTTTTCCTACGAGCAACCCAAGGCGTCTTCCATTTGGATGACTATGCACTTCTGGTTGATCCCGCCATTACCTCGCCAAACGGTTGGCTCGATTGTTTTCACTGGACCCAAACCCGCCCCCTGACATGGCTTTCCTTCTGGGCCAACTATCAAATGTTTGGGGAATGGGCCGGAGGATACCTTGCCCTCAATCTCCTGTTGCACGCCACAAACTCCGCGTTGCTCCGCATCACATTCGCGCGTGTTGTGCCCGTCGATGTTGCCTCAGGCGCGGCCTTGCTCTTTGCCGTCCACCCCTTTGCGGTCGAGCCCGTAAATTACGTTTTTGCCAGGGCAATTCTGTTGGCAACAATGTTCTCACTCCTAGCCATGCGAGCCTGGTTCAATGGAAATTTCTGGCGTGCCTTAGGCTGGTTCACCCTGGGAATGTTAGCCAAGGAAGAATCCGCCGCCTTGCCTATTTTCTTTTTGATCTACGAGTGGTCGACCCGCAACCGCGCCTCCAAGGTAAAGCAATGGATTGCCATAGCTGCAATGGTCGGCGTAGCCTGCGTTTTGGGATTGCGTACCATCCTGGCAACTAAGTTGATAGTCGGATCCGGGAGTGGCTTTGCGGCAGGCATTTCGCCGCTGCAATACCTCTATCACCAAGGCGAAATTATCCTTCTAAAATACGCTTCAGGCTTTATTGGACCGTTCATGTTTACAATCGATTCCGACGTTTACCTAACTGAAGGATTCCTTATCAAACTTGCACCCTGGGTCTTAATTACACTATTCGTCTTTTGGGCTTCTCGTTCGTTTCACAACCTTGGCATTGGATTCTGGTTTCTTTCTGGTTTAGTCCTTCTCCTGCCAAGCTCCTCCATCCTTCCCGCTGCTGACTTGGCCGCGTTCCGAAGGATGTATTTGCCGATGATTGCCATCTCCGTTGGTTTCGCATCATGCTGCATCAACTCCAATCAGTGGATCCGGCTGGTATTCATGCTTTACTTCGCAGCACATAGTTTCTGGCAAACAGGATACTGGCTAAACGAAGTCTCGCTCTGGACCCGTGCTGTTGAGCTCTCTCCTCATAAAATCCGCCCGAGGATCCAACTTGCGCGAGTTTCCCCCAACGATCAGGCCCTGGAAATCCTAAATGCTTTGCCAAATAGTGTGACCGACAACCGAACCGTGGCATCTGAAAAAGCAAGAGTCTATTTGAGCATGCATAAACCGGAACTCGCCCTTGCCGAATTCG
>JAYUSZ010000114.1:0-13447 GCA_043755435.1 Bryobacterales bacterium | reverse complement strand
CGTTTGCTTGAAGTCGGCCGGTACACCACGGTTTAGCAAACCGTGCAACGCGTCATTGTTGTGGTCGGCTTACCAGGATCCGGTAAGTCGACCTGGCTTGAAGAAAACAATTGCCCCACCCTTTCGTCCGACGAGTTACGACGTTTGCTGCGCGACGATCCTACCGACCAAACTATCAATGGAGTGGTCTTCGGCTTAATGCGAAAACTGCTCACCATGCGTATTCAACTTGGCGCACCTGTCACCTATATCGATGCAACCAACTTGACACGAAAGGACCGACGGGCTTATATCAAAATCGCAGAATTATATGGTTGTCAGCCTGAGTCTTTGTTCTTCGATACGCCGATTGAAGTCTGTATTGGCCGAAACAAAAAGCGCACCCGCGTGGTGCCCGAAGATGCTATTCGTTACATGGCGGCCAAACTTCAGATCCCTACTGTTGTTGAGGGATTTGCGGCTTCCACAATCGTTGTGCCACAAACCACAACAGCGCAGGCACAAGCATCGCCAAGCCGTTGAACACTGCAATCCGCTGCACAGAAACTCCGTTGTCAATAAAATAACCTGCCAATGCGCTGGATGCCGCCATCGTCATCACTCCAAAGCTCCATTCAGCCGAAAAAACCCGGCCACGAAAACCATCGGCAGTCCACAATTGCAGAAGTGTCGTGGAATAAACCCAAATCATGGCCAAGCCTGAATGGGCAACCATCACACCAAATGCAGCTGTCAACATGCTGTAACTCAATCCCAGCGCCACATAACCAGAGCAAGCAAGCAACATGCCGATCAGAATACACTGCCGCATACGAGCTTCTGAATTTCCCGCATACCGGGAAATGCAAACAGGACCCAGAACTGCGCCAATTCCACGGGCACCCATCAAGACACTTTGCCCCAGTACGCCCGCGTTTTCAGCACCGAAGGTTGAGGTGATCACCGGGTAAACGCGTGTACCGAAAATAGGCAGCAACACCCAGTTAGATCCCAAAATTCCCAGCCCTGCTTTGCACAGCATAGTGACAAACAACCTTGCGTCTTTCCTTACATAACGAACACCTTCAGCAATCGGAGTGAAGTCGAAGAGTGAACGGAAAGTCCAATTCAGATGCGCTTCCATGTGGGGCTCAACAAAATCCATCTGACGAATCAACAGTGCTGAAGCAATGAAGGATACACAATTCATCAGGAAGACTGCTTCTCTTCCAAACGCCGCCATGAACAATCCACCCAAGGAAAATCCAATCATGAAGTTGAACGACCACGTCATGGAGGAAAGCGTATTGGCGGGCGTCATATCCCTTTCACTGGTGATATTGGGGATCACAGCATGGTGCGCAGGTTCGAACAGCGCCCACATCACAGTTTCAAGAAACAACAAAATATAGATCACCCACAGCATGCCGGGTGTGCGGACGAACAGCATCAACAGCACAATCACAGCTCTTGCCCAATCGGCAAACAGCATGATTTTCTTGCGGCTGATCCGGTCGTTCAAAACACCAGCAGCTGGTGAAGTAAGAATTTGCGGCAACACTTGCAGAACGAAGGCGAAGGCAATGGATTCGGCCTTGCCAGTGAACTGCAGCAACATGCTGTAGACGGCTAACGAGTAAAACCAATCGCCCAATTCGCTGACAATTTGCGCCAGCCATAGCAGACGGAAATTGCGGTTGTCCCGCAAAATACGGCTGTAGTCGCGAAAGGAAAAAGCATCAGAAGGCATGCTGCACTACGAAAGTGAATAGAGTCCCATGCGCTTTTTCGTCAACTCCACAGTTTCCTGGGCAATGGGCATAACGCGCGCCGCGCCTGCTTTCAGAATGCCGGTTACGTAGTTGGGGTCAGCGGTGATTTCCTGATAGCGCTGCTGAATGGGTGCCAGCCCTTCCACCACTGCCTCTGCCACGGTCTTCTTCAAATCTCCGTAACGCATTCCTTCGAAGTGAGCTCGCATTTGATCATCCGTCCATTCTGTGAAGGCCTGATGAATATTCAACAAATTTTCCACCCCCGCACCTTTGTTCTCGAAATTAATGCCGGTTTGCGAATCGGTGGTGGCTCTCATGATTTTCTTGCGAATCAATGCCGGTGGATCTAACAACGCAACAGCATGCCCTGCGCCAGTCGCCGATTTGCTCATCTTCATGGTGGGATCGTCCAAGCCCATCACGCGGGCACCAACCAAAGGAAGCCTGGTTTCTGGCAGAACGAAAGTGTCGCCATAAAGTGAATTGAAGCGCTGCGCAATGTCGCGAGTTAATTCCAAGTGCTGCCGCTGATCATCGCCGACAGGAACGATTTTCGCTTGATATAGCAGAATATCCGCCGCCATCAATACTGGATATTGCAGCACCCCATCGCCGATGGTTTCCTGCGCTTCGCTCTTCGCCTTGAACTGCGTCATCCGTTCCAGCCAGCCCAGAGGTGTGACGCAAGTGAAAAGCCAGGCTAGTTCAGCATGTCCAGAAACTGAAGATTGAACAATAATCGACGAGTGCTTCGGATCAATTCCGCAAGCCAGAAACAGGGCAGCCAGTTGGAAAATATTGGCCCGTAATTCCTCGGGATTCTGATAGACCGTGATGGCATGCAGATCCACAATGCAGAAGATGCTGTCGAAGTCGTACTGGATTTTCACCCAGTTTTTCAAAGCACCAAGATAGTTTCCGATATGAAGATTGCCGGTGGGTTGCACACCGGAGAGAACGCGAGCTTTCATGGGTAAACCACCAGTGTACCGCGCTGCCGATAGTGCCGATCATTTGCGTAAAATATCTCAATGGCTGAATCTGTCACGAATCCGCAACCGGCACGCCTACAATCGTTGGATCTGATTCGCGGCGTTGTTATGGTTTTGATGGCCATTGACCATGTCCGTGTGTATTCAGGTATGCCTGCTGGTGGACCGACGGCAGACCTCTTCTTTACTCGCTGGGTTACGCATTTTTGTGCCCCAGTTTTTGTCTTCCTCGCCGGAACAGCGGCGTTTTTGCATGGCCGGAAGCTGGGGGATTCGCGAAAGCTGTCAGGTTATCTGGTAACGCGCGGGCTAATGCTCGTGTTCCTGGAACTAACCTTCATCCGATTCACTTGGACATTTAATTTTGAATATTCCCGGTTTGTTCTGGCCGGAGTCATTTGGATGTTGGGCTGGTGTATGGTGCTGCTGGCTGCATTTGTGAAGTTGCCCGCAAAAGCAGTTGGGTGGATTGGACTCAGTATTATTCTGTTTCAGCAAGTGTTTGCAATGCTCCCGGGCATAATGCCAGAAAATCTTCGAAATGCGATTGGCTGGATTTGGGAGTTTTTCTATCCAGCCGGTTTGACTCAATGGCAGGGCATGAATATCCTCTACGTTCTGATCCCATGGGTTGGAGTGATGTTGGCTGGCTATGGATTCGGAGAGATTCTACTTCGAGAACCTTCGGAGCGGCGACGGGTCTGCTTCAGAATCGGGTTGGGCGCGATTGTCCTTTTCCTATTGGCAGGAAGCGTAATCATTTTCCAGGGAGGTGATGCTGGAAGGCCCTTCATTTTCCGCTTGCTGGATCAAAGAAAGTATCCGGCATCGCAACTGTTCTTGTTGATGACCCTTGGCCCAATGATTGCCCTTCTCCCACTAGTTGAGCGCGCACGGGGTTGGGCTGCGAATATCCTGGCAACTTTTGGCCGAGTGCCAATGTTCTACTACCTACTTCATATCCCTTTGATCCACGTTTATGCACTTGGAGTGAACCTGATTAAGGAAGGGGCAATGCACTCTGAATGGTATGCCAGTGCACCTTTCGCGCAGGTACCTCCAGATCACCGCTGGGGTCTGCCGCTGCTTTACGTCGTATTTGCTCTCACCGTGCTGACCTTATATTGGCCATGCTTATGGTTTGCCCGCATTAAGTCCAAGGGCGAAGCTGGGTGGTTGAGGTACTTATAACGAGGCCGGTTTCCTGATCCGCAACCAATGAACACAAATGCCGAAAAATGTTCCTGCGAAAAGTCCTAGGAATGCGATCACCTTGCGGTTCGGCGCCGCCGGATCCAAAGGAAGGCCCGGGAAGTCACTGGCAATCAATTTAGGATTCGCAGCCGTCAGCAGGCGCATCAAATCACTAGCAATAGCTTGCGCTTTGGAAGGATCGTGATCCTTGAACGTTACTCGTATCAGGGCGGCATCGCCAACTTCTTGAGGTGTTGAAACGCTCGTATTCTTGCGCACTATTTCAACAAAATCCTCCAGCGGCAACTTCCCGCGTTGTGCTGCATACAAATCGTACTTGTCGACCAGAGCAAGAGTTGTCGCACGGGTTAAGGTAGATTGAATCGTGCTGCTGATTTCACGGGCGTCTGCAGTTGTTCTAATTGCACCCTCAGCGATGTAGGTGGAGGGAATCCAAATAGAAATGGCTAGCGCCGCGATCGTGCCCGCCATCGCAAATACGGACGCCGTTTTACCCGCGGGGATTAGTGACTGTAGTTGCATTAGGAACGCTCCTTTCAATACGTCTGACAAGACCCCCAAACCCGTGGGAATTTCTTCGAGCAATACACTGAATTCTTCGCCATACCTTTCCCGCCACTGCTTTGGATAAAGCATTGCAAACCACCGTGCCCATCGCTTCATATTGTTTCAAGCCTCTTCCGTCCGGTTTTCAGAACGCGGCTGAGTGATTCCAACTCCTCCGCTAAATGGCGGCGGCCAATAGCGGTGATTGTATAGGGCTGACGGCGATCGCTGGATTTAACTGGACGAATCCACCCGGCCTGTTCCAGGCGTGTGATGGCTCCGTAAAGAGTGCCTGGACCAAGTTGCACGCCAGCAAACTGGGCGATGTCCTCCATCATGGCGTAACCATGTTTGTCGGACTCGGCTAGGCTTGAAAGAATTAGGAGCGGAGGATCTGTCATGAATAAACTGTTATTACGTTACACGGTATATCGTATAACGTAATAACAATTACTGTCAATACTTTTCTTGAAGTTATTTTCTTGGAACAAATACCATTGAGGCTGAGTTCATACAATAGCGCAAGCCTGTCGGCTTAGGGCCATCCTTGAAGACATGCCCCAAATGAGCATCGCATCGGGCACATTCCACTTCGTCCCGGGTCATTCCATAGCTATTATCGGTGCCGACGTGGATGTTTTCCTTGGCCAGTGGCTGCCAGAAACTGGGCCAGCCAGTACCGGATTCAAACTTCGTTTTGGAATCGAACAAAACAGTGCCGCAACAAATGCACTTGTAGATTCCATCAGCATGATTGGCATGATCCTTGCCTGTGAATGCGCGCTCGGTGCCTTTTTGTCTGGTCACATGGAACTGCTCTGCAGTAAGCAGTTTCTTCCATTCCGCTTCGGTTTTCGTTACCTTTTCCATTTCCTTCACCCCGATTCGTTTTCCACTTCCGTCAAACTCAGCAATTTTCACCATGCGTGCCGACGCCGTGGCTTTACTGAAACTCAGCAGGAAGCCAGCGCTTGCGGCCGCGAACGTTCGTCTTGAAATGTTATTCATCACAACCAATCATCCCCCAATGCCAGAATTCTATTCCCGGCTCATGCTTCACCTCTTAATAATGACGTAAAATGCGAGAGCAATGTCTATTCTTAACCGCCGTAACTTTTTGGTTGCCGCATCGGCAGCCACGCAGACTTGGGCTGGTGCAAACGACCGGGTTCGCCTTGCAATCGTCGGCGTCGGCAGCCGCGGTTCCGCCCATATCAAAGAAATCCTTCCAGGCAACAACGTTGAGATCGCCGCGTTGGTGGAAGTCGACGGAGCCCGTGCTGAGGCAGCTTCGCAGTTGGTTTTCCAAAAAACCGGCAAGCGCCCATTGATTGAATCGGACATGCGGCGCGTTTTTGACAACAAGTCGATTGACGCCGTTACTATTGCAACAACCAACCATTGGCACTCCCTCTCTGCCATTTGGGCGATGCAGGCGGGCAAGGATGTCTACGTGGAAAAGCCGGTTTCCCACAACATTTTTGAGGCAACGAAGCTGGTGGAAGCGGCGCGTAAGTACAATCGGATTGCGGCTGGTGGAACGCAGCGCCGCTGGTGGGGGCGCTTTCGCAAAGCGATTGAAATTGTTCACAGCGGAGCGATTGGGGATATTTATCAAGGCAATTTCTTTTTCCCTGGCAATCGGGATTCGCTTGGTTTCAAACCCACCAAAGAGCCGCCTGCCAATCTGAACTGGGATTTGTGGGTGGGCCCAGCACCGATGCAACCTTACCATGAAAATCTTGTCCCCTATAACTGGCACTGGTTTTGGGATTTCGGAAATGGCGAATTGGGTAACAATGGCATACATTTAATCGATGTGTTGCGTTGGGGAATGAAACAGAAATTGCCTGTGACTGTTCGTTCCAATGGTGGTCGATTTGGATATTCCGACCAAGGGCAGACGCCCAATACTCAGAACGTCACTTGGACCTTCGCAAACGGTGCCAGCATAGTTGGACAGTTGCGCGGACTATACACAGCTGAACCGATGTCGTGGGATTTCTTCGGCTCCAAGGGACATTTGCACATTATGGCCGATGGCCGGTTTCAAGTGACGATGGGGCGCAGTAAGAAGCCGGAGCCCGACGTGGAATCGCCGAAGGATTTGGACCATTTCGCAGGATTCGCAGATGCGATCCGCGCTCGCGATCCGAAGTTGCTGCATTCGGAGATTGAAGAAACGGCGATCTCAACGGAGTTGTGCCATCTTGGAAACATTTCCTATCGGCTTGGCCGGGAGTTGAAATTCAACCCGGGCACCAAGCGATTCGAAAGTGACAGCGAGGCCAATGCCATGTTGTCACGACCGTATCGTGCACCCTATGTGGTGCCCGAGCGCGTTTAAGTTTTAGAGGTCCGCGAGCCGTGTGGTGGCATCTCCAAAGCGATCCAGCTTCACGCCCATCCGATCCATCAAAGATAGATACAAGCTGCAAGCGCGGCGATTTTCGTTGCCCTTTTCCAGATAATCGAGGATGCGTCCTGTGTTCAGTGCGCCTCCCGCTTTTCCTGCCAAAACGATGGGCAACTGATCTGCACCATGTGTGTCGCCATCGAACAGACTTGAGGTTAGCATCAGCAGAGAGTTGTCCAGTAACGATGAACCGCCTTCGTCAATGGCCTTCATCCGATCCATCAAATAGGCGAATTGTTGCACGTGAAATTGATTGGTCTTCAGGTACATTGCTTCCAAGGCTGGTGCTCGGCCATTATGCGTAAGGTCTAAATGCAAGGCCCCGCGAACGCCTTCCAGGAACTTGAAATTCATTTGCGAAAGATCGTTGTTCAGCATCAACGTAGCAATGCGGGTCTTGTCCATTTGGAAAGCCAACACTGTCAGATCCAACATTAACTTCATGTGGTCGGGAACGTCTTGCGGCAACTGATCAGCTGGGCGGGGCATATTCGGTTTCGCCAATGAAGGCCGCCAGCCTTCCAGGCGTTCCTCTTTTGCGGCACGGTCAATGCGCTTTTCAATATCGCGAACGGATTCCAAATATTCGTCCAACTTCACTTTATCGCCGCGGCTGATCTTTGGTTGCAGGTTGTGGGTTTCGGCCAACACTGCGTCCAGAATGCTGCGGTCTAACTTTCGGCCGGAACCATCTCCGACTAATTGATCGAAGGTTCGTGATGGATAGATTTCTTTAGTGGCCGGTTTGGTTGGAGTGGCCCAGGAAACGGCAGATCCATAGATCATAGATAAGCCGTCTTCAAGACGCAGCTCATTGGGTTCGATTCCCATAACCAAACTGGGTACCGCTGTTTGACCGCCGATTTGACGGGAGAGCACTTGATCCATGGAAGTGCCCACGCGGATGTCATTTGGATCAAGGCTGACAGGCGCACCAGAAAGCAGGTTCATGCGGCCCAAGTGCGGGCTGGTGGAAATGAATGCCGACTGGTGATAGAGTCCGCGAATGAAAACAAGGTCCTGGCCACGAGTAGCAAGTGGCTGAGCGCCGGGGCCGAACTCCATGGATGCGCCGCTGCCCTTGGCCCACCAATGCGCGGGTTCCACACCGTTAGAAAAATAGACGCAACCAAAGCGCACTGGCGGTTTATTGCTGGGCTTTGATTCGTCGGCGGCGAGAAGGGGCAAGGATTCCAGCCAAGGTAGCGTTAAGGCAACGCCTGCACCGCGCAGGAAATTTCGTCGTGATTTTTGATGTGTCATTTTAATACCCCTGCTATTTGTGATTCTTGTTCTTTCCCTAACCGGTAACGGAACTGTCGGCTGGTAATGATTTGCGTGATGATTTGCGAAAATGTAGCGTCGCCGCCACCTTCAGCGATGCGGCTGATTAGTAGTTCGTCTGATGGCTGCACGGTGCGTCCCAAAGCATAGCCAGTAAGTTTGAAGGACACGGTGCGCAGTACTTGCTTTTCCTGGGTCCTCAAGTAATTGATCAAGCCATCAATGCCCGCAATTTCTTTCTTGTCGGAAAGTACGCCGGAATCGTGAATGGGTTTGCCGTCGGAATACGAGTCACGCCAGCGGCCGATGGAATCGTAGTGCTCTAGCGGAAAGCCTAACGGATCGATGCGGACGTGGCAATTTGCACAGGTGGGGTTACGTTTGTGCGATTCCAATCTTTCAAAAACAGTCATGCCGCCAAAGTTCTTATCATCAGCGGGAAGGACCCCGGCATTGGCCGGGGGTGGTGGAACAGGCGTGCCTATGACTCGGCGCAAAAGCCAATCGCCGCGCTTCACAGGGCTTGTTCGCAATGGTGCGGAGGTGGCAGTTAGCAATGCTCCCAGGCGAAGCAGGCCGCCGCGTTGAAACGCATTCGCGCCATTTACTAGCTCCACTTTGTCGTTTGATTTCACTTCCTGCTTCACACCGTAGTGTTTTGCCAGGGCTTTGTTGAGGAAGGCGTAATCGGCAAACAACAGCTCGCGCACTGGGCGATCTTTACGGACTACGTGTTCAAAGAACGAAACAGCCTCGTCATACATGGCATTCTGTACTTCAGGGGTGAATTCGGGGAAGCGAGCGGTGTCCACTCCGCGATGCTGATCGAAGCGATAAAACCCAAGCCATTGGCCGAAGAACTCCGTGGAAAGGCGTCGCGCTTTACTATCGGCAAGCATCCGCTTCACTTGGGTTTCCACTTGCTTGGGGTTGTTCAATTCGCCAGCACCTGCAGCGCGGCGCAGTTCGTTATCGGGGATCGAAGACCACAGAAAGTAACTCATGCGGCTGGCGAGTTCGTAACCGGAGAGCGGCTTGGATTGGGTTTGATTTGCAGCTTGCTCCACGCGATAAAGAAATTCCGGGGCGACAAGAATGCGAGCCAGCAAGGCACGAATGGCCTTGCGATGATCCTTTTCCGAAGCCAGAGCCTTTTCATAAAACGTGCGGAGGTTCAGTTTTTCAGCAGGTGAAAGGGGCCGACGCCAAGCGCGGCTGGCAAGGCGCAGACAGTCTTCAACGTGTGCAGCCTTTGCGGCGCCCTGGGCGGAAAGGGATTCTTGATATTGGGATGCCAACGGGCTCACATACTTGCGCACTTCAGAGGGCAGCGTTTCGATTTGCGCTCTGGTCATATCGCCAATGTGCTTGCCTTTCAAATCGAGCTTGAAATGCTGAGCGATCATACGGAGGTAATTATCGTGATAGTCAAAGGACGCGTAAAGATCATTCCAGGCTTGATCCAGACGTTTCCGAGTGGAGTCGTCGAGCATGTTTTCGTAGATAAAACGATCCTCCCGAATGTACTTTACTTTGAGGACGAACTCATCGTGCTCCGGGACATTAAAGGTGCTGTCGAATGGGTCGGGAACTGGATCCTTGTCGGCAGGAGTTGGTTCGCTGTGGGTATTTGGCGGCAGTATTTGTGCTAACTCCAATACCCCGGTTTTGAACTTCTTGTAGCCTTCACTGGACGGATCGCCGAGCAAGGCACGAGTTGGAATGCCGCGGGATCCGCCGTCTTCACGATCGGAAAAAGTGACGCGATAGACTTGATCGCGATCGGGACCTACTTCGGCGTCCACCAGAAGTTCAACGCCAAAGGAACCTTCGGGCACGATAACTTCAAAGTTTACGGAGGAGCCAGAAGCGAAGTCGTCAGGACCGATGGGTGTGCCATCGGGGCTGTTGCCGAAGTTAAGGCGCTTTGCTGTTTCCGCACTGATGACGGAGCGTAACGGAAGCTTGGGTCCTGCGGGAGGGAAGTTACGAATATTGTTTCCGGTTGCGACCGGTGGTGTCTCTCCGGGCTTTCGTTGTGGCAATGGTTGGCGAATGGCAATGGTGGCATTGCGCCAGATAATCAGCGGCTTTGAATTTGGACCAGCGTTGACTGGAGCAACATTTAGATATAGCTTTGTGGGTCCCGGAGTGCGGCCACGTTGCCCGCGGCCTACGGTGTTGAAGCGGAATTGGTGTTTGGCTTGGACTGCGAGAGATTTGTCGTTGAAGTAAAGAGGACTTTCGTCACCGGCTCCACCTGCGGCCACATCGCCGCGGGCAAAAAGCCAACTAGGCCAAGTTACAAGGAAGGTTTGAATTTCTTCGCACTGTGTGCGGACAACTTTCGCGCTGGCAGCAGGGCCAGGGAGTTTGCGCCATCGGGCAGCAACATCGGAGGATGGAAAGCTTAGAGAAGGACGATGGAGCACGTCCCAAATATGTTGGGCGAAGCGAAAGCTGACACCTTCTTCGGTGGCGAAATCTTTGAGAGTTTTGGTGGATCCGGCACGATGCTGAAATCGCCAGGCCGCATAGAATGCCTTGCCATATTTGTCGAGACCGAAGGGGCGGCCGCCTTCACCGGAAACTGTGCGGATTCCATTGGTGGTGTAGATGTTTTTGATGCGATCAATCGCGGAAAGTTCGAAGCCGGTTTTGCCGGGATCGGCAAAAAACTCGAGCGGACCAGCGCCAATAACAGCGTGATTGGCAACGCGCTTGGCCGCTTCAAGATAACGTTCGACATTGGCATCCTGCATGAACTGCACGTCACCAAAGTTGGTGAACCCTTCGCCACCGGCGGAATCACTCGAGGCGTCGATACCGGTTTCCACTTCAATGCCGGTGAGGTCTTGAATTGTATAGCCATACTCACCGCTAGTAAGGCGGCGTACGGTGACGCGGCCAGGGTCGCCATCGTGCTGCTTGGCGTAGGAGTTCAATTCTGCTCGAATCCAAGTGACCGCGTGCGAGCGTTCGGCGTCAGTTGGCTGGGGCATTTTTTCGGGCGGCATGCGCTTTTGTTCGAGCGCGGTTGCGACCTTTTCCCAATGCCGGAAGCCTTCGGCGATGGACTTCTGCGAGAGAAGCTGTTGCAGATTGACACCTCCCATGGCTCCGGTTTTGCCGTGGCATTGAAGGCAGTAGCGTTCAAAAGTGGCCGACGGCAGCGGGGCGCTGTAGGAGATGGCGGCGCAGAATAGGACGATCAACAGGGGTTTCAACAAGGTTACTCCAACCGGCACAATGCACTTGACTTCAATATACGATGTGCGTTTAGTCTATCATTTTAGGGACGATTCCTGGGGCAGATTGGTAACCAGAGTTGGCTGCAATTTGGGTTCGTTTTTCGATTTCGGATGTGTAGACACACTTCGGCGTAAGTTGGAAACGGACTTCGCTGGCCAGAGCTTCCCTAAAGCAACTCCACTTCCGCTCCGGTTGATCCAGAAACGAATGTCCCTCTGACTCTTTGATCGAAGGTCACGAACTTCCCTCCCGCCTCCACCGCCAGCCCTAGTAAGTAGATGTCCGTAAGTTGCTTGGAGCCCTGTACTAAATCCAGATTAAATCGGCTCGTATCAGCCAAGCTGAAAGAGCACGTCCAGAATTCATGGCCGGGCAAGCCGCGGCGCAATTGATCGAGACAACGAATGGCCACGGCGGGAGCGGTTTTGCCAGGGTAGGACGCCGAGCTCAAAATTCGGGAAAAGCCATTTTCTGTAATGGCACAGGTGGCCCATTGAAAGCCTGGCCTATTGGCATCTAACCATCGATGGGCCCGCTCATGATGAACATGTGCGGGATCCACGAGAGCAAGTAGGACGCTAATATCCAGCAGACGCGTCAAAGGCCTTCCTCATCCCGGATCCGTTGAATCGTTTCCTCGGTAACAAGCTGGCTACCATCACGCAACAACAGCGGAATTCCATTCCTTACCGGCAGCGGTACACCTGCTCGGGACCGAAGTGCTTCAAAAACAAGCTCTTCCAGTACCTTACCGATGCTGCGCTTTTCGACGAGAGCGAGGTCACGGATCGCATCAAGTGCTGATGCATCAATATCTATGGTTGTTCGCATATTACATCTTAGCATCAGATAAGCGTAAGCGTAATTTCGAGTAAACACAATTCGGCGTAAGTTGAAAACGGACTTCCGGTTGAATTTTTGCTCTTCGTCTCTTCGGCTACCCACCACGATAGCTTGGCTGACACACAGCCGCACACCTTTGGCCACCACAGCCTTTGGGAGTGCTAAGAGTTTTCAGAACATTGAGACAACCGGATATCCACCTGAGCAACAACCCAGGATGCCGCGCGCGGACTGACGTTGAGAAGATCGCTGGCCAGCGGTGTTTCTTCCTGAAACCACGGTAGCATTCGAGGTAAAGTTTGGAGAGGGGGGGCTGAAGGTGAAGTGATTGATTTGGAGGGAGATAGTTTTTTGCAATCGCTTGGGACCGGAGGTAGAGGGAGGGGCGGTTTTTGGCGGCCAGACACTTACCATCCACCGGAAGGCAGGTCGTCTGAACTGGTCACTCGAACAAAGAAGGGATTCGCCACTCCCGCTTCAAGAGCCTCCTTCACAAAAACCGCGCCTTGAGAAGTTGCCAACTGCTCCCCGGCTGGACGCGAGCACCCCGCGTGTCTATTGGACCCGGCTACGCCGCATCAAGCCGCACTCAAACTTTCAGTCCAACTTTGCGGAGCTCATCCTCCAGCGCAACGGCTACGAACTGATTCACTGAGTAGCCTAGTGCCTTAGCGAACTGGGCCGCCCGCTCAGCGCGGACATGCCGACGTCCCTTTTCGATGTCGCATAGCTGGGCACGGGAAATTTCCAATCGCCGGGCAAGTTCGGCCTGAGGGATGTCATCAGTGATGCGGATCGATTCAAGCATTCGCCCAAAAGTGAGAGGGCCACCGCGCAGGCGTTCCAGGAATTTTTTCGCGTCACTTTTACCATTAGTAGTCATGTTTTGAAACCTCCTCAATGCAAGCGAACTCCACGGTTCCAGAATCGCGGATGACATAGATTGCCCGATAACTGCGGCTTAGCCGGAAGGGATCTTCCGTAGGTCCCTTTTAGCTGCTGGCGAGAGACGCACAACGTAGATGGACAATTCAAGCGTACCCTTTGCAAGGGTACACTTTTTGAACATCTTACTGCATCATGTACTTGACTGCATAGTTATTGCGGTGCATACTTATACAAGTGAATTGGGAAGTTGATCTTCA
>JAYUSZ010000113.1:0-38459 GCA_043755435.1 Bryobacterales bacterium | reverse complement strand
TTTCCCAAGCTGGACGTCGCCGGTTCGACCCCGGTCTCCCGCTCCAAAATCAACAACTTACCGGCACGCCAAAATCACACCATCCATAGCCCTCGATTAAGAACCACTTCGGCCTTTTCCGAAGGTCTCAGCCGAGCCGACCAGCAGGGCCACGGGATCGGAGGCGCGCTCGATGTTTATACGAAGTCGAGCATGAAGGACCGGGTAGTTGCTGCGAAGCGTTTGGAGGACTCGGTCAAGTCTAAGCCGTCCCAGGCTTTGGCTTCATGCCCAAGGCTGGCATGCATACGACGCATCGCCTGGAAGTTCACCCAACCGAGTCACACCGGTACCAGTTCTGCCTTGATATAGTCTTCTGATTTCTGATGATTGTTGCCGTAGCCGACACGCATGCCGCAATCTGGTATCTCTTTTCCGATCCAAGGCTCGGGAAAGCGGCGTCAGGTTTTATCGACGAAACAATAACCAATGGAGACCACATTGGCGTGTCTGCCATCAGCCTTGCCGAGATGGTGTACTTGGTCGAGAAGGCGCGAATTCCAGCGAACGCATTGAACGATCTTCACGCAGCGCGGTATGGTGGTGCTGAAAGCCGAGGGTTGGTTGTGGGTGGATGGAACGCGGATTTACCAAATGAATTTCGGCTTGCCCGTGGCGAATGCGAATTAACTTATTCTTTATCATTGACTTCCGTTGCCGGATGTCGGCGGCTGACCCTCAGGCAAATATTGGCCTCCGTTTGCAATGAATACCCAGCTACTCACTATTATAATAAGTACCAGTACCTTGCGGAGACAAAAAATGAAATTAACAATAGCTATCCCCGACTTGAACGAAGAGGACAGTATCATCAGCATTATCGAGCGTACTTTGAATGCGCGCGAGTACACTATTGCCAATTCTCCAGTAACTGAGGTCGACATAGCAGTTGTCAGCGACGGCTCAACTGATAAAACGGTGGAGCGGGCATCCAGTTTCCGTGACAAAATTCGGCTGATTGTTTCCCGAAAAATCGTAGCTACGGCGCCGCAATCAAAGAGGCTTGGCGCGAATCGGATGCAGACTTGGTTGGATTTCTTGATGCCGACGGCACCTGCGAACCGCGATTTTTCGCGAGTTTGTGTAGTGCCCTGGTTACAGAGAAACTTGACGTAGTGTTGGGATGCCGTTTGAATAAAGAAAGCAAAATGCCAATGGTTCGGATTGTTGGCAACAAGATTTTCGCAACGTTGTTATCCCTGTTAGCGAATGAAAGGGTGCGTGATACTGCCAGTGGAATGCGTGTGGTGAAACGTAGCAGTTTGATCCAACTTTTCCCCTTGCCCGATGGACTGCACTTTACCCCAGCGATGAGCGCTCGCGCTATGGTTTCAGGTGTCTTAAGAATTGGCGAAGTGAATATGCCTTATAACGAGCGCGTGGGCGAATCGAAGCTGAGCGTTATCAAGGACGGCATACGATTCCTTAGAGTCATCATGGAAGCAGCTTTCCTTTACAGACCATCGCGGCCGATGATCCTGTTTGGCGCTTTCTGCGGCTTGCTGGCTGTATTACTTATGGCGTCACCTGTTCTGTACTATATCCAAAATCGTTCTTTAGAAGAAACGATGATATACCGTATTCTTGTTTCTAACCTGCTGGCTACCATCGCTGTTTTGAGTATGTGCACTGCTTATCTGGCCAAGCAAATGACTAAAGTAGCAATCGGTCAAGAAATTGGTGACACCCGCTCCTTGGTGGATATCTTTTTCGCTGGTGTCGGTTCCTGGATTGTTGCCGTCTTTTTGCTGGGCTTGGGTTTAGTGTTAGTGGTTAATAGTTTTTTTGAAAGGTGGACAACCGGGCACACCTTGGAACATTGGTCGCGATTTGTTGCCATGACTTTCTGCCTCACAACCGGCATTACTATTTTGCTGACGAAAGGTGTCGATAAGGTGCTAACGCTGCTTCGGGATCGCGTACATTATTGGCGCGAAATCAACTCAGTGGATCCGGCTCTTAACAATTTGGACTCTAAGGTCGAAATTCATAGCTAAGGCCTTCGGGAAGCCTATGGCGTGGGGTAGATTACCTCTGCGCCAAGGCTTAGCGTTGCCTCCGGGCGGTTAGCAAAGCCGGGTATTAGAGCGATCAACCATTTACGACGCGCCGGGAGAACTACCTCATGCCGACCTGGATGATTTCGGACGTACTGAGCGAATGCTTCATCATACGCAAAAAGGGAAGGCCCCTCGGTGTTGACAAGAATTGCTTGGGGTTCAACCTCTTGGAATGAAAACTTTGCAACTCCCTCCGGCTCCTTGTTCACAAGCAGGTGACGATTCACATCTTCACTATTTTTACAAACCACATTTGACGGAAGCTTAAAACCTTTCATCGTGTACATCTGGTTCATCGTGGATACATCAGTTAGGAAGATGACAGAAGGATTCCTATCTGCATACTCCAATAGCGCGCGGGAGGCATCGAAGTTTTGGCCCCACCTACCACCAACAGAAGCGGCTACAAAATAGAAACCTACCATTGTGCATAGGATTAAGCGCGCAGCCCTTGGCGGAAACGCCAAAAATACTGTGGCTGGAAGAAGGGTATTGATCCCCAACAGCAGTGGCCCGTAATAGTGAAACTGCCTGAAAAATGGCTTATACATCCAAGGCACCATTGTGCCCCAACCCATCCAGGCCCAAATACAGAAAACGGTGAAGAGCAGCAACTTTTGGTTGCGCTCCAATTTGCGCCAAGCGATTGCCCCACTTATGAATAGCAGCAATAACGATCCAGCAAAATGTTTGCTTGTCGCCAAAATCTCTAGAGGCCATAAGTAGAAACGGAGACCGCCGATGCGAACATCAGCATCGAAGCCAGCAACGGTTGATGTCGCGCCGCCGCTTGCAATTTTATGTCGTGCCAGCGGATCGCCTAAAAGATGTTGATATGCAAATCCCTCGGCGCAAAGATTGATCGCCACGAATAGGCCAACAAACAATGCTGGCTTGAAAAAACGTTTCCAGTCCTGCAAAAGCGACAACCCACAAAAGATACTAATGTAGAAAACTGTAGTTTCGTGCGTGTTAAATGCAAGGGCGAAAAGTGCCGAACCCAAGTACACCATTTTGTGATTTCCACGAAGCCAGCAGGCCGTTGCTATTCCGCACAGGGAGCCTGCAAAAAAAGTTGCTCCTGGCCAACTTCTGAAACTAACGTCTAAGGGCATCATCGCCGCTAAAATCATCGTAAGGTTAGTCTCCCAAGTCAGCTTGCGAGGCCATCCGATCACCCACGCGGTTGCAAGGAAAAGCCCGAACGAAGCGATTAGGTTTGGAACCGCCGCCGCGACCTCACTTGCTCCAAACAACGCGTAGCTGCTACGCAACGCGAGTATGAAAGGCATCCGGAATTCCCACCAAATCATTGGTGGCCGATGTAGCATATATGCATATTTAGAGTAGAATAAGTCGTCTACACCAACGTAACCTACCCAAAACAGCCAAGTTATGCCAAACCACAAGCCCAAAACGCTTAAAATTGCAAAAATTCTCTGCCCTGCCAAAGTTGCCCTCATCGCGTGTTGAGGAAATAGCTGCTTTCACACTAATTGTACAACATGGCACTTCAGGTATGCTTGTTTCGTGTTGTTTCATTAATGACGTAAGATGTTGAAAGGTATAGAGTTGAAACAATGCTTGGCTCATGGGATTGAAACTTCTGCCGCATTCCCTCCGGCTGATCCTTACTGAGGGTGAGCATTTGCGGCATAATAAAACTAAATGAATGTACTCGTCACTGGTGGTGCCGGTTATATTGGCAGCCATGCTGCCAAGGCTTTGGCTCTTGCAGGGCATCTTCCCGTAACATTTGATAGCCTTGAGCGTGGGCACCGTGAAAACGTGAAATGGGGGCCTCTGGTCGAAGCGGATCTGGCCGACGAATCAGCAATTGCAAATGCGCTTGCTAAGTATGATATTCACGCTGTAATGCATTTTGCCGCCTATGCCTACGTCGGCGAATCTATGGTGCAACCCCGCAAGTATTTTGCCAATAATTTTTGCAATACACTGAATCTGCTCAATGCAATGCATCAGCGCCAAGTACAGCAAATTGTCTTTAGTTCCACCTGTGCGACATATGGTTCTTTGGTAACCTTGCCTATTCGGGAAGACCATTCCCAAAATCCGGTAAATCCATACGGAGAATCGAAACTTTTTATTGAAAAAATGCTCCGCTGGGCCGGGGAATGCGAGCAACTGAAATGGGTTTCACTGCGCTACTTCAACGCCGCTGGTGCCGACCCGGATGGGGAAACGGGCGAAGATCACGACCCCGAACCACATGTCATACCACGCGCTCTTGCAGCAGCAAACGGCGGTGAGCCTTTAGGCGTCTTTGGTACAGATTATCCCACTCGCGACGGAACAGCAGTAAGAGATTATGTCCACGTCACCGATATTGCGGATGCCCATGTCCGGGCATTAGCCTACTTGGAAAATGGTGGGGCAAGCATTACGTTAAATCTCGGGACAGGCAATGGTCATACTGTTTTCGAACTAATTCATGCGGTGGACACCGTAGTAGGTTTGAAAACACCATACCGATTGGAGGCGCGGCGCGACGGCGATCCGCCGGAACTGGTAGCCGACCCTTCTCTGGCACGCCGAACCCTTGGATGGGAATGCCGTCACTCGGATCTGAATACAATCGTCCAGACTGCTTGGGCCTACTACAAGCGACATTATTCAATCTAGTTTTCATCAACTTCAAGTGCCATTCCACAGTATCCGTATCTATATTTAGAAGTGTCAAAATAAAAGAAGAGACCCTGCATTGTGGGCGCAAGGTTGGCTCTAGTACAACGTACAGATAGTTCTTTAGATTAATAAGAGTTTCCTGTACGCTAGGACTGAAACTTGCAGCCAACGCCTGGGGTGCTGAGGAAGATTGAATCAGTTTGTTGAGAGTGGCTCTGCGAAGCCGAATTGTGTTGTCAGCTGCCGATGGGGCGAGCAACATGCGCCTCGTTCCGGTCGGCCACTCAAACACGATGCCGCTGTACGACCCAGGAAATCGCGGCACTCAAACTTCCTGCTATCACGGTCGGCAAAGTGGCGGAACTGCTTGCTGTTGGCGGTATTGAAGGACTGCGGGAACATAAGGTCCAAGCGCGAGTATGTCAGCAACCCGATAAGCAAAGCCGTTGGAGCGTGCGAACCCTAGCCGCCGAACTTGTCTTGCCTTCCAGCACTGTCCAAGGGATGTTACTCGCCGCCAAGTTGCAGCCGATTCGGATCCGCACATTCACCTTCAGTCTTGATCTGATTTTGAGGCCAAGTTGCTGACCGCTGTTGCCCGTTGCCCGTTGCCCGTGCTCAAGCACATCCAAATTTAACTTCGGCGGTGAAGTGAGTCCAAGCATCTCCGTCAGCACGCTCGCGGTTTTGGCCAAAAGCGGCCAGACAGAGACCGGATGTGTGAGTTCCGATCTTAGTTAGATCTATTGACAAGCGGAACCGCCATCTTTTTTCTCCTGACATCCGATCTGCCTTAAAGCAGACTCAACAATTTGCAGAATGGCATGATCGGCCTTGTAGAAAGCCGTTTCCAGCTACTTTGAGGCTTAAGTGCTTCGTCGGGTTTGTGATGAAAGCGGCTGTTGGACAAAGGCGCGCAAAGTTTCTTGTGAAAGAAAGGAACAGCAGAGCCCCTTGGATACCCTTGCCTGAAAGAAGTAGGCATATCGCCCTCCATCACATTCAATCAGTCCGTGGGCTTCATCTTAAGCAGATCATAACGAAACTGGTTGATGCCATATTGTCTAGCCGTCAACTGGAAAGTTGCCAAGACTGCTTCATGAATCTGTTTGGTAGACCAACCACCCATCCTGGTACGAGTGTGAAGCAGGACCTCCATCAAACGGATCGGTTGGATCTGATACCGCTGCCCGGAAAAGGAAAACGCGTAGTCGTTGGCGATCACGCGATCCTCGGCGTGGCACAAAATAGCAGCCAGGTTTTGGGCTTCCGTCAACGGCCGCCTCTCGCTGTGTCATCTTCTTGTCTCGGGCTCGTCTTAACCAGTCCAGCCTGTCCCGTTCTTCTTGGCTCATCACAATTCGTTCCATCCTTCAGCCTTACGGCTGTCAATAGGAACTTTCTACTTGGCCGAAATAGGAACTTTTCACTTGGCCGCGACAGGCAGTTAGCCGGTTCGCGCTCGCCTAACCCGGTATGATACACAACCCGATTCGTAGGGATTATCAGGAGGTCTTAAAAGCGATGAGAGCATTTCTTTCAATTTCAATAGCGTTCGCGCTAGCAGTCACCACCGCGCTCGTTGAAGCGCAGGAATTGCGCGGCACCGTCCGCGGAACCGTTTACGATTCGAGCGGCGGCGTTGTCGCCGGAGCGAAGCTGACGCTCCGTAATGTCAACACGAACGTCGCGGTCGAACGCGATTCAAGCGCTACGGGCGCCTATGTGTTCGATTTCGTCAGTCCCGGATCGTACTCGCTCGTGGTCGGCATGCAAGGATTCCGCGGGTTCCAACAGGAGAATATTCTGGTCCAGACGCGTTCCGACATCACCGTCGACGCGAAGTTGGAAGTGGGCGCGTTGAGTGAAACAGTGCGCGTGGAAGCGGCGCCGGTCACGGTGCAGTTCAACAAGACGACAATGGAGACGACGCTCGACACCAAGATGTCGAACTCGCTGCCGATCATCCACCGGAATCCGTTTCTGTTGCTGCAGCTAGACCCTCAAGTGACCTTCACATCGACCTCGCAGGAGCAGAGCCCCTTCCATCACTGGGCCGGTTCCCGGCTAGATGTGGGCGGCGGCACGCAGTTGAAGAACGACATTCTCGTCGACGGCTCGCCAAACACCTGGGGCCCGAAGACGAACTACGTCCCGCCCATGGACGCGGTATCGGAATTGAACGTGCAGCAGAACGCGACCGACGCCGAATACGGCCATTCGGCCGGCGGCATCATATCGCTGCAGATGAAATCCGGTTCCAACGATTGGCACGGCACGGCGTACTTCTTTGGCCGCAATCCGAAACTAAACGCGCGGCCGGATTCGACGACGCCGACGCCCTCGCTGGTTCGCCACAACGTGTGGGGCGTGACGTCGGGCAATCCAATCGTGAAGAACAAGCTGTTCAACTACTTCGCGTATGAAGGCCAGAACTTGCGCGAGCCGATCAACCTGATCAAGACGCTGCCGACCGCGCGCGAACGCACGGGCGACTTTTCGCAGACCATGTTTCTCGATGCGGGCCGAACGGGCATGAAGCCGATGTTCGATCCGTGGACGACGCAGACCAACGGCGCCAACGTCACGCGCACGCCGTACCCGGGCAACATCATTCCGCGTTCGCAGATGGACCCGGTGTCGCTGCGCTTCCTCAACGATATCTGGGCACCGAACGGCCCCGGTGACGACATCACGCAGGTCAACAATTACCGGCTGACATTTGCGCGCGTGTACGATTATTACAACTGGTCGAACCGCACCGACTGGAACGTGAACGATAAGTGGAAGATATTCGGCCGCTTCTCGCGCTATCACACCAACGTGGCTTCGCCGAACCCGGCGGGCACGCCGGCGGGTTCGACTGGCGGCTCCGAGCGAAATTCGATGACAGTGGTGGGCGACGCGGTGTGGACCCTGAACGCGAACACCGTCGTCAGCTTCCGCGGGTCGTACGGAAAGCCGGTCGATCGCTTCATCGACCCGATCGCCGAAATCAAATCGTTCGGCGATTTCTTCCCTCAGAATCCCACGTTCTTCGACAGCTACTCGAAGTCGCTGCCAGTGACGTATTATCCGGGCTTGAATCTGGGCGGCGGGTTTGGCCGAGGAAGCTATTGGTTCTCGGCGCCGGACTTCTGGAACGGGCAGGGTAAGTTGTCGAAGAATGTCGGCCGGCACTATCTCAAGGTCGGCGGTGAGTTCCGGCGGTACCGCGGCAACTCTTCGCTCCCGCAGCCTCTGTTCTTTACTTTCCCGGCCGCGAACACCGCCGACACGTACATCAACACCAACACACGGTTTAGCGGCAGCGAGTGGGCGACGTTCCTGCTTGGCGCGATCGGCGACAACTCGCGTGCTCGCAACACACCAATGCTGCTGGCACGGAACTACTTCTTCGGCGGCTACATTCAGGACGACTTCAAGATCTCTCAGAACATCACCCTGAATCTTGGTCTGCGCTGGGAGTTCGACACCCCGATCGTCGATCGCGACGGACGGCTCTCTCGCACGCTTGATTTGACAAATCCGATTCCGGAATTTCAAGGCACCAACGCACCGAACCTCGGCGCGCAGACAATGGCGATCCGCCGCACGGCGCCGCAGTACAACGGCGCGTGGATTCACACGTCCGGAACCGGCGACGGCGCTTACTCGTCGGCGAAGATGGCTTTCCAGCCGCGCTTCGGTTTGGCGTGGCGCTTGTCGAACCGCATGTCGTTCCGCGCCGGTTATTCGCGTTACGCAATCATGCCCTCGGTCGATAACGACGGCGGCATCAACTTGAACGACGTTGTTCCCTACCCCGGTTATCAACAGGATTCGTTCCCGCTGCCGACCGTTCAGGGCGTTCCGGCCGCGCGGTTCTCCAACCCGTGGCCATCGACGAATCCGCTGACGCCGCCCGTGGAACGCCGCCTCGGCCGTTACACCGAGCTTGGTTCGACGGCACAGTCGATCATTTGGAATCAAAACCTCGGTACGGCCTACAACGAACGCTTCAGCTTCAGCTTGCAGCGGCAGTTGCCGAGCCAGATCGTCGTCGACGCAACGTACTTCATGAGCTACGGTTTCAACCAGCGCTATCAGAAACAGTTGAACAACATCGATCCGCGATTTGGCTTCGAGTTCGGCAACGCGGTGAATGCCCAGGTGCCGAATCCGTTCTTCAACGTGTTGCCGTTCGACAAGTTCCCCGGCGGGCTGCGCAACGTGCGAAATGCGGCTGTTAGCGACCTGCTGCGGCCGTATCCGCACTATGGGCCCATTACGATGTGGAACGCCGAGGGTGTCCATCGCGCGTACCGGTCGATCCAGTTCAAAGCACAGCGTCCGTTCGTCAACGGCTTCAACTTCCTGATCGGCTACAACTACAACAATTCGCGCAACGACGAATACTATCCCGACGGCGTGGCGACCTTCCTCGACGACCTGTCGATGCAGGACTCGCCGAACCAGCGGCACAAGTTCAATATCGGCGGCATCTACGAGGTGCCGTTTGGCAAGGGCCGAAAGTTCGCGTCGTCGATGAACAAGGGCATGAACTCTGTCATTGGCGGGTGGGCGCTGAGCGGAATTTACCAACAGGTGAGCGGCGAATATCTCCGCTTGCCGGGCGCGCTTGTTTCGGGCAATCCGGCAATCGGGAGCCCGACGCGCGACCGCTGGTTCGATACCACCAAGGTCACACGGCTGCCGGCGTTCACGCGCCGCACGAATCCGTTGCAGTTCGCTGGATTCAACGGCCCTGGCGTTATCTCGCTCGACCTCACGCTCGGCAAGGAGTTCCAGATCAGGGAGAAGTACACCTTTGAGATCAAGTTGGAATCTTACAATCTGCCGAACAACTTCAACGGCGCGAATCCGCAGTTGAATCCGGACAGCTCGCTATTTGGCCGCGTGACGGGGCAACGCAATACGTACTTCGGGCGCCAATTCCAGTACACAAGTCGTATACGCTGGTAACGAACTCGTAATCTTCGCACTTGCGGTAGCGCCCGTGTTCACGGACACGGGCGTTATGCTTTTGGCGACGGCAAGTTCGTTTCCATCGTCGAGAAGGGCGACCTGACAGTGCGCGAGATCGCCAGCGGAACGTCGAAGCGGCTGACGGCCGCGCCACCGAAGGAGTTTGCGTACTTCTCGACGATATCGCGCGACGCCAAGAGTGTGGCTTATGCGTGGTTCAACAGCGAGCGCTTCTACGAGCAGCGTTCGATTCAACTCGACGGCACGGGGCAGAAGACGCTGTTCAAGAACGCCGAGGCAGGATTCGTTCGTTCAACCGTGCGCATGGACGCCGGACAACAAACACGTGTTGACGCTGCTCTTTCGGAAAGACAATGTCAGCCAGATTGCGATTGTGCCTATTGATGGCGGGGCGCCGCGCGTGTTGAAGTCGCTCAACTGGGTGTACCCGTCCCTTACCGCCTCAGCGGCTGCTCGACCAAATTGTCGCCGCTCAAGAAAAACACCGACTTTCCATCAATCGAAAACAACCGGTTTCGATGCGATTTCGAACGAGTTACAACCACTTCGGATCCACTCGGGCCAGGCGCGCTAACTTCTGCGCATCAATTTGGCCATCCTTGCGCGAGCTTTGTGCGGATTGGCCACAATCCCTTCGTGTCTCATCTGCTCCAGTGACGGCTTACCCATGGCGGATGCGTTCCCACTTCCAGCGCAACGCGGCTGGGTGCCATCTTTGCCAGCAACGGACTTGGTTCCAGTTCGTGTGGTTGGAATCCGGTCTTCGCTTACCACTTCTCCCGCTTCCTCCAAAATACAGTAGCGGCTGGTGAGATCTCCCAGTTTTTGCACTTCGAATGCGCCTGTTGGGAGCTTAATGCATCCCCGGGGAGACCGGCCTTCTCATTCCATCTCAGTAACTGAGTAAGTTACTGAGCCGTCCGCGGTAAGTATATCTCCAGCAATTTCAAACCTTGGATTAAACAATACTCGATACTGTTGACGAAGTCCCTCAGCGTATGCAAAAGTAGCTCGAATACTTCGCCTCGTCGTTGAACGAAAGCCGAAGGGAAGGAGACTCGCTTGAGCAAGACCTTGTTGTTGCTTTTGGGCCTGATATCTTTTGCCGCACTTGGCTACTTTTGTGTTTACGGGGACCGCTTTCATCTACAAGCTGACGTGAACGACCGCACTGCTGCAGCCTTGAAACAAGCCGGCTTTGGTGCCGATGTGAAGACCGACGGGCGAGACATTATCCTTACAGGTACAGTTCCCACCGAAGAAGCAAAACGTCGTGCCGGTGAATTGGCCTTGGCAACCTGGGGTGTCAACAGTGTCGACAACCGGTTAGTGGTGGAGCAGGTGAAAGCGCCCACGCCAGTCCAAGTTGCCGCAAAAGAGTGCCCTGAAGCGAAAGTACAAATTGCTGGCCACACCGATAATCGCGGCGGTGAAGATTATAACCAAAAACTGAGTCAACAAAGAGCTGCCTCGGTGGTGGCCTACCTAACCAAAAAGGGTATGGCCGCAGCACGATTAAGCGCAGCGGGCTTTGGGTTTAAGAAACCAATTGCCAGTAATGATACCCCCGATGGAATGCAAAAAAATCGCCGTATTGAGTTCAACGTGGAAGGAATATAAACAATATGAGTTATTTGGTCTCACAAATGTGGCTTTGCCTGCTACTAGCGGGCATTCTTGGATTCTTGCTGGGCTGGTTGCTGAAACAACTCGGGTTCGGCTCCAAATTGGAAGAACTGGAAAACAGCTGGAAGTCCCGGTTTTCCGGTGTGGAAAGCGAGCGTGACAAACTACGGGCGAATATTGGCGATCTAACCAGTCAGGCCAAGAAACTGGAAACCGATTGGTCTGCAAAGTACGCGACTTTAACAGGCGATCGGGATAAGTTACAAGTTTCCCTCGCCGATTGGGACAAGAAATATGGCGCCCTGGATGCTGATTGGAAAGCCAAGTGGGCGGCTTTGGAAGGCGATAAGAAGAAACTGATGGCCGACCTGGATGCTTGCGGAAAGAAGTGGTCCGCTTCGGAAGCTGATCTGGGATCATGGAAACTGAAATTTGCCGAACTGGAAAAAGCTAGCGTAGCCGGAAAAGCGGATTACACTTCACTCACCGCGAAACTGGCCGCTGGTGCAACTGCTCTTGCCGCCGCTGAAGCCGCAAGACTCGCACTTGCCGCCGATGCGAAAAAGCAAATGGATGCCGAACATGCTAAACACGCCGCAGCGTTGGCAGATTGGAATGGACGGTGGAGCCATCTTGAAAAGGAACGCGACGGATTGAAGTCGCAATTGTCAGCTTCTGATCATCAATGGCAGGCTCGTTGGAAAGAAGAACAGGACAACCACACGGCAGCACTGGGTGATTGGAATATCCGTTGGATTGCTTTGGGAAAAGAACGCGATGGCTTGAAAGCGCAGGTTGACGAGGAAAAGGGTAAGCTCACTGCTGCTGACGCTCAATGGAAGTCGCGTTGGATCGTGATTGAGAAGGAGCGCGATACATTCAAGGCGAACCTTGACGCAAAGGGTAAGAGCGATCAGGAAGAACATGCAAAGCATGCTGCTGCTGAAGCCAATTGGAAATCGCGCTGGGCCGCTCTTGAAAAAGAACGGGACAGTTTGAAAGCGCAATTAGATGCCACTGGCAAACACGATGCAGTTCTGCAAGGTCAATTGAAAGAGGCGAATACAAGATTGGCCACTGCTGATGCCGATTGGAAGAATCGGTGGATGATCCTTGAAAAGGAAAGAGACACACTCAAAGGCAGTCTTGATTCTGGAGCCACGCGCATTTCACTGCTGGAAGCAGAAATCGACAAACTGAAAAAGAACACTCCGGTTGTTGGTGACATCGAAGACATTGAAGGCATCGGGCCGTCCTACGGCGCCAAGTTACGAGGTGTGGGACTTGCATGGATCAAGACGTTTTTAGAACGCTGTGCAAATAAGATCGGCCGCGAAGAAGTGGCTGCCAGTTCTGGCATCAACGAAACATTAATCCTGACGTGGGCCAACATGGCTGACTTGTTACGGCTGTGGGGAGTAACTCCAGATTGGGCTGAGTTGTTAGAGGCTGCAGGGGTAGATACGGTGAAGGAAATCAAGCATCGTGTTCCAGCAAATCTGCATGCTAAATTGACAGAAGTGAATGCCGGGAAGAATTTGGCAAGAACGGTGCCCAGTCTGGAAATGGTTACCAGTTGGGTTGAACAGGCAAAAGCTATACCACATGTAATCACACACTAAGATCGATTCAACTTAGGTATGAAAGGGGTCTCTTTCGGGAGGCCCTTTCTATTTTCGTATGATAGTCGTTGCTATGAAATTCTTTCTTACCGTCTTTGCGCTTCTTGCCTTGAGTCTTCCTGCTGCTGAACCACTAATCGTCAAGCTCTGGCCGAAGGGACCAGCCAATTGGACTGCGCCCGTGGGCGGAGAAAAGATAGAAGAGCGGGGCAAAGATGGTGTTGCTGATCGCGCGGTTATGAATATTGCTGAACCAACCATTGCCGTCTATCTTCCGAATCCTTCTGTACGCAACGGAGCTGCTGTCCTGATTGCTCCTGGAGGTGGTTACGTCCGCCTTGCATACGACAAAGAAGGTGTGGACATTGCACGTTGGCTAAACAGCATCGGCATTGCTGGAATTGTTTTGAAGTACCGTCTTCCAGAAATGCCGAAGGAAGCTGGCGAACGGCGAGCGGCAATGTTCGGGGACGGCAAAGCAGCGGCGAAAACTGTTCGCGTGAGCTTGGAAGATGCTTCTGAGGCGATGAAAATCGTCCGTAATAATGCTGCAAAATGGAACATAGACAAAGACCGCGTAGGCATGATGGGCTTTTCAGCCGGCGGGCATCTGGCTGCATTAATGGCTGTGGAGCCTGAAGAAGTCCGCCCCAATTTTCTTGGATTGATATACGCCGCCATTCCTGAAAACATCACTGTCACCAAAGATACTCCACAGAGCTTTCTTGCACATGCCAGTGACGATCCGGCAGTGCCAACCGATTCCAGCATTCATTTCTATCAGGCTCTGCGCAAAGCAAAGGTCCCGGCGGAAATGCATATCTTCAGTGAAGGTGGCCACGGATTTGGAATCAAGAAATCGGGCAAGACTTCCGAGAATTGGCCGGGCCGGTTTGAGACTTGGTTCAAAGCTATGAAGTGCCCCTGTGAGAACTAGAATGAAAACTACTTTTGGACTGTTCCTCCTTGTTTCGGTATCGGGTTTTATCAACGCACAAAATTACGATTTGGTTTTGAAAGGTGGCCGGGTGATGGACCCGGAATCGGGACTGGACGCGATTCGAAACGTGGGGATTCGCGCGGGGAAAATTGCCGCCATCTCGGGCAACTCCTTGAAGGGTGCGAAAGAGATTGAGGCCACGGGGTTGGTTGTGGCACCCGGATTTATTGACTTGCACTCCCATGGTCAAACTCCTGAGAACTACCGGCTGAAAGCGCGAGACGGAGTGACGACAGCTTTAGAACTGGAGATCGGTGTCAGTGCAGTCCCAACCTGGTACGCAGCACGCGAGGGCAAAGCGCTAATCCATTTTGGAGCCAGCGTGGGGCATGTCCCAGCGCGCATGGCTGTGATGAAAGATACAGGCGATTGGCTGCCCCGAGATCATGCCATCACCAAAGTTGCTACGCGTGCAGAGCAGATCGCAATCCGCGAGTTGCTGCGTCAAGGGTTGAAAGATGGAGGTCTGGGAATTGGCTTCGGCTTTTCGTATACGCCAAAAGCTGGCACTGAAGAGTTACAGGAGCTGTTCGAATTAGCAGGGCAATCCAAGAGCCCGACCTTTATCCATATGGGCCACGGAACCTTGGGTGAACCCGGGATTGCCGCGGCTCTTCATGAAGTAATCGCGATGGCGGCTGTTACGGGCGCACCAATTCATGTTGTGCATATTGGCGCTTCCAGTACCTCGAAATTTGATTTGGCGATGAAGATTATTGATTCAGCGCGGTCCCATGGAATCGACATCACAACTGAAGCGTATCCATATATAGCCGGGATGACGCGACTGGAGACAGCCATCTTCGATCCAGGATTTCAGGAAAAGTTGGGAATCTCATACAAAGACATGATGTGGGTGGAAACTGGCGAACGGCTAACGGCCGAAACCTTCGCAAAATACCGCAAGCAGGGCGGCTTGGTGGCCACCTTTACCAATACGGAGCAGATGATCCGTAAGGTGGTGGCACATCCAAGAGTGATGATTGCCAGTGATGGCATCATGGAAAACGGGAAAGGACATCCGCGTGCGTCTGGTTCCTATGCTCGCGTTTTGGGTTTGTATGTGCGAGAGCAACAGCTATTGCCATTAATGGATGCCTTGCGCAAAATCAGTTTGATGCCGGCCCAGAGACTGGAATCCATTTCGCCGGCGATGCGCAACAAGGGGCGAGTCAAAGTAGGGGCAGATGCCGATTTGGCTTTGTTTGATCCAGCAAAGGTGATAGACAAAGCAACCTACGAAAAGCCAAATCTTCCATCGGAAGGGATTCCATTTGTGTTGGTGGGTGGGGAAGTGGTTGTGCGGAACGGCGCAGTGGTGGAAGGCGTGAATCCCGGAAAAGGCGTGAAGACCCATTGATCATTGGCCGAAATCCACCAGTACTGGTGGCGGTGGGCCAAGGGTTGAATTGCCCGGTGCTTCATTTTCAAAACGTTAGAAATGGCAACAGGCGTGCATTGTAATGAGTGTAAGGAGAAACCAATGCGCACTTTCATAATTCTGGCGATGGCGATGATGCTTTCGCTTACATCCAATGCTCAAGGTCGGGGCGGGTATTCAAGAGGCGGAAATGGCGGACGCAGTTTTGGCGGCAGCCGCGTATCGGTGAGTGTTGGCCGCGGGTATTACGGCGGTTCCCGATATGTTAGTAACTACCGGGGTGTCTATCGCGGCGGTTATGGCTACAGCCCATATAGGAGCGGCTTTGGCTATAGTTACTACTCGCCAAGATATTCCTTTGTTGGTTGTGATCCTTACTATGACAACTGCTCTGGATATGATCCTTACTATTACGTTGCTCCTCGCGTAGTGCAACGCGTGGTAGTTCCAGTTCAAGGTGGTTGGCGCAGGTTCGGTTACCGTTAAGGCGAATTGCCCCAGTTAGGCACGCTCTTGCATGCTTCAACAAGTGTTTTGGCTTTGGGCCAAACCGCTACGCAACAGCAATTTGAATCGCATGTGCACCCGGTGTTGGCAAACTGTTGTAATTCGTGCCACTCCAGCGCGCAAAGCGCGATAAAAGAGCCGAATCAGTTGTGATGCCCGTTATTTGGAGTTCATGGCGAAACTCCAAAGGGTGTCACCGGTGCCGACAACCACATACTGCGTACCATCCATTTCAAATGTAATGGGTCCGTTGCTCATTGATTGACCCAGATTCGCATGCCACAAGGGATCACCAGTCTTGGCATTCAACGCAATAAAGTTGTTGGATGTATCGCCAGCGAACACCAGATTTCCCGCAGTGCTTAGCACGCCATTACGCGGTCCGCCTTGGCCTTCCCATTTATGGGTCCAGCGAATCTTGCCGGTCTTATAGTCGATGGCCTTCAGCATGCCCTCAGACCATCCGCCGCGATCGTTTCCACCCCAACCTTCGGGCTTTGGATCTTCATCGAAAATGTAATAGACGCTGTAGGCGTCAGCGGAATTGATGTAGAACAAACCGGTATCAGGGCTGAAGCTGGGTGGAGGCCAATTGGCCGCGCCTGCCTGATTGGGAGCTACCAATGCCCCGTCAGTTTGCGGATACTTGGCTTCGTCAGGAATGGGCTGACCCTTCTCATCTATACCCTTGGCCCAATTTGCCTTGGCGAATTTGGAGGTGACAATGTTCTTACCAGTGGCTCGGTCCAGTACGAAGAAGTATCCATTGCGGCTGGCTTGGGCCACCAGTTTCCGTTTTTGCCCATTGATTTCGCCATCAATCAGCACCGCTGTCTGGATGGCATCCCAATCATGTGTATCGTGCGGCGATGGTTGGAAATACCATTTCATTTTCCCCGTATCTGGATTCAACGCCACAATGGATTCGGTATAAAGGTTGTCTCCAATACGGCCTTTGCCAGCGATCACAGGTTGAGGATTCCCGGTGCCGAAGTAAATCAGATTCAGGTCTGGATCGTAGGTGGTGGAACCCCACACCATTCCGCCGCCGTGCAACATTGCTTCAACCGACGGCCAGCTTTTCGCTTCAGGCTCGCCTGGCTGGGGGTGAGCATACCAACGCCATTCCATATCGCCAGTTTCCGGATTGTGTGATTGGATGTAACCAGGAACGTCCAAATCATCACCGCTGACGCCAACAATCACGTGGTTCTTCACGATCAATGGAGCGGTGCTGCCGAAGTACATCTGGTCCAGTTCGCAAATGGATTTATGCCAACGCTCTTTGCCATCCTTCAAATTCAAGGAAACCAAATTGCAATCGGGCGTTTCAAAATAGAGCCACTTGCCATAAATGCCAACACCACGATTGCCAATGTGGATGCCGCCTTTCGATTGCCAGGTATAATGCCAAATTTCACGGCCGGTGCGCGCATCAATGGCCCATACGTGATCGGGCACAGTGAAGTACATGACGCCATCCACAACCAGTGGAGTTGCTTTGATGCCGCCAGGAGCCGTAATGCGATAAACCCAGGCTAAGCTGAGGGAACCTATATTTTGGTCATTGATCTTCTTCAATGAGCTGAAACGGCGGCCACTATAGTCGCCGTTGTACATGGGCCAAGAATCTGGTGTAGGATTCAATAACTTGGCTGCGGTCATTTGGCCAAATGCAGTTGATGCAAACAGGGCAGCGGTTAAGTATGCTTTGATCCGTTTCATTATTTCAAGCTCTCCAGGTAAGCTACAATGTCGTGCATGTTTTTGTCGGTGTATTTGTCCAGAAGGTCGACGTGGGCTTGGTAGGGATCATTCTTCACTACTTTCATACCCTTGACTATTTTGAAAGACCGGTACTCGCCTTCGGAGTCGCGCAAGGAAACGTTGAAGTCATCCAGCTTGTCTAACACGCCACTTACAGCTGTTCCGTTAAGGGGTGTAACAGTTACAGTGACGGGTTTGGAAGTGAAACCACTGCCACCGCCGCCGGGCCGTCGTCCAAACCCAACAACGCGCGGGAACAGGAACTTAGCTTGCAAGGTTGGTGGATCGTATTTGGCACCAACGCCCTTCAAATCCCCTTGCGCAGAGTGGCATTGATTGCAGCCACCGGCTCCGTTGAAATAAGTAGCACCGTCTTTGGCATTGCCGGTAAGTACGTTCAGAATTTTGTTGTAGGGGCCGCTGCGCAAGGTATCGCCGACTTTATCGTGTAAGAAATGGGCAAGGTCAGTAACTTGCGCGGGGTTCAACCCAGCGCTTGGGTTTCCGCTTTGCATAGGATGTCCCTTCTTCAAGAAAGGGTTGATGGTACTGCCGTAGCGATCCTTTAAGACAACCAGCGAGCGAACCAGATCAGCACCGGGAGATGGGCCATCGGTACCGCGGGCCTTGACACCATGGCACGTGATGCATTCGGCGATGTAGATTGTTTTTCCGCGAGCTGAGGCTGTGGGATCTACCACGTGATTGTCATCCGCACCAGCGGTGAGCCCGCCGCCTATGCGCGGTGGAGGACCAGATGCACGGGTTGGAAAGTTAGTAACCAGGTAGTCTAGAACTTGCCCAAACTCGGCTTCAGGAATTTTGGCTCCACGGCTTACCATGCTATTGACAGTAGCTAGCCATTGGTCGCGGCCCATGCCTCGGCCAATTACAATTTCCGGGCCATGGCAGGTAGACCCGCAGACGCGCTGAACCAGATCGCGGCCAGGAGCATCGGGCAGTTGACGAGCGCCTCCGCCACCCCGAGGTGGCTGGGCGTACAAACAAAGCGAAGTTAGACCGATCACTACAAGCAGTTTCTTTGAAAATAGCATGAGGGAATTCCCAATTTTCCTTTTATGTGGAACGATTCACATTGTACAACAACAGGGTAGAATACAGTTTTAATAATGATTTGAGAAAGGTTGTGGATGGTTAAGCAAAACCCTTTGTTGGCAGTATTACGAACCAAGCTCGCTGCCGTTGCTTTTCCGGCAAACGCACCCGCTATGCAGGCTTATATGAAATCGGGAATGCCATATCTGGGCGTTTCCGCTGTTCCTTTACGCCAAGTATGCAGGGAGGTTTTCGCCGGGTGCGGCTATGAGGATACCGCTAGTTGGCAGAAGGACGTTCTGGAAATTTGGCGAGGGGCAAAGTATCGGGAAGAACGTCACTGTGCCATTGAACTTACTGGGATTCGAAAATGCGCTGCATTCCAGCGAATGGATGCTTTGCCAATGTACGAGGAAATGATTGTAACGGGTGCCTGGTGGGACTATGTGGATTCGATTGCAGGGCACCGGTTGAATCAAATTCTGCGCAATGAACCGGCGAAGATGAAACGGGCGATGCTGGTTTGGAGCCGCTGTGATGATATGTGGAAGCGGCGCAGTTCTATTCTTTGCCAGTTGAAGATGAAACAGGATACTGACTTAAACTTTTTATATGCCTGCATAAAACCCTCTCTTGGTTCGCAGGAGTTCTTTCTTCGAAAGGCAATTGGCTGGGCATTGCGCCAATATGCCTGGACTGATCCGAATGAAGTAGGTCGTTATGTGGCGGAGAATGAAAGCCGGCTAAGTGGGTTAAGCAAGCGCGAAGCTTTGAAGAACATCGTGAAAAATAAAACGCGGTGACCAGGAAGGCCTGATCACCGCAATGGAGGAGTCACTAGTACTGTTTGAGTTTAGCGACGGCGACCGCCGCCTCCACGATTTCCGCCACCGAAACCGCCACCCCTGAAGCCGCCAAAGCGTGGGCCGGAGGAAAAGAAGAAGCTAGGTCCGAAGGTGCGGTACGGCGAATAAAAGAATGGATCTCCAAAGCCGTAGCCAAAACCGGAACCATAGCCAAAGCTGCTGTAATAAGGCGGCGGAGCACTTACATGAACGGTCCGCTGTTGCAGCTGGCGAGCCTCATAGTCTTCCTGACGCACAGGGTGAAATGCTTGTTGTCCGCGTTCCGTTGAGATTTCAACGGGAGCTGTTAAGCGGAAGGTAATTGCGGTTTCAGGATAAATTTCCGTTGCGCGGCCTCGAGTAACAAGCACCCCGATGGCTGAAGCCCCGGCACCAGCAATGGCACCCATGCCAGCACCGAACCCGCCGGCAGCTGAAGCACCAATCGCGGCACCTAATCCAGTAGTTGTGCCCACTGCGGCTGCGTCACGACCGTTGGAAGTTCCGCCAGCATATTGCATTAGTTCCGTGCGAATCTGCACGCGTTGACCGTCGACAATACTGAGTTCAATCATTTCCACACCAAGGCTGGAAGTACCTTTGATGCGTCCGGCTTTCATCGATTCGGCGACGCGACCGGCAAGTGTTTGACCACGACGGGCCACGACGATTCCATCAGCGACAACTGGTGCAGTTAGAGTAGCTGTGAATGCGTCTCCTGCGCGGTTGTGGTTGCTGGACAAGGGCTGATCTACCCGAACCGTAATCCAAGTGCCTGCGGGAATGGTGATGCGGCCAGGAACTTGTGCGGATTGTAAGGCCGCAGGTGCAACGTTCCGGTCTTGCATTTGTGGGGGACGTGCTCCGGCTTGTTCATCCGGGGCGTCTGCTGGTGGTGTGGAGGTAACGGCGCTATCGCCGTCGCCAAACTTACGCCATCCACCTTCTGTAACGGGAGCTTGTGACTGGGCAAACGCTGGGGGGACCGCCACTGCCAACGCTGCGACTGCTATCCATTTTATATTTATATATTGTCGCATCTGATTTATTCCTCTTTCGTGCTGATTAAGTGCAAGTGGAATGCCAAACGCTAATTGATTGAAAACAAAACTTCCTCTTTGCAGGCGATAAAGGAAGGTGGCCGAATTGAGCCACCCTCCGTGGTGCAACTACTTGTTTTCCACCGCAAACAGTTCGTAGTATTGGGCGCTGCCTGCAATCGCCAGTTTACTGACGTAATAACCGCCATCTTGTTCGGTCAGGGTGAGGTTGGTTGTTTCGGCGCGGTCCATGCCGTCAATGCGCATGGCTCGTGCAAAAAAGTGCAAGTCGCCTGTTCGCGAAGTAACTTCCAAAGTTGGAGTGCCATTGGAATTCCTAACTTGCTGAATTGTATAGTCGCCCATGGGAACTTCTGTTGCGCCAAAGTGCGCGGCCACTGGCAGGTGGACCTTAACAAGTCCGCTCATTTGAGCAGAAGCCGCTGGAACGAAAGTGGTCAGATACACTACGGCCGTGCCCAGCAAAATGCGGGTAATTGATGTCATTGAATTGTCTCCTTAACTTATGTGTTGCAGTCAGTACTTTGTTTCGTGGTATTGACTGCTTACATAACTAGAGACGCCGCCCATAATCGGAATGGTTATGGGCGCCGCGAAGGATTCATATAACTTTACGAAGTGCTTGAAGTTATCATCGAAGGGTGAAACACAAAGCAATCAGATGCTTTCTAGCGGCCGTCTCCACCGCCTCAGTTTTCGGCCAAGCGTGGCATCCACAGAAAAGCCCAACTACTGCCTCACTCCGCGGCGTTAGTGCAGTGAGTAAGAACATTGCGTGGGCCAGCGGCACTAAAGGAACAATTGTCAAGACCATCAATGGTGGAGAGACCTGGTTGCAAACCGGATTGCCATTAGAGCCCTCTCTTGATTTCCGTGACATTGAAGCCATTGACGAGCAAACCGCTTACGCTATGAGCGCTGGACCTGGAGCACTTTCCCGTGTATATAAGACCAGCAATGGTGGCTCTGATTGGATTTTGCAAATTACAAATACCGATCCACAAGGATTCTGGGATTGCATGAGTTTCTGGAATTCCAAACACGGCATTCTTGTCGGCGATCCCGTAGATGGACACATCAGTATCCTGACAACGGAGGACGGAATTACCTGGCGCAAACGCGATGGTCCCCCAGTGAACAAAGACGAGGCGATGTTTGCAGCTAGTGGAACTTGTGTAGTTACTCGAGGAACGGCGGAAGCGTGGCTTGCCACCGGAGGTCAAGGTGGGGCGCGAGTATTTCATACTGCGGATGCAGGGAAAACATGGTCCATTGCAACCACCTCAGTTCGTCATGAAGCCGCCAGCGCCGGTATCTTCTCGCTCGCTTTCAGGGATAGCAGCAATGGCATTGTCGTTGGCGGCAACTATAGCAAACCAACAGAGGTTGGAGATGCTCTAGCATTGACTTCCGACGGCGGCAATACTTGGAAAAGCGCAGCGGGCCTATCTGGATTTCGCTCCGCTGTTGTTTATGTGAAGAAGCGCAAGCTATGGGTAGCAACGGGTACATCTGGAACCGATGTCTCAAGGGATGGAGGAAAATCCTGGAAAAATATTGGGGCGGGCTTCAACGCCCTCAGTTTTACTTCCAACGGCGTGGGCTGGGCGGTGGGAGCGAATGGTGCCATCGCTTCGTTTCAGTAGCTCCGAGCATAGAATGAGTCTTCCAATCAAATGGAGAGAAACGCACAGACTATCGTCAGTTTATAGAGTGCTTGGGCCTCAAGCTTAGGTTCTGCCAACGGATTCCAACTGAAACGTCTGAATAAATTCGTATGGCCAGCACCTCTGGTTTTATCGATCTCAGCCATTGAAACGGAACGGTGCGCGCCGGGCTTGGGCACTTACCAACTCTTTGTGCTTCTACGGAAGCTACCGTTTTCTATCAAGTTGTTCAGGTAAAACGGTGCAGATTGCTGAGATTTGAATCAGCCGAATGTTAACAAGACAATGTTGCTTGTCCTTGTACCAGAACTTGATGGCCTTACCTTTTTTGAATAGCACTCAAACGGGCGCGAACCGAGGGTGCGGCTGGATTCACTTCCAGATACCTTCTTAAAACTACTTCGGCTTCTTCAACCGGTAGAATTTGCGATAAATTCAAAGCCGCTTCATCAATGGCCGGATTCGTTTCCAATGCGCGCCGCCATAGCTTGGCCGCATCCTCTAACCGCCCGGCAGATCCGTAGAGTGCTCCAAGGTTCACAAGTGCAACCGTTTCGCCGGGCCGTTCGCGTAATACTGATTCGTAAAGAGCCGCTGCCTTAACTGGGGCAGGCTCAAGAGCCGCAAGTCGAAGCCGCACTGGCCAATCGGTAGGCTTGGCGCGCAGCAAATATTCCCTTGCCCGCTTGTCCCCCACTTCCGCGTATGCCAAACCTAAGGCGCGATCATCCGCAACGCCAAGGAATGCAAGCAGCTCACTGGGAACCGGAGGGGCGGAAGACTTTTGTTGACGAGGAATGCTGTGGTCGGTCATCACGCCATGGTTGGCATCAATGGCGCGCGTTTTCGGCATATGGCAAGTGGCGCACGTTTCTTCTTGTCGATGCGCTTGGTCGTGGCAGCTAAGGCAGGCTTGTTGGGTCTTATCGGAGTTGCTATGAGTGTCGTGACATGAACCGCACCATAGCTTATCTCCTGCTTTCATTTTGCAAGCACTGGCCGCAAGTTTTTCTACATGGCTGGTTACTTTCAAATCAGTGCGGCCGAGTTTCCAAACAAAATAGGATGCATAGTCGGCTAGACGCTCACCCGCTTGAAATTCGGGAAATCGCTTACCAGACTGCTCAATTCGGGCTTCTCCGGTTAAATGGCATTGACTGCACACTGAATCGCGTCGCTCGGCATTCAGTTTTGCAGGGTTCACCATTTTGAATCTGGCTGGATTCTTCACATGGTCGCCGCCAGGACCATGGCATCGTTCGCAACTAACGCCGCCCTCCTGAAACGGCGGATCCCCATAACGGTTCTGCGTCCCTAGTACAGGCCGCACTTGGCTGGCGTGGCATTGCAGGCAACTTGGTTCCACGGCGCGGTTTAACCGAACATTCGTCTCATCCTCATATCCCGGCGATGCATCCCACGCATTCTTGCGCGCATACCAGGTTACGGGCAGTTCAAACAGGTAACCATTACGCGCTTGCAGAAAGCTGCGCCCTTCGGAATTTGAACCGATGAAATAGTCGATGGGTGCTGATCCGCCGTCGAAACTCAGACGGTTGCCATCAATGCTATAACGATGGCCAGCGGCTGAAAAATTCGCTGCTGGCAGTGGAGCTGCGCGACCGCTGGACCGGGCCATCGGCGTCTTGGCATACGCATCGCTGATGACGGCATGACATGGACGGCACGTCTGGCTCCCTACAAAAGCTGCAGCGATCAGCATGAACATGAAGAGGCACCCATAAAGTCAATTCTTCACAGGCACCCGGATCAAGTCTTCCAGATCGTCCAATTTTTCGTGCAATAAATTCAGCTTCTGCGACAAACCTTGAATCTCCGATTCGGCGCGCCGGTTCACATCGTAATCCAATTCGCTGCGCAGACGATCTTTGGTGTCCTGCCGGTTCTGACTCATCATGATCACCGGCGCTTGAATTGCAGCCAGCATAGATAGGAAAAGATTGAGGAGGATGAATGGATAAGGGTCCCAGGCTTGCTGCGCCAATGTAATGTTGGCACCAGTATAGACCACCAGAATTACGCCAAACGTAATGATGAATCGCCACGATCCGCCGAAGCGGGCAACCATGTCCGCAATCCGTTCGCCGAAGGTAGCTTCCTCATCAATCATTTGGTTAGCATTGCGCATGGCGCGTCCGCGTACTAACTGCTGCGCCGAATGAAACTGCTTTCCAAGCACAGTAAGTAAGTCCATACCCGCCATGGGTTTTTGTTGCAGAAGGGCGGCGATGTCTTTGCGATCCACTTCTACACAAACAACTTCATCCACAGCTTGGGCGGCGGTTTGATGGGGAGTCTGATCCAACATGGAAGCAAAGCCAAAGAACTCGCCATGCGATGGTTCGTCCACCAGCACTTCCTGATTGTCTTCGTCGATGGTTGTCACCCGAACCAATCCGGAAACCAGCACATAGGCTTGGCCGGAGGGATCACCCATTTTATAAATGCGCTGGCGAGCAGCGAAGCGCTTCACTTCAACTTGTGCGGCCAGTACTGCCATCTCTTCATCGTCAAGCAAGGCGAACAAGGGAACTTCTTTTAGGACGTGTAGATCGGTAGGCATGGTTAGTCTCCGAACTATTCTCCCACCGATTTGATTGCTATTTGCTGCGGTAGATAAAGGTAAGTTTAGTTTCCTCTTCGGAAACCACTGGGGTGTCTTGAGCAGGGACGGCACCCTTTGCTGAACGTTGTTTTTCCTCGCGAAGCCCGGTGCGTTGGCGATGACATCCAGTGCGGAAGCCAGGCGATGAAGCAGTTACTCTAACAGGTCCCGACGTTAGCAAGCACCCAGCGTCTGTTTCGGCCAGGGCCGTTACTCCCATTCAGCGTCAGTTGCAGGGGCTGTGGTGCCAGACGGGTGGCCCAGTAGACATTGGTTGATTGGCCAGGAATCAGCGTTACCTTAATGTGCGACTTGGAAATCAGTCCCGGATTCAAGCCCACCTGCGTTTGATCCCCAGGAACAGTCAAACTGAGTATCGTTGTTCTGGTTTGAACCACTTCATTGGACCGTCACGCCGTTGCGCTTCAGCCTAGCTTGCCTGCTGAATTTCTTCCCGCTTGACGATTTTACCCGCCCCGCTCCACTCCACCAACCGCCCATCCTTGCGAAGTTCGCCCGAAACGACGTCGATTTCGAACGATCCGAAGCGTAAAAAGCAGTTCATCTGTTCCAGTAAGCCTTGTCTTATCTAAGGTTTGATTGTACATCCGCAGTCCTGGGCGATTCCAGCTCAAATCCAGCCTCAGTGCATTGAGGCAATCGCCATTCCACCCCAGGCTAGGGGTCATGTTAACACTACTCCTTGCCTTCTCTTTATTCGATACCGAGTATCGCTTCTCGACACCTGATCATGAAGTCACCATGACCGTCCAGTTCCAGGAACCCTATCGCGGACAGCCCCTGGCATTCTACAAACCAGAAGATCCGGGTAAGCGCCAATGCTTTACCGGCAAATGTATCGATAGATTTGTAGGTGCTGCCGCGGTGGTAAACTTCACTGTCATTCGAGGACATGGCAAAGCACCCAAGCCAAGACAGTTTCGAGAATTGGTCACCATCATTGAGCAGTCGCCCGACATGCCTTCGACGCCTCCATTTGACCTGACCCTGAAAGTGGTTAACGGTCAAGTGGGCGACATCCAGGTCATGGGCTACGACGAAGATGGGATAGCCGATGCGGAACGGGCTCGCATGAGGGCCGAGTCTCAATCCAGAATGTGGCGTCGCGTTCGGCAGGAGCTTTTCTTGAATGGCGCAAAAACTCCGTTCGCGGTAATCGAGTGGAAGCACACCATGTCTGGAGTTGAAATTGTAAAAGTGGACGGAGGTGCACTTCGCGCAAAGAACTAGAGCCCCAGTTTCCTCACCGGTTTGGCGGCATGTTTTGCCTCTACCTCCTCCACGGCGTAACGAGTTCTGGCGCTTGCGTCCATTTCCAGTCCCTTTTTCGCGCACCATTGAGGAAAGGTTTCCGGGTCGATATATGATTTTTCCATCAAGAAACCGTCCATAGACATGGTCACAACGATCTTCTGCGCTTTGGCAAGCCAATCTTCATATGTGTCAGGAAGCTCATCCCTATCCGTGAACATTGCCATAAGCCGTTCGTAGTCTTCCTTTCGATACCATGCAAGACCAATTACTTCAACAGACATAATTGCTCCTTTCCTTGTTATTATAAGTACCCCAAATATCAAGTGTGAGACAATCAAAATATCCGATTTTGCTAGTAGATCCACCACAAACCCAAGCCCCACCCCCTGCTTCGCCCTACATTGGCCTTGATACCGAAATCAAGCGCAGGCGCACGTTTGCCATCATTTCGCATCCCGATGCCGGTAAGACCACGCTCACCGAAAAACTGCTCCTCTATGCCGGTGCCCTGCATGCCGCTGGTGCTGTGCGCCCAAAAAAAAATCGCGGTCATGCCACCTCCGATTGGATGGCTATCGAACAAGCCCGCGGCATCAGCATCACCTCCACAGTTCTGCAATTTGAATATCAAGGTTGCCTCTTCAATTTGCTGGACACCCCGGGCCACCAGGATTTCAGCGAAGATACCTACCGCACATTAACCGCAGTTGATAGCGCCGTCATGGTGCTCGATAGCGCCAAAGGTATTGAACCGCAAACCAGGAAGCTGTTTGAGGCCTGCCGCATGCGCAAGCTTCCCATTCTTACTTTCATCAATAAGATGGATCACCATGGCCGCGATCCGCTGGAACTGCTCGACGAAGTAGAACGCATCCTCGAAATTTCCGCCGCTCCCATCAATTGGCCCGTCGGTTCCGGCAATCAGTTCCGCGGCGTTGTCGATCTGGCAACCAAGCGATTGCTGCAATTCAGCCCCTCCATGGGCGGCCAGTTACGCTCCGCCGCCTGGACCGCGTCGCTCGATGATTCGGCCTTGGAAGAAATGGCGGGTACCGAAAATGCCGCTCAACTTCGCGAAACATTGTCACTGCTGGAAGCAGCCGGTTCCCGCTTCGATCGGCAGCGGTTCCTCAAGGGTGAGCAGACTCCAGTATTCTTCGGTAGCGCACTGAACAACTTTGGAGTGGAAGCGTTCCTGGACGCGCTAGTCGATCTGGCTCCACCACCGGCCGCACGCCTTAGCCACGGCACTCCCGTCGATCCCAAAACCGGCGGCTTCTCCGCTTTCGTCTTCAAGATCCAAGGCAACATGGATCCACAACATCGCGATAGCATGGCGATTCTCCGCATCTGTTCCGGCCGCTTTGAGCGCGACATGCTGGTGAACCATCCCCGCCTGGGCCGCAAGATCCGCATGACCCGCCTGCACCGCCTATTTGCCCGCGATCGCGAAACCATTGATGAGGCTTTCCCAGGCGATGTAGTTGGCGTTGTCAATCCGGGCCTCTTCGCCATTGGCGACACGTTGAGTATGGGTGATGAAATTGAATACGAACGCATGCCCAGCTACCCTCCGGAACATTTCTGCAGCCTGCAAAATGGCGACGTTACCCGCAGCAAGCAATTTCGCAAAGGCATTGAGCAGCTTGCCGAAGAAGGCGTGGTGCAAGTTTATAATTCAATCGACACCATTCGCCGCGAGCCCATTTTAGGCGCAGTTGGAAGACTTCAATTCGACGTAGTAGAATCGCGAATGCTGCAGGAATATAACGTCAAAGCTACACCGGGTCCGCTGCCATACGTATGCGCCCGCTGGCCGCGCGGGACCCCTGAAGATATGAAGAAGCTGAAGAGCCAAATGAATTCCAGTACGCTTCTAGCGACGGATCATAATGGCAAGACGGTTTGTTTGTTCACGTCTACCTGGGATATGAAGCGTCTGGTGGAAATTTCGCCTAATGTGCAGTTTTCTGAAATTGGGTAAGATCGCTTCGGCGGATTTTGAATCTCCCTGGGCGAATCGAACAAGCTTTCCCAAAGAGGCCGGTACTAATTTACAGATTACTATGCCGTTGATCATTACGTTTTCCATTTCTCGGAAGCGGAACACGCGGACTCCGGAACCCACTGGCCATCGCCGTAGACCCAAGTTGTCCTCAGTGGTGCGCGCGAGCAAAGACCAGCGCCGTGTGCAAGATATGCGCGGCGAGAAAAGCCATTGCTAACACTGCGTACATCCACCAGCGATAGAACCCTCCCCAGAACAATCGACGACCGTACAATGCTATTCCAAGAAGCCACAGCGCTGGGGTATAGGCAGGTGCCGCGAAGCCGAGAGCGGTGGCCGACCACGCCGACGAAGGAAACTGGATCAGCGCCAGCCAGCTAGCGAAGTACAGAAAAGTGCCAACAGTGAAGACGAACAACGCGCGAATGCGACTAGCCGCTTCAAGGTCAAGGGGCATCAGAAACGGAAGAACGAAGACGGCAAGGCGCAAACTATTCTCGGTCAACGCCAGTGGCACTGGAATGTTCCGCCAGAATTCGGCAGGAGCGAACGACGGAGGGAGGGAACCTGCAAGGGTGATGTTCCAAACGATGGCTGGAATCAACAGCAGACCGCAGCTCAGCGCATAGTGACGAATTGTAGCGGCGGGTGTCATTATCTGGTACCCAAAGCTGCCACTCCAATAATACCAATCGCGTCTGGGCAGCAGCATCAATCAATAGCGGCACGACAGACCGGCGGGAATGCTTGACCGTGGTCCTCTGGACAACACGCGGCTGGGCAAGCCAACATCCACATTCGCGGTCAGATTCTGGCGATCATAGGACCTATACTGCGGTGTTGTCGTAAATCAACAGGGTGGCACCGCCGGAGGCGAAGTTTGGCAAATCGCCTGCTGCCGCCTGGCCTTCGGGAGATGCAAGGGCCGCTTGGATGTCGGCCATCGAATCGAAATCGAGGATCGCAATCAGGTGTGGAGCGGTTCCGGACAAGGCTTGCACAGGGCCTTTGTTGATCGTGTACTTGCGCAGGCCGGGTATCCTGTTGGCCATTGGAATGTGCGTCTGATGGTAGTGACGTTCGAAGGCAGTTGGGTCTGCCGGAGTATTGTATAAAACGAGAAGTTGAGCCATAGCACACGATTGTAACCCAGGGCTGTGGATCTTCGGGATCAGGGACTCGATCTCCCACTGGTGCGATTCGATAAACGGCAGCAGATGCCCATACGGCATGTTCAGCCAGCGATACTCTTCCGGAGTGAAGCTGCGGGAATGGCGGTGGTGCTGGTCATTGATCGCCTGAACCCAACCTACGGAGTTGAAGCCCCAAGCCAGCAGATCTGCGTGCACCGTCTTCGGCGCCGGGTATCGTTCGAACGCAATGGAGCTGAATCGCAGGAAGAAGAATAGACCGGTTTGTAATGCTAGTGCTGATCGTGTTTTACCATAAAACATGATTCCGATTGCCATGACGGCGGAAAAAGCCGCCCTTCTCGATGAATTATGCAGCCAATTGCGCGCTGTTCCAAATATTTCGGCAATAGTGCTCGGGGGGTCGTATGCAACCGGACTGAACCGCGAAAGCTCGGACTTAGACATCGGCATCTATTACCACCCGGATACTCCATTTTCGATTGATGCGATCCGTGCAATCGCCCATCGCTTTCAGATTCCGGAGTTGCCGTTAGTTGTCACAGATTTTTACGGATGGGGACAGTGGGTAAACGGAGGCGCATGGCTACACACTCCCAACGGGAAGGTGGATTTCATTTATAGAAATCTTCGACAGGTAGAAACTGTGCTTGCCGAGGGCTCTCAAGGCTTCTGGAGCGTTGATTACGATCAGCAACCGCCGTTTGGATTTCGCAGCTTGGTCTATTTTGCCGAGACGAGTGTGGGTATTCCGATGTATGACCCTGAAGGTCTGGTCGCCCGTTTGAAGGAAAGTGTGAAAACCTATCCAGAGCCGCTGCGGAACCGAGTGATAAACGAAAGTCTGTGGCAAGGCGAATTTGGTTTGTTCTTTTGCCGCGACTACGTCGCGCGAACTGACATTGTGAACGCTACCGCTTGCATGAGTCGCGTGGGTCACTTTCTGATCCACGCATTATTTGCACTAAATTACGAGTACTTCATCAACGACAAACACACCGACCGCATTATGGCGAAGTTCGCTTTTTCTCCAAATCGATTCACCGAGCGTCTCGGCGCTGTTCTCGGCAACGTTGGACTGAACGTTGAACGCCTCGAAGAGTCCCTTCGGCAAATGCATCTGCTTTGGCAGGACACAGTGACTCTAACGAACGGCGGATACCAGTCACGCTTCGCGCTTTGACTCGACGGAACTCGGAATCCATCACGTTAGCTTTTACACCTCTGGTGCCCTAGAAGGTGAGTCGCTGCGTGATGAGGTTACCCAAATGCTGAGTTGGGTGGAAGTCATTCATCAATCAAGTGTCAGCGATTGTCTTTCACAAAGGGTAGGTTTCGGGACAAGCCACAGAGATAAACTCTTAGAAACCATACAAGAGCCCGTAGCGCTACGGTTTGCGGGCGTCCAGCCCGAAGTCCCGCTGCACCGCGTCGTACCAGGCATCGTCGCTTAAAGCATTCCAGTCCACCCATTGCTCGTCAGTCATCGACGCTCTCCAGTCGACGAACGGCGCTGCATTCGGAGCGGGCATGTGACGCAATTGCCAGGTGCCGCTCTCAATCACGTGTCGAATCGCAGTGGCCGAGGCGTCGGGAGATATCGGAGTCGCCAGTGACGCGCGGAAAAGGCCGGAAAATCGGTCCACTTGAGGATAGATCGATTTCGGTGCATTGCTGATATCGCGGGCCATGCGGGTATCCTGAATACCCGGCTCTATGAGAGCAACTCTGATATGGAAGGGCTTTTAGTTCCCCGGCGAGCGCTTCGCTGAACGCTTCCAGTGCGAACTTAGAAGCGCAGTAGGCGCCAAACGGAGAATTAGCAATTCTGCCTGAGATCGATGAGACGTTCACAGTGCCTCGCGCAAAGGCGCGTGGCCTGGACCATTCGCGATGGAAAGATAAGAGTCATCAATGCGTTCCTGCGAGCTTAGCGGATAAGAAGGCCTTCTTCGAGAGACCCAAATGAAGAAACAACGAAAACTGCGGTGTTTTGAAAGTGAGGCAGTAAGAAGCGAAGTGGTGGCACCAAAACCGCGACGTGCATGGCAATCAACTTCTTGCTGAAGTCAGGAAAGGAAATGCGCAGGTGTTGACGAAAGAAAAACTCCTGGCAAGAATTGCAGCTTCCCGCAGGACACCCGCGCCAGTAGTGGCTCTCAGGATTCCGGAGGCGGATTTGGCGTTGGCCCAGAAGCAGGCAGAACGGAAAGGCCTACCGTATCAAACCTATATCAAATCGCTTTTGCGCGAAACACTTGCTGCCAGAGAGAAGCGAAAAGTTGGATGGTAGACGGCAACGGCTGCCACACACGGCCAAATCCTGATTTCTTTGCGGCATTATCGCAAACATAATTGCTTTCTGCTGTGCGCGTCTCGCCAACTGGACGGAATAAGAAGGCCGGTCTCCAACCGGGATGCGTTAAGCTCCCAAATAAGACGCACTCGAAGTGCAAACGGAGACCGGCTAGGAAAAATAATATCACTTTTGGAAGAATAAGCAAGTAGCAAAAGGAAAGCCCTTTTTCAGGCCCGGTTCATCTTTCAGCCTGCTCGATTTGTCAGACGCGGCAGCCAACCGCAGTTGGGGATCTGGAACCCCCGGCCCCCTTTGCCTTGGAATTAAGATTTCAGAAGGGAAGAGAGCGGGCAAATGTGCTTAATGCAAAAAACTTCGGAGCCTGTGCTTTTTCCCTTGGCAGAGACGGCCTTCTAATGGAAGCCGTGACCGCAACGAAGCGGCCGCTTTTTCTTAAGCCGCTTTTTCTTAAGCAATGTGCGCCCCCGCCGTATTCACATGCACCGCATACAAAGACTGGCTGGCTGTCATGAACAATCGATTCCGCCTTGGCCCACCAAAGCAAACATTAGCGCAATTCTCAGGCAGACGAATCATGCCAATGCGCTCTCCATTCGGCGCAATAATCTGCACCCCAGGCCGCGCTCCAGCCCAGATGTTGCCATCCACATCGCACCGGATTCCATCAGCCGCCGAAGGTGCCCCAGTACCCGGAACATCAAGTTGGATAAACCGTTTCCCGTTGCGCACTACACTGCCATCAATGTCCCATACCTTAGTATCCCTACCGCCTGCGCCCGTATCGGCAATGTACATTTTCTTATAGTCAGGCGAAAAGCAAATTCCATTCGGCCCACTTACTTCATCGGTAAGCTTAGTAATCTTTCCAGACTTACCACCCACCCTGTACACGGCTTCTTTCAATTCCTTCGGTGCCTGATAGCCTTCGTAATTCCCGTTGATCCCATAGGGAGGATCGGTAAACCAGATGCTGCCATCGGGATGCACCACAATATCGTTGGGCGAATTCAAGCGTTTGCCCTCGAACTTATCGGCGATCACCGTCAGGGTGCCGTTGCTTTCATAGCGCACAACGCGCCGCCCACCGTGCTCGCACGAAAGTTGCCGACCCTCATAATCGAAGGTGTTCCCGTTGCTGTAACCCGATGGATTGTGAAACACTGTGGTGCGCCCGTCGTCTTCAATCCAACGCAATTGAACATTGGCTGGAATGTCGCTCCAAACCAGATAGCGGCCCACCCCATTCCATGCCGGACCTTCCGCCCATGAAGTTCCCGTATGCAATCGCTTCATGCTGGTATTGCCAATGATGTATTTGCGAAAACGGTTATCCAGGGCGATGATGTCCGGATCTGGATATTGAATCGGCTGATGCCCAGACCAGTCGCGAGGCGTTGGGATTGGAGAAACTGTAGGAGGCGTAGCAGCGGTCTGTGCGGAAAGCTGGCCGAGGGCAGTTGCCCCGCAAATGGCAGCACCCAGAAACGAGCGCCGGTTAGTAGTAGAGTCAGGCATTGTGTCTATAGTAACTCCATTTTCTAACCACTAAACCTCTATGGTGTAATCCGCCAGCAGTGTCCCCTCATCCGGCCCAGGATAAACTGCGTAAGCCTCATACGGACCTTCCGCAGTACGTTGCCTGCGCCGCCGCACCTTCACTTTAGACAAATCGCGCTCTACTTCCAATAGCGAGTAAAGACGTGGCGTCGATTCCGCTCTGTCCTTTGCCATCGCCCCAAACGCCCCACCGCCAACGACGTAAATTCGTCGCGCCGGATCGAGGTGATGCAGTAAGTCATCTCGCTCTTCATGCACATCGCCATGCAGCACAATCCGGTACCCAGCTTCCGCCAAGCGTTTAGTTGCCTCGGTATCCGCGATCTTTCGGTTACCAGTCACCGCATGGTGCCAAATCGCAATTCCCAACTTTGATTTGCCTTTCCGTAATGCCGAACTCAATGCATGGTTATTCAACGAAGCTCGCTCCGGATAGAACTGGTCAATCTGCCACGCGGAGTTCAACGTCAGGAATCGCAATCCCGTATCTGGGTCGTCCTTCAAGTCAAACTGCTTCTCTGGGTCCTCTGCATAGGGGCTTGTAGAATAAAACGAGTGGTAAAAATTCCCAAACCGGTCAAAGCGTTTATTGTATTTATCGTTCGGTTTCGGCACACCGGACAGCTTCGGCGTACCATCTTTGTTGTGGCCGTCAGCAACCCAATCGACGTCGAAGAAATCTTTTCCCTGCGTATAGTCATGGTTACCAGGACACAGAATCACTCGCTGCGGATTCAGCTCAAACTCCTTCATCAATTCAACCATGAATGTCCGTGCCTGAACCCAACCCAGTTCATTGCATCCGCAAAATCGCCCGATACCACCAAGTAATCCAGAGCCTTTACATTCAGCCGATCCCGCAAGTCCGCCTCCAGCGGTTGCAACATCGTATCCACCTTGGTCTCCCCCGTAAAATGCAAATCGCTCAAATGCAAAATCCGAAGAGGCCCCGCCGTATCCTTCCCTTTTTCCATCTGCGCCGCAACCGCCCGTTCCGTCACCTTGATCCGCGCCTCAATTTCCGTTTTGAGCGCCGTCAAATCGCTCCTACTCTCCGCCTCCGCCATCAACGAATACCGCTCATCACATTCTGGGCAATTCACTTCGCTTTTTCCATCTGCCATACGTCGACGCAACAAAGGTTCCGAAAACTCAAAACTGCACTTTTGGCAGGCAAAGGCCAAACCACTCAGCACATTCACGCCTTCACTCTTCAAGTGGTCATCCACAAAGTCGCGGAACAAGCTCCGGTCATCCTGCGAAGCCCCGGCCCCGAACATCAAATCCAAATGCCCACGCCCTTTTGATTTATCTGCCCGCCGGATGCCGAACGTCCGCGCCTCTGCCCCAAACTCCGCGTAGCGCGCCCAAAGCCGCACTGCGCCGAACCTGCCACTTGTCCGCAACCGCGCCACTAGCGACGCGTAAATGTTATCAATTGCCCCATTAAAGTCATAGTAAATTGGTGCTGACGGAGGAAGTTCTCCCTGCACTTCCGCCAAGTCGCTAAACAAAGTTGGAAACACCAGCAGCCCTTGTTGATCAAAGCACAGTCCGCGCTCAATCATTAGCCGCACCACGCACTCCAGCACAATCCTTTCTTGCGCCCGCGGCAATCGGTCCTCGTTTTTCATCCCCGGAAAAGCCATCCCGATTGCAAGAATCCGGTCTTGCTCCAGCACCGGCACGCCCCAAGCATGGGTTCGTGCAGCCTGCACTAATGACCCCGCGTAGCGCGAAATCACGTCAATCCGCAACACCAACACCCGGTCACCAGATGCCAGTGAGACGTCAACAATTTGCCCTTCCCGCGCCAGGTGTTCCAACGTTGTGCGCAACTCGCCCGGTTCCACAACCTGGCCAGCCACTTCCAACTGATGCGCCAAATCACCGTGGTAAACAATGCATTCACCGCGTTGCCGAGCTTCCGCCAGATGGTCGCGAATATGTTGAAAAGCTGGAGGCCGACTCACTTTCGAAAGGCTCTGCCAATCAATCGCGTGGTGAAGCTTTTCCTTCAGTTCAGGAATTCCTGTTTCGTTGGCAGCACTAACCGCCAATGCGCACTGAAATTTCATCTTCAGGCGTAGCGCTTCGATATCAGCTTCCTGCACCACGCCCGCTTCATCTGCTTTCGAACGCACCAGAAGCTTGCGCATGGTTGCGTGCCCTCGCACCTCCAGCCGTTCATTCCAGGCTTCCGCTGTCTCCATTCCAACGTGGCCTCGCGTTCCGTCAAACAGCACCAGCGCCACCGTCGTGTCATGCAGAAACATCTGGTTCACTAGTTGATACTCATCCTGCCCACCCAGGTCCCACAGGAAGATCTCACGCAATTGGTCGGGCGGCGGTGCACCATCCGAGTGCAGTTTCTCCGCAGCCAATGTCCAAATCTGCATTCCGTGCGTCGTGTCTTGTCCCTCTATGTATGTATCCTCGGCCAGTCTGCGGGCAAGGCAGGTTTTCCCCGCTTTGCTATCTCCAGCTAAGACAACCTTCGCCGAAGTTTGTAGCACCTGCTTTTTGGTAATCGTCTGTGCTGCCATAGGCCGAACTGCAGTTATCAAAAGATCGCCGTTATGCCAACCCATAGCTTCACTGAATTCCAACCCCAAAGGCACGTGTCGCCAAGTTGCTCCAAGTAAGAGGTAGCCACTCAGTCCCCCGGTGTTCACGTCCCACAAGATGGAGACCCCGTCCTCGCTCAGGGCAGCAAGCAACCTAGCTTTTTCGTTCCATGTCAAATCGATTACCGCCGCTTGGTGAGCTTCCAACACCAGAACCTCGCGGCCCGAAGCGGCATCCCACAGCCTCACGGTCATGTCATCGGAGCCGCTGGCCAAACGGCTGCCATCCGGCGACCAAACCAAACTCCTCACGCTGCCAGTATGACCAGATATTGAGTGGAGTTGGCGGCCCGTTGCGGCATCCCACAGCCGCACGGTCTCGTCATCGGAGCCGCTGGCCAAACGGCTGCCATCCGGCGACCAAACCAAACTCCTCACGCTGCCAGTATGACCAGATATCGAGTGGAGTTGGCGGCCCGTTGCGGCATCCCACAGCCGCACAGTGTTGTCATAAGAGCCGCTGGCCAAACGGCTGCCATCCGGCGACCAGACAAGACTCCTCACGCTGCCAGAATGACCGGATAAAGAGTGGAGTTGCCGGCCCGACTCGGCATCCCAAATACGCACGATATTGTCAAAAGAGCCGCTAGCCAATCCTTTGCCATCCGGCGACCACCCCACACTCACCACGCTGGCAAAATGACCCGTCAGGGAGTGGAGTTGGCGGCCCGTAGCGGCATCCCGCAGGCGCACGATATTGTCGTCATCGGAACCGCGCGCCAACCGGTTGCCATCCGGCGACCAGGCCAGACACCTCACCCTACTAGAATTTCCAGTCAGGGAATGGAGTTGTCGGCCCGAAGCGGCGGCCCACAGCCGGACGGTTCGGTCATAGGAGCCGCTTGCCAACCGGCTGCCATCCGGTGACCAGGCCACACTCATCACCCTGTCAGAATGACCCGTCATCATGTGGAGTTCGCGGCCCGTAGCTGCATCCCACAGCCGCACGGTCTTGTCATCGGAGCCGCTGGCCAACCGACTGCCATCCGGCGACCAGGCCACGGTCATCACCAAGTTCGAATGTCCCGTCAGCAGATGGAGTTGGCGGCCCGTAGCGGCATCCCACAGACGCAGGGTATGGTCAAAAGAGCTGGTTGCCAAGCGGCTGCCATCGAGGGACCAGGCCACGGTCATTACTAAGTTCGAATGTCCTTTTAGGGTATGAAGTTGTCGGCCCGTAGCGGTATCCCATAATCGCGCGGTACTATCATGGGAGCCGCTGGCCAACATGCTGCCATTCGGCGACCAAGCCACGCGCGACGTTGCGCTGGAGCTGCGCAAGCCGCCACCGGAAACGGCCGCAACACCAAGCGCGAAAACGAGGCGCTGGCCATGGGCTTTGGCGGCCGTCTTGTTGATAAGCACAATCCTTGGCTGGGGGCCGTGGCTGCGAAAGACAAGCGAGCCAGCGATGCCCGTTAAGCTAGATGTGAATCCACCGGCCGACAGCAAATTCGCCTCGATCGGGATCATTGGTGGTTCGGCTATATCACCTGACGGGCGCACTCTGGCGTTTGTGGCAACAAACGCAAACGGACCGCTGCTCTATTTCCGTCTGCTGGATTCTCTGGACGCCCAACCGCTGCCGGGGACACATGAAGCAGGTCGCCCGTTTTGGTCGCCTGACAGCAGGTCGATAGGGTTTGTGGCGCAAGGGAAACTGAAGCGGATCGACGTAGGAGGCGGCAATCCTATCACGCTCTGTGATGCGTCTGCCGCTCGAGGTGGAACGTGGAGCGAGGACGGCCAGATTCTATTTTCAGATCGAGGGGTCGGCATGAAACGAATAGCCGCATCAGGCGGCACTGCAGTGGCAGTGACGGAAGTAAACAAGCAGGCAGGGGAAGCATCTCATTATTATCCACAGTTTCTACCCGGGGGCAAGCAATTTCTGTACCTAGTCCGCTATGCAGAAGAAGAGAAGAATGCGATTTATATAGGATCGATGGCTGGCACGGCAGGGGTGAAGGTGGTAGAGAGCGCATATAATGCGGTGTACGATGCCAGCACCAAGCGGCTGTTGTACTTGCAGGGAACAGGAACCCTGTTGGCCAGATTTCTAGAATTGGATCCGCCCAGAATGAGCGGAGAAGCCGTGACATTGGCGGAGGGCGTACGCGTTGCCCGCGGGAATCGATATGCAGAGTTCACTGTATCCGGGGACGGGAAGTTGTTTTACGGACGCGGGATTTCAGATCAAAAAGTGAAGTTCAAGTGGAAAGATCGAGCGGGAAAACAGATTGAGGCGGTGGGTCAGCCGTTAGAGACCGATATCGGTTACAGTCTATCACCCGACGGTAGCCGAGTTGCGTATTCTGGGGAGTCGAACGTAGGGGCGCGCGAAATATGGGTACTGGAGCTAGCAAGAGGGTTAAGCACACGGATCACCTACAACGGAGGCAGGTCCCCGAAATGGTCGCCCGACGGGAAGCAATTGTACTTCGTGAACGGGAAAGGAATTCATCGGAAAGCAGCGGATGGGAGTGGAGAAGAGGAGTTACTGCTGAAGGTGGTAGGAAACGTTTTTCCGACTAGCGTATCACCAGACGGGAAGGAACTACTGTATGGGCAAGATGACATTAAAAGGCTATCGTTGAATGGAGAGCAGAAATCTGAAGTGTATCTGGAA
>JAYUSZ010000112.1:0-2087 GCA_043755435.1 Bryobacterales bacterium | reverse complement strand
GCCAAAAGGTGGAAGTCGCCGCTGGATCCACTGTTTTGGCAAATTTCACAATGTCGTTGGGGGCACTCAAACAGGAACTTACCGTCACCGCATCTGGTAAGCAGGAAACTCCTCTCGAGGCCTTCAGTTCCACCAGTTCCCTGGACTCGCTCGATCTGGCTGCCAAAGCAGCAACCTCTTTAGGCGATGTGCTGGACAAAGAAACCGGCGTGAACAAGCGCAGCTACGGTCCGGGAAATTCGCGCCCCGTTATCCGAGGTTTCGATGGCGACCGTGTCCTTGTAATGCAAGATGGCATGCCCACCGGAACTTTATCCTCACAATCAGGAGATCACGGCGAACCGGTTGACCCGGCGGCGCTCGAACGTGTCGAAGTGGTCCGTGGTCCAGCAACCTTGCTGTATGGAACAAGTGCACTGGGAGGAGTGGTGAACATGATTACCGGTCACCACGAAATGCACCATGAGCCTCACCAAGGTGCAAGCGGCTACATCACGGGAATTGGCGGCACCAACAACGGCTTGGGTGGCTTGTCTGGGGGCTTGGAATATGGCGTTGGAAAATGGGTGTTTCATTTGCAGACGGGCGGTCAGCGAACCGGCGATTACGCATCTGCCACACGGACCATTCTGAATTCAGGATCAAACAACGTCGGCGGTAGTGGTGGTCTTGCGAAGTATTCGGAAAAGACCTTCTTTCACGGCTCCTACAATACGCAACAAGGTACCTATTTCATCCCCTTCGACCCTTCTGACCCCGATGCGGAAAAACCATCCATCGAATTCCGTCGGCACAATGTGCGCTTCGGTGGTGGCCTTCGGAATTTGGCCACAGGACTGGATGGATTGAATTACAGCGTGAATTACTCCGATTGGAACCATAAAGAAGTTGTTGACAGGGTGGTTGGCACGGAGTTTTTCAACAAGTCACTCACCTACCGGTCCGTGTTCGATCAACGCAAGAAAGGTGCGCTCAGCGGCAGTTTCGGGTTTGCCGGAATGCATCGGGATTACAAGATTGAAGGTGAAGAAAAGCTTGCTCCCAACACCACTCAAAACCAGTTTGCTGTATTCGCCGTGGAAAGCTTAACGTTTGACAAAGTGAGGTTCCAATTTGGCGGACGATTGGAAAACAATCAATTCCATCCAGAAACGGGCAAGCCGCGTAGCTTTACTGGATTTTCCGGAGCAGCAGGTATCAGCGTTCCTGTGTGGAATGGTGGCGCGCTGGTTGGCAATTACTCGCATTCCTATCGCTCTCCTGCTTTAGAAGAACTCTATAATCTGGGGCCGCATGCCGGGAACCAGACCTATGAAATTGGGACGTCTAACCTAACTCGAGAACGCGGAGACGGTGTGGACGTATCCCTCAAGCATCAGGCCAACAAAGTCAGAGCCGAGTTGAACACCTTTCGATATAACTTTGAAGATTTCGTATATTTGGCCCCTACTGGTGCAATTCAAAACGGTTTGATAGTCGCCCGCTATTCGCAAGCCAGCAGCCGCTATCAAGGCGCGGAAGCTCGTTTGGCAATGGCACTGAATTCCGCCCTGTGGTTGAATTTGGGGTTCGATGCCGTTGAAGCCAAGATCAAACAAGGAAGCATTCCATTGCCCAGAATCCCCCCACTTAGAGGCCGGATCGGTGTTGACTACCGCCGCAAAGGCTTCAGCCTTTCTCCGGAGTTGTTGTTGACTAATAAGCAAGACAAGATTTTCACTACCGAAACGCCCACCGCAGGCTTTGTGCTTTTCAATGTGAAGGCAAGTTACGTGATTGCCAGAGCTCACACACTGCACCAATTCGGAGTGAACTTCTTCAACACCGGCAATGTGCTGAACCGGAACCACCTTTCGTTCATCAAGGAATTCGCCCCGGAGATTGGTCGTGGCATGCAAGTTTCCTACACCATGCGCTTCTTCTGAGGAACCTCGTTTGCAGCGTTGTTGAATCAATTAGGTTAGGCAGCGGTCTCCACGGGCACCAGCTTGTATCCTCGCTGGGCCGCCTGCTTTTGGAGTTTGCCCTCAATCCGTTTGTCGCGTTGAAGATCGCGTTGCGCCCACAGCGTGCCATCGTATTCCTCT
>JAYUSZ010000111.1:0-13606 GCA_043755435.1 Bryobacterales bacterium | reverse complement strand
AGTGAAATAGAATCACCCGAAGGGTGAGACTGAAGTGCTTGAAAAAGGCCGCCAAACGGGGACACCCGAGTCAGGCAGCTCGCTCAGGGCAACTGTTTGATTTTATGTGGATTGTCGTGGCTCGTGCCAGGCACGAGTGTCCCCGTTTGGATCGCTATACCCAGATTCTCGAGGCATCTAACTGCCGTTTTTGGGATTAAGCAGAAACACCTCGATTTCTTCCCGTTGAGGACTCGTTGGACTTCGATACAGAAGCAGAATAGGAATTGTTGTCCCACAATTTAGAGAGAGCTCATCGAGTTGACGCCTAGCCGGCGAACTGTTTTGAAATGTCGTTGAACAGGACAAAGGCAACTAACGTCATCAGGAAAACGAAGCCCAGCTTGAACACGGTTTCCTTGATGCGCAGACTTAAGTCGCGGCGCATGATCATTTCAATCAGCAATGTTAGGATTGAGCCGCCGTCAAGGATGGGGATGGGCAGTAAGTTGAAGATGGCCAGGTTCATGCTGACCATGGACATGAAGCCGATGTAGTAGGCAAGGCCCTCACGGGAAGCGTCGCCGGCTTGCTTGGCAATGCCTATGGGTCCGCTGAGTGCTTTTGCCGATAAGCGCCGCTCTACAATTCCCTTCAGCGAATTATAGATGAGCCCTGCATCGTTCCAGTTTTCATGGGCCGATTGGACAATCGCTTCGCTGAATGGCAACTGAACAAACACATAACGGGGTGTAAGGTTGACGCCAAGCAGATATTGCTTGGTGCCGTCTTCAAGGGTGGACAATTTCGGCTGGATCTTTTCCGTCTGGATTTTGCCATTTCTGGAAAAGGTGAGTTCAACCGGCTTGCCATTCCCTTCTTTCAAGATCTGGTGCAAGCGTTGCACTGCGTAGATGGGCTTGCCGTCTACCGCCAACATCAAGTCCTTGGGACGCAGCACGCGGGCGGCATCCATGTCGGAGACTAGCTTCTCAACTAACAGCTGATGCTTGGGCAACCATCCCACCATTGGCCCTGGTTTGCTTTCATTCAATTTCGGGGTAAGCGTTAGCAATACCTGTTGACCTTGGCGATCAATCACAACCGGGGCTGGACGATTGGCTGCACCGGCTTCCAAAAGTTGCATGGCTTTGAAAGTGGGGTTGGCTACGTTATCGAACTTGACGATCTTATCGCCTTCCTGAATTCCAGCTTGTGCGGCAACGGAGTTTGGCAGAACCCAACCAACAGTAAAAGGATCGTCGGCACCTTCCACTTTCGGATATTTATACATGAACAAGCCGGTGAGCAAGCCTAAGGAAAGCACCACATTCATAAACGGTCCGGCAAACAGGATCATCATGCGCTGCCAGCGCGGCTTGGCTAAGAAGGATCGGGGATCATCAACCAAAGTGGTTTCGTCCCCCATGATTTCGCCGGCCATTTTCACATAACCGCCGAAGGGAACCAGGGAGAAGCGAAAGTCCGTTTCGCCGCGCCGGAAGCCGAATAGTCTGGGACCGAAGCCGAAGCTGAATGCTTCCACCCGGACGTCGAACAAAAGGGCAACCCAGTAGTGTCCCAGTTCGTGGAACAGGATCATGATGCCTAGCAACAGCACCACTGCCCCGATATTTTGAATCATGTCCATTTGATAAATCCTTTTACAAGCTTACAACTGCCGACGCTGAGGTCCTAACCAGTTGGCGCGCCATTTCGCGCGACTCTCTATCAATCTCCAGTATCTCCTGGACGCTGCCAGCCCTGCGGTTAGGTACGCGATTCAGCGTTTCCTCCACCAAAGAGGCAATTCCCGGGAACGGAATTCGCTCTTCTAAAAATGCTTGTACGGCAATTTCATCGGCCGCGTTCAATGTACAGGTAGCCGAACCACCAGTTTCCTGTGCCTGATAAGCCAAACGCAAACAGGGGAACTTGTCCCAATCGGGCGGGTCAAACTGCCAACTATGCGATTCCTTCCAGTTCATACGAGGCACAGGAGCGTCGCCACGTTCTGGAAACGTCAGCGCATATTGAATAGGCATTCGCATATCGGTGGCGCAGACTTGCGCTATCACACTACCATCGTTATACTCCACCATGGCGTGCACTTTGGATTGCGGATGCACTGTCACCTCAACATCTTTCGGCTGGAAGTTGAAGAGCCAACAGGCCTCAATAACCTCAAAACCCTTGTTCATTAAAGTTGCCGAATCGATTGTGATCCGTTGGCCCATCTTCCAGGTTGGATGATTCAAAGCCTCGGCAGGTGTCACATTTAGTAATTTCTCTTTCGGAGTGAGGCGGAACGGGCCACCGGAAGCTGTGAGGATCAACTTGGTAACCTCGGATCGACTACCGGCGCGCAGGCATTGATGGGCGCCATTATGCTCACTATCAACGGGAAGCAATTCCACATGGTTAGCTTTGGCTGCAGCCATGACGAGCTCGCCACAGGCTACCAGGACTTCCTTGTTGGCTAATCCTATTGTTTTACGGTGCTTGATGGCTTCGTAGGTTGCTTCGAGGCCGGAAACCCCCACAATTGCGGCCATTACGAAATCCACTTCGGGTGCGGTGGCGATTTGAACCAGTGCTTTGGGGCCGGTTAATAATTCTGGAATTGGGAGACCGGCTTCGGCAAGCATGGATTTAAGGATCCGCAAAACGGAATCGTCGGCAACAACTACGACCTTGGGGCGGAATTCCCGGATCTGCTCCAGAAGTAGCGCGGCGTTTTGACCAGCGGCGAAGGCGAAAATGGAGTACTGAGACGGATTTGCACGTACAACCTCCATAGTGGAGGTGCCGATGGAGCCGGTGGAGCCAAGAACGGTCAGATTTTTCATACTGATGGGCCAAGCAAAGGCCTTATCGAATGATAACAGAATGAGAAGGTAAGTCTTACTGGAGTTGGAGTTTTTGAAGCATTACGGAAGAAAACCCTTACGGGCGCCAGGGAGGATGCTTCAGGGGTCTTTTATGAGGTTAGTCTCGCTTTGGTGGGAGTTGCCCCCCTGGCTTGATTCCAATATTAATATATGGAATTTGGAAATGCAAGTCTTATTTTCGGGAGTGTTAATTAAAGTTTCTCAACCTTAACGCCGGCCATCCCTTCCAGAACCTTGATCGTGGCGCAAATGTCCTCTTCTCCGTACCCAGATGAGATTGCTGCCTGGAACATTTGGTGGGTAAGGGCAGTTAGAGGTACTGGTACGTTTTGCTGGCGGGCGGAGTCAAGCATCAGGCCGATATCCTTGTGCATCCACTTTACAGAGAAGTTGGTAGAGAAATCCCGTTTAAAGACGTAGGGAGCTTTGAAGGCGATCAAACCGCTTTTTGCGGCGGAATTTTCAAGCACTTCCAGCATCAGTTGGGGGTCCATGCCGGCCTTGGTGGCAAGCACCATCCCTTCGTTGAACGCTTGCAGAATATTGGAAAGGATCAGGTTTTGGGTCAACTTGGCGTTCATGCCCATGCTTGGACCGCCGCAATAGTACAGATTCTTGCCCATTGGTTGAAACAATGGCTTCGTTTTTTCAAAAACAGCCTTGTCGCCGCCAATCATAAAAGTCAAGGCGCCTTTTTCGGCACCGGGCTTTGATCCAGTGCAGGGAGCGTCCAGGAAATGGATCCCTTTTTCAGTGCACTTCTTTGAGGTGCTGAGGCTATAGGAAGGTGCCACGGTGGAGGCATCTACGATCACGGTACCGGGCTTTGCACCAGCTAGAAGTCCAGTTTCACCGAAGACGATGGATTCAGACATGGCGGTATCGCCGACGATGAAGAAGATCGCCTCACTTGCGGCGGCAACTTCTTTGGGGGAGTTGACCACGGTGGCTTTGTCAGGAAATTCACCTGCCAGCTGTTTTGCTTTGGAGATTGTATGCGACCAAAGAGCAACATTGTGCCCGGCGGCCAATAAGTGACGGGCCATTGGGTAGCCCATGATTCCTAAACCGATAAAACCAAGATTTGCCATTTCCTGAAAATTATACCAGTTACTTGGACCTTCCCTTTTCCTCGTGATAATCCATCTCGGTATTCACTTCCCACAGCGCGGACTTATCTAATTTGCCAGCAATGATGTCGTCCACAGCCATCATGGCGGTGAGCATGGAATGATCCTGATTATTGTAGCGGTGCATGCCGTTGCGGCCCACAAGAAACAGGTTGGGAAAGCGATCTATGTGGGCGCGAATTTCCTGGAACCGGTCGTAGGTGCCGAAATAAGCGGGGTACGTCTTTTCCATGCGCAATATGGTGGCATCCAGTACTTCGCTGGCATCAATAATACCGATTTTGCTCAACTCCTCTTTGGCCAGCGCGATCACTCGCTCGTCGGGCAGGTTCCAGATTTTGTCAGTGTCATTGCAGAAATATTCGAGGCCTAGCCAGATGTTGGCGGGGTCGGCGACGAGGAAGGGGCTCCAGTTGTTGAAGACTTGAAGCCTGCCAAGAAGAACGTCTGGTTCCTGGATGTAGATCCAGTTGTCGCTGATCAGTTTCCTTCCTTGCGGGGTTTCGTCGTGGATACGAAGGGAACGGACCAGCAGACCGACGGTCATGAAGTCGCGGTAAACGAGTCCGTCGGAAACTTCCAAAACGTTGGCTGGAGGTGGCACGTCGAACGACCTGAGTAATTCTTTAATGGGGGCCGTGGAGAAAAAGTAATCGCCTGTGAATGTCTCTTTTTGACCCGTTGCAGAGTTGGTAGCTTCCAGCGCTTTCACTTGCCAGCCATCGGTAAGAAACTGATCGAAGCGATAGCCAGTGTGAATTTCCCCCCCCATTTCCTTTATGCGTCGCGCGGCTTCTTCCCACACTTGACCGGGGCCGAGCTTTGGATAGAGGAACTGTTCGATCAGTGACGTCTGCGTGTCTTTTTGTCCTAAGTCGCTGCTGCCTCCTTTGAGCAGCTTTTTCAATGCATGAGTGACTGTAGCCCAAACGGAGAGGCCTTTGATGCGTTGTGCTCCCCATTCGGCACTGATCTGATTGCAGGGAACACCCCACACTTTTTCAGTGTAGGACTTGAAAAATGTAGAGTAGAGTTCCTTGCCGAATCGATTGATGAAAAACTGTTCCAGGGTTCGTTCGTCTTTCAAAGGGAACAGGGCACTTTGGATGTAGCTGACGCCGATTTTGAAAGTCCGCCAAAGACCTAGGTTAAGAAGAGTGTTCTTACTTAGAGAAATTGGATAGTCGAAAAAGCGGCGCAGATAATAGATGCGCGACTTGCGCGGACGCAATAGCATCACGGTATCGGGCGAGGCTGGAGTGACGCCCGATGGAGCAACGGTCCGCTCCATTTGATGGTATTTGATGGCAGTTGGACCACTTTCCGATGCCTGGAGGGGCAGCATCTTCAGCCACCATTCCATAACGCGATCAGACTTGGAAAAGAAGCGGTGGCCGCCGATATCAATGCGGTTGCCTTTGTAGTTTACGGTGCGGGAAATGCCGCCCATGTAGTCGCTCTTTTCCAGAACGACTGGCTTGATACCGGTGCGCGTCAGGAGCTCGTAGGCGGCGGTTAATCCGGCTGGGCCTGCGCCGATGATGATTGCCTGTTTGGTTGGTTGCTTCAATGAACTAGGGCGCTTTTAACAAGATAGCAAGAAACCGCGAAGCTCCAAAACTATAGGACAAGATTTCGCGAAGGGATTCGAGGCCGAACATTCGAGGGAGGATCCGTATGCGTTATGCAGCCTATTCCACGTTTAATTTCGTGCCCTTGCTTTCTTTTTGCGAAAGAGTCTGAATCCCTTGATCCAGCAGCTCCCGGAAGCCTTTCAGAAACTCGACGCCAGCATTGCGAAAATGTTCACCAGCCTCATTCGCCGGCATCATTGCCATCATCATCTGCGAAATCGCAGGGCCCTTCCCCGCGCACAGACAGCTTCCGGTTGGTTGCCCCGTGCAATTGGCCTTTCCTGGATTTTCGTTCATATGGCGCTCCTCATCTCTACAACTAACACATCTTGTTCCATTCGCGCTTTCACCGGTACCATCGCTGCCATTGTTGTCGGTAGCCCAACATGACGCCGTAACGTGCCCACTTCAATCACCAGTTCATCGGATTTCTTGAACAACCCAATCTCACCTTTCTGCACAAAGGGCATTCGCAATCGCACTTCATACTTGCCATCCACCGCCGTAAACGAATAAGCCCGTTCTGTGCGGGTTACCAACGACGGGTCGTCCGTTTTTCTATACAACCCATCGGAGAGAGTCTGCAATCCCGGAACACCCATGACCTCTTGATTGAATAGCGGCACAGTTGTAACGGGAATCGGCGAGAAGAAGGTTTCGATTTCGATTAGGATTTCCGCCTGAGATTTGCGCCGTCCTTCAAAAAACGGATCCGATATTCCTTCCGGTAGAACACGGTTGACAATCACTTGATCCACCGTCAAACCATGCAGGCAAAAATAAACGAACGCACGTTGTGTTTCCCGCAGCACCATTTTTTCTGGATTGGTAACCAGCCGGACACTGGTAGTTTGTGGGTCTTGAAGAATAGCGTCCATGCCCTGGATTTTTTGGAACAGGTCAGCGATATTTCCGAAGTAACTATCTGGTGGAGCCTCAATCGGACCCATTGCATTCATGATCGGCCTGACCGCTTTCATCACACGTCGCTCCAATGTGAAGACGTGCTTGATGTACCAATCGAGGGTTGTGGGAAGGCTGACAAAACGAAGCGATTCAGCAGTAGGTGCGCAATCCAGTATGATCACATCGAATTGCTTTTCCTTGCGATATTGGTTCACGTACATCATGGCGCTTAGTTCTTCCATGCCTGGAAAGATAGCCATCTCTTCTGCTTCCACATCGCCCATGCCGGTGGTCCGCAGTACCGATGTTATGTAGCCTGAAATTTCATTCCAGTGGCGCTTCATCTCCCGCTGGATATTCACTTCTTGAATCCAAAGATTCGTGTGGATCACTTTCGGATCGGCAGTAGTGCCGTGAAACAAAGCTGCTTCTAAATCGAAAGAATCACCCAGACTGTGGGCTGGATCAACGCTCATTACAAGAGTTTTGTAACCAAGTTCCGCCAAACGGACACCGGTGGCCGCGGCGACACTGGTTTTGCCAACTCCGCCTTTGCCACTGTAAAGTAAGATTCGCATACGCCTATTAGATGCTTATCATGTTTTGGTTGTGCTATAAAGTTCATTACCAGCGCGTCTCATCCCGAATCAGGCCCGCCAAGCGTTTCGATACCACAACTTCCAACCCATTGGACATCTTCAATAACCAGCGTTTGCTTGAAAGCGGAGAGATCTTCCGAATGTGATCCGTGTTTATAATAGTCTTGCGGTGAACGCGGCGAAACGTCTCAGGGTCAATTCTTTCTTCCAATGCTTTCAGGGAATGCTCAGCGTAATAACGGGCTGAGGTGGTGAGGATCACCACCGTTTCCCCATCTGCTTGAAAGGCAATCACCTCGGCTGGATTCAGCAAGTGCATATCAGAACCAATGCGGCCAACAATTCGTTTAGCCGTCAACTTTTGTGCTTTCGCCTCAACTGGCATTGCGCTTACGGTCAACATCGGGTGAACCTTCTGAATCGCCGCAGCCAACCTCTCTTGACGAACCGGTTTCAAAAGGTAGTCAACAGCGCCCGCATCGAAAGCCTCTAAGGCATGCTGCTCAAACGCGGTAACGAAGATGATCAATGGCATCCGTTTGCCACGCAGATTCTTGGCCACCGCCAAGCCGCCAAGCTCGGGCATTTGCAAATCCAGAAAGACCAGGTCAGGATTCAGTGTTTGAATCTGCTCCACTGCCGATAGACCATCAGCGGCTTCACCAACAATCGTCACGTCTGAGAACGCTTCCAGATGTTCGCGGAGAATTTGCCGTGCGATCGGCTCGTCGTCGACAATTAGAACTTTCAACGGACAACCTCCATGGAGGAAACCCTGGCCGGAATCCGGAACGATACTTCAGTGCCTGTTTCATCATGGTGCATCACTAAATGCGCTCCTGCACCGTAGCAGAGCTCCAAGCGCCTGCGCACATTCTCCAGCCCCACACCCTCACCTTTTGTTTCATCTTGCACAGAAAATCCAGGACCCGAATCATGCACTGAGACAATCAACACACCATCTTCAACATAAGCTGACAGGCGAACCAGCCCCCCTTTTTGCTGGTTTGCCACGCCATGCTTCACTGCGTTTTCTACCAGTGGTTCAACGCTTAATACCGGAATCCGAACAGCCATCGCTTCGCTGCTAACGTCGATCTCCGTCCTCAATTTTGACCCCAAACGCAGGCCCTCTATTTCCAGATACGCCTTGATAATATGAACTTCTTCCTCCAAGGCAATGTAAGTCTTTTCCCCTCGTAAGAAGTAGCGGAAAATATCGGCAAGATTCAATACGGTCTGCCTTGCACCGGCCGCCTGCCGGGGGATCACGCCATACAACGTATTTAGTGCATTGAACAAAAAGTGCGGGTGAATCTGCGATTGCAGAGCGCGGAGTTCAGCCTGGGTAATTAGCTTGCGCAATTCAGTGTCGCGAAACAATTCAATCTGTTCGGAAGCTTGAGATGCGAACATTGCCAGTGCTTCCAGATCCTCGCTTAAGTATGGCCGTCCGCCTTGCCGACGTCCTAACAAAACGAATTGAGGCTTGCCTCCAGAAACTTTCAAAGGTGCGATCGCCTCCACCCCAAGTTCTTCCAATTCCTTGCGAACTTCAGGCAGTGCCGCCGCCAAAGTCGCCAGCGGAGGTCCCAGTTGGTTGATCCGTTTTGCCAGTGACGACGAGGGCACACCGGTTGCCCCAGCATGAAAGAACTCGGCTACGCGCTGACGAACCCAAGCCGCATACTGATGTTCATTTGTAGTTCCTTCCGGCCCAACTTTCAAGTTTCGAAGCGCCTCGGCAAGGTCCCCACGCCGGAATACCAACTTTGTTAGTAAGCGCTGTACCGATCCGCGGGCCATTGCGAAAAGCACAAAACCCAACGCTGCTCCAAGTACGGAGAGCCACTGTGCAACTCCCTCTTCCGGTGGCGGTAACATAGCTATGGCACGCATGGATACTATTGCGAAAGCGCACGCCAGCAGCATGTTCGCGGAAAACCGAACCAAGGCATCCACCAACACAGAACGATAATCCTGCAGCAACACAAACAGAGAAAGTGGGATACCAGCATGGTGCAAAATCAATTCAATTGGCCAAGTATTGTGGGCGATACCTGTTTGTAAATGCAGGAATGACATTGCAAATAGAAACAGCGACATACTTGCCAACAAGCGAGGTCCACCCTGCAATGCGGCTAACACTGTCAATCCGCTAAAGCCAATAGTGATGAGGATTAATGCAGGTTTATGGAAATCAGCATACTGCCCAAATAGTTCCACGGTATGAGCAAGGATGGCAGAGGCGCTGAGTAAGTAGCCGGCTCGTTGAATCCAAGGAAATTTTCCGCTGAGAGAGACGTCCAACAATACAGCAGGAAGCAGGCTGAGTGCGGAACTGGAAAGCGCGATCAGCACTCGTGAACCGTTAACCAGTAGAGCCAGGGAAGCGATGCTCCAGATTAGTGCCAATGTTGCGGCGGCGATGGCGCGCCGGCTGTCTTCCAGACGTGCACCCCCACGGTCACGCAATAGCAGGTATAAGAAAATGGCGAAAATAACAGCGCCGGCTGAATGACCTAGCGCATTCACCAATAGCGGTTCATGGACTTCCAGTGTTACGCCGGTAGTCACACTTGCTCCCTGACCAATAAGTAACGTCCCATCGTCGGGTTAGTGAAGCGCTGTACTTTGCCACTGGGTTTAGGCCAGGTGATTTCCACCCAGTCAATCTTAGCCGCACTCCCAACTCCCAATACTTCTCTTGGATCATGGGATGAAAGGTAACTCCCGCCCCCATTCTTCATTCGCGATCGGATAACTCCATTGGCTGACCAGCGTATCTTTGCCCCAATGGCGTCACGATTACAATTGACTCCTTCCAGTTTCAACCCCACCCAGCGATTCTCACTGTTGGATTGATTCTTGAGTAGCACAGGAGCCCCGCCATTCACTGCGATCAAAACATCCACAAGCCCATCGTTGTTGAAGTCACCAACGGCCAATCCACGGGCCGGATATGACTTACTAAATGCTGGGCCTGCTTCGCTACTTACATCGCGCAACTTACCGCCTTCCTGGTGAAATAGCAGGATCGGTTCCTTGTACTTCACTGTAGGTGAGTAACTTTCAATCATGTCATCAGGGTGGCCATTGGCAAGAATAAGATCCACATTCCCATCGTTGTCGTAGTCGAAGAACTTCAATCCCCAACCGCTCAGCAGCCGGGTGGATTGAGCCACGCCATTGGCCTGCGCCACATCACGGAAGGTTTCGTTCTTCTGGTTTTGATAGAGCGAGAACTTTTCCTGATCCACATTCGCCACAAAGAGATCCTGATAGCCACGATTGAAAACATCGGCTGCATCAACGCCCATTCCAGAGCGTGGCTGGCCTGCTTCGCTGAACGCTACTTCGGCTTGGAGTGCCGATTCCTCAAAACGCCAACGGCCCTTGGTTTTTGCCGTTTTGTCCGCACCACGATTCACAAACAGAAAGTTTTGCACGGTATCGTTGGCGACAAACAAATCCATTTGTCCATCGTTGTTGATGTCAGTAGCAACCACACCCAAGCCCTTGCCCATCGCTTTGGCGATGTCTGTGCCATCTTCGACACGGCTGAATGTTCCGTCGCCATTGTTGTGAAACAGGAAGCTTGCGGTGGGCTTAAAAAATCGCGGGATGCAATAGTAGTGCTGCCCCAATTGATTGCTGCCGCAGGATCGATGGGCTGTTTTGCTGTAGTCGACAAAGCTGCAGACAAACAGGTCCAACTTGCCATCGTTATCGTAGTCAAACCACACTGCGCTGGTGGTCCAGCCATCGATTTCCAGGCCCGCTTTCTTGGTCACATCGGAGAAAGTGCCGTCGCGATTATTGCGATACAGGATGCATTTCCCAAACGATGTTACAAACATGTCGGGCCAACCGTCGTTATCGAAATCGCCTACGGCCACACCCATCCCAAAAGTGCCGCCAGCCACGCCGGCTTTGTCTGTAACATCGGTGAACGTGCCGTCCCGGTTGTTCTTATAAAGCGCGTTTCGGGGAGCATTCTTTGGGTGATAGAAATCGCTCGGTCCGCTATTCACCAGATAAATGTCCATCCACCCGTCGTTGTCGTAATCTAGAAACGCGCACCCTGGTCCAAGTGCTTCGGGAAGAAAATGGTCCTTCGACATTGCGTTTTCATGGATCCATTTTATGCCGCTTACTACTGGGGAAACCTCTTCGAACATGGGCTTTCCATCAGCACCGTGAAGAAGACGGGCAGCGGTGAGCGATAGCAATTGACGCCTGGATAGCTTCATTTCCCTTCAATCAGGATACTGCTCATTGGCCTTGACCACCCGGATGCGATGATCAGCAAATTTCTTATTAGCCCCTGGCAAATCAATGCGCGGCATGTGGCAGTTCGTGCACCCAGTGGTTGACACCGGGCAAATGTGGGCCGAAGCTTTGGTTACTGGTTTGGCCCTGCGGGCATGGCAAGCGACGCATTTTGCATCATAGGCAGCAACACTAGTTTCCAGAGGCCCGTGCGGATTGTGGCATGTCGTACAGCGTATCCTGTCATCCGTTGCGTCATAGCATTTACTATTGCCCAAACGGTAAGGTTGGAAGCGCACGTTTTGAATTCCGCGTGGCCCGCCATCAGCCACCTGCGCCCAGGTGCGATGACATTGACCACAAAAATCCGATGTCTCTTCAGCACTGAATTTCCCTAGCTTTCGCATAGAAGCTTTACGATCTGACAGATGAACTTCTGTGGCTCCATGGCATCGTTCACATTGCACTCCGGCAACCATCGCAGTCAGGACGGGCTGCGGCAATTTCACAACGTTGGTGGCATGACAATCAAAACAACGACCCGCTTCAGTGGGGGATGTTATTCTGCCAGCGGCCTCCCACAGATTCAATGGAGTGATGGATTGCGCCCCCATAGTAAGGTCAAGTCCGCGCAGCGCGGAAAAGTAACTGACGCGGCTTTCATACCAGCGGCCTTCCCGTTCATACAAATAGGTCTGTCCGGCTACGCCTTGTCCAAAGGCCCAACGGATGGGAATGCGAACTGTTTCTTTTCCATCGCTCACAGAGTAAATCGATTCATCGGCAGAGGTGGTGATTGCGTAAGAGAAGCCTCCGATCGCGGCTTTCATGTTTGGGTTTGCTCGTAGAATGGCCGCTTTTGGTGCGCTTTCTAAAGCACGCGTCATTCCGCCACCGGCAAATGCTTTTGTTTCGGCACGATGGCAAGGTGCACAATTGGCAGGGGATCCGTGGGCTATGGTGGCGAAGCTGATTAGCAAAGCCAAGAGCGTCAGCATTTATTTCACATTCACACCTTGTTGCTGTTTTGCCTGCGCTGCAGTGTTTAACTTTTGAACAATCGCCCGTTCGCGATCGCCATCTGCCTTGCGTTTCAGGCGGTAGTAAACAGTTGCCAGGGCTACATGGGCACTAGTGAAATCGGGGGCTTCCTTCACAATTTGTTCCAGCTGGCGACGCGTGGAATCGTTTTTGCCTTCCTCACTCATGTCGATGGTTGCCAACTGATAACGCGCACCAATATCACCTGCGCGGACTTGCAATGCATGCTGCAACAACTGCCGCGCATCGCTCATTTTCGCTTCTTCTTTTAATAGAACCGCAAGCTGCATGTTGGCCTGATAGTCATTGGGATTGGCGGACAGTGCTTTGCGAAAAGCATCTGCCGCTCTAACCGGGTCACCGGTGCGCAGCAATGCCTGGCCATAGTATGCGTGTACTTCGGGTAGGTTGGGGTTGAGTTCCACTGCCCTTGTTAGATCTGCCAGCGCCGCGGGAAATTCCTGGGCTTGCAATCGTGTGGTGCCCAACAGCAGACGAGCTTCCGCAGAATCGCCTTTGCTTAGGATGCGGTCTATGACGCGCTGGCCCCGGTCAACCTGATTGTCGCGAACCAAGGCGGTGCCAAGAAGGTAGGTGACGGCCATGTCATCAGGGGTCTTGTCAGAGATAGGGTTGAGCAGCTGAATTACTAGTTTGTGCTTACCCATTGCCAGCAAACAATCCGCGAGCAATAGAATGGGCTGCATTTGATCTGGTACGGCGCGATGCACTTTTTCAAGAGTGACCGCAGCTAGTTCTGTCTGGTTCGTTTTATAGTAAGCAAGACCAAGGTTCAATTCAACAGGAGTGTTTCCCGGTTGCAATTTCAACGCCTGACGATACTGAACAATGGCATCCTGATAGCGGCCTGTGCGGGCAAAAGCCGCGCCCAGGTTTGATAGTGCAATTAAGGAATTTGGCTGCTGCTTAAGATATTTTTGGTAAGCGGGAATTGCTGATTCAATATTACCGGCCTGATGCAATCGGATGGCTTCTTTCAAAAACTCTTCAACAGGTGCGGAGGACTGGGGCTTGGCTGCTTGGACAGATAGGACCAACGCCAAGCAAAGCAAGTAACGTGATGGCGAACCTGACTGAGTGATTAGGGGCACAACCGCTAGTAGTTATACCATGCCGAATGAGCCGACCAGCCT
>JAYUSZ010000110.1:0-38730 GCA_043755435.1 Bryobacterales bacterium | reverse complement strand
TAGTAGGCCAGCAACTTTTTCCGGGTCAATCATATTCTGATATTTTGAACACTCTTGCTGGCTCATCCATTGCTTAAGTCCTATAACTGTTGTATCGGTCGGCGCACCACCCAACCCCAAAAGAGCTTCCATACGGGCTGCAAGGGCTTGGGCTCTTTCACTGGAAGGATCATCATCCACAGCAAGGTTCGCCTCAAAGAGTAGCGTGTTCCATTGGGCCCGCTCCATTAACTTGGCCCATTTTTCGTCATCGTTCAGGGTCCGCTTCTGCAAGGCGAGAATCGCCCTTTGTATGAATGGCCGCACTTGCTCAAGGTTATAAACAGCAGCCTGCTGCTGAATGGCCGAGGGCCAGTTTCTGCGATCCATCCATGCCTTCATCATGCCCGCGATCACTTGCGGATCATAGGCGGTATCACGCTGCAGTAACGCAGTCCAGCGGCCCGCTAATTCCTGACCTTTCTCGCCAGCCGGGTCTTCGTTTAGCGCAGCCTCCACGTCACGGTAAAGCGCTTTCCAATCCGCAGAGGGCTCCTCTTCGTAGTGCCGCCGGTGCCTGGCCCAAGCCTCGTCACTGTAGTATTTCTTCATTGCTTCAATGCCATCTTGCATACTTATCACCTCAATCAGTTTTTTCAGGATCAAGGGGTCGGCAGGTTTATTGGGTTCGATTGATTGTTCGGCTTCCTGGATTGCCCTTATGGCAACAGTCAGAAGCCGTCGCTTATCTTCCAACGCTCTACGCTGCACACGCAACGCGTCGCTCAGCTCCATTGCCCCTTGGTCCAGCACTTGCTTGATTTTCTTCAATGGAAGCCCAAGAAATTTCAAAGCAACAATTTGTTCCAAACGTTCCAAATCGCGTGCAGTGTAAAGGCGATACCGGGCATCGGTCCGCTTTGGCTGCAACAATCCTAAGCGGTCATAATGATGCAACGCTTTCACGGTTACTCCGGCCAGTTCGGCGAATTGATGGATTTGGTAGAACTTGCTCATCGGTTCCCTCGTATTACATGCTGATGCCTGACGCAAGGGCAGAGTCAAGGGAAAAAGCATGGTCCCAAATTGTATATTGGTAAGTATGAGGCTCCTGATTGTTATAGCCATCGCCGCATGCTACGCGCAACAACTTCCTGAAGGCCCTGGCAAAGTGGAAACCACCAAGATGTGCAGCCAGTGTCACGAGCTTTCCCGTTCCGTTTCTGTGCGTCAGGATAAGGCCGGTTGGCAAACTACCATGACCAAAATGGCAACGCTAGGCATGAAGGGTTCGGAAACGGATTTACAAACCGTTTTTGATTATTTGGCATCTCATTATCAGGCGGATGAGGTGCCCAAGTTGAATATCAATACAGCCGAAGCCATCGATATTGAAAGTGCCCTTGGAGTTCGCCGTTCGCAGGCAGCCGTTATCATCAGCTATCGGGAAAAACATGGCCCATTCAAATCTATTGATGATCTAAAAAAGGTCCCAGGCCTGGACCCTGCTAAAATTGAAGCGAAGAAGGATCGATTCACTTTTTAACCACTATGACCTCTATTAAACAGTGCTTGTGCCTTGGCATTACAACGGCACTGCTGTTTTCCTGCGGACGATCCGGTAAACCTAAAGGAACTGGTCTTCGCATCGACGCTCCACTTGGCCTGCCCCGTGCTGAAGTGCCTTCAGACAATCAACCAACTGTGGAAACCGTCGCATTGGGACGAAAGCTTTTTTATGAAACCAAACTTTCAGCTGATGGCTCCGTGGCGTGCGCCAGTTGTCATGATCCAGCTGCTGGCTTTGCTGATCCTCGTCGCGTTTCTGTTGGAGTTGGGGGGAAATTGGGTACGCGCAATGCACCTTCCATTTTGAACGCCGCATATTCCCCAGTGCAATTTTGGGATGGCCGCGCGAAGACGCTTGAAGAACAAGCGGGTGGGCCCATCGAAAATCCAGTTGAGATGAACATGCCTCACGATGCTTGTATCGCCAAACTAAACTCTAACTCCACTTATGTCAAATTGTTTGAAGCTGCTTTTGGACCGGGGCCAATCAGCATGGAAATGGTTGGCAAAGCGATCGCCAGTTTTGAGCGGACATTGCTTAGCGGGAACTCCCCGTTCGACCGCTATTTCTTTGGTGGTGACCTGAAGGCGATCAGTCCCGCAGCCATCCGCGGTCTGGAGATCTTCAATAATACTAAGAAGGGAAATTGCTCCGTATGCCACAAGATTGGTGAACAAAATGCTCCTTTCACAGACGGAAAATTCCATAATATTGGCGTTGGCATCGGCACAGATGGTGAGCTAACCGACCTTGGCCGCTACGAGCAAACCAAAGAGGAACGGGACAAGGGTGCATTCAAAACCCCAACACTTCGCAACATTGCGCAAACCGGCCCATACATGCACGATGGAAAACAGGCGACGTTGAAAGAGGTGGTTGATTTCTATGTCGGCGGTGGCACATCGAACCAGTATCTTGATAAGGAAATCAAGGAACTGAAGCTTAGTGGCCAGGAACGTGCTGACTTAGTTGCCTTCATGGAAACACTTACTGGGGAAATGCCGGCGAACTCCGGGCCGCCTAAATGAAACAGCTATTTCTGCTGCTTTTCCTTTTTCTGGGTGCTTGTAGTACCGAACAGAAGCAGAATCCCGTGGCTGAATCTGTCAAGGAAGTTATCTACACGAAAGTTGATTCCGGTACTGCTGGCGTGATTTCCGGGACCGTTCTTTTCAAGGGCAAAACGCCTCCTCGGACCAAAGTAGATATGGAAGAAGATCCGCAATGCGCCAAGCTTCACAAGCAACCGGTGTATCAGGATGCAATCGCAGTAAATAGCAAAGGGAAATTGGGAAACGTGTTTGTCTACATTAAGTACGGCCTGGAGGGAAAGCATTTCCAGCCTGCTGCCGTCCCCGTCACCATGGTTCAGAAAGGCTGTGGGTTTGAACCAAGAGTTCTGGGGATTCAAACCGGGCAAGGCTACCAAGTGATTAACTCCGATCCGGTGACGCATAATATTCACCCGCGTCCCAAAAACAATCGGGAATGGAATCAAAGTCAGGCTGCCGGAGCTGAACCGCTGCTGCGCCGCTTCTCGAAGTCCGAGGTGATGATCCGAGTGAAGTGCAATGTTCACTCCTGGATGAAAGCCTGGATTGGTGTCGTTGAGAACCCCTATTTTGCGGTGACGGCGGCTGATGGCAGTTTTGAGTTGAAAAACGTGCCGCCAGGAAAGTATACGATTGAAGCTTGGCAGGAAGAGTTGGGTACCCAGGAACAGGAATTGATTGTGGAGCCATCGGGCAAATCAACACTGCTATTTACGTTCAAGGGAGATTGATTTTATGGATACTTCGAAACGCGTGTGGCTGGTGGTGTGCTTTCTTATTTGCCTTGCTGGCTGCTCCACCGTGCCCCCGGCAGTGCTGAAACCCACGGGCTACAACATCTATGTGAGTAATGAAACATCGGGTGATTTAAGCGTGATTGATTCCAACACCTTTGAGGTTACCGCCACCATCCATCTTGGCAAACGGCCGCGCGGTATCCATGCCAGTCCGGATGGACGAACTATCTATGTGGCGTTGAGCGGCACTCCGCCCTCGCCTCCAGGTGTGGACGAAAGCACTTTACCTCCACCTGATAAATCAGCGGATGGAATTGGTGTTTTCGATGTCAAATCAGGCAAGTTGGTAAAGGTGATCCACGGTGGATCCGATCCTGAAAATTTTGACATCAGTCACGACGGTAAAACCTTGTTTATAAGCAATGAAGATGTTGCAGGCGTCAGCTTTCTGGATGTAACCACGGAAAAAATTACTCAAACAGTTAAGACTGGCGAAGAGCCAGAGGGAGTGCAACTGACTCCCGACGGCAAACAGGTTTACGTAACTTCTGAAGCGGAATCCACGGTCGGAGTTGTGGATGTTGCAACGGCCAAACTGGTGAAGAAGATCAAAGTTGGGCATCGTCCAAGAACGGTTGCGTTCATGCCTACGGGTGCAAAAGCTTACGTCAACGCTGAGAATGATGGCACCGTTTCGTTGGTGGATACAGTGACGCAGGAAGTGGTTAAGACAATCCCTATAGGCGAGGAAGGAGTGATTAAGCCGATGGGTGTGCTGCTCTCACCAGACGCATCGAAGCTCTTTGTCACCACTGGGCGAGGGCACAAGGTATTCATGGTGGATACAGCATTGAACGAAGTGAAATCGTGGGTTGAGGTTGGGGGAAGGCCCTGGGGTTTGGCGCTTTCACCGGATGGCAAAACACTGTTCACGGCGAATGGTCCGGCCAACGATATCTCAGTAGTGGATTTATCGACAATGACTCTTTTGCGCAAGATCAAATGTGGTGGAAGCCCTTGGGGAGTTGTGACTCTGCTGAAGTAAGTATCTTTGGCGCTTGCGAGGGTTTTTGGGTTCAGGTAAACTCATTATTGAGTGAAGTACTCACAATGTTTGATTGTGAGTAGCAAAGCCACCCTAGCTCAGTTGGTAGAGCATCTCATTCGTAATGAGAGGGTCGTCAGTTCGATTCTGACGGGTGGCTCCAGTTCAAGAAGTTTAACTCGCGTTCTATAGTTTTGGAAATTGCGGAAGCCGTAAGCTTGCCCGTTGATGGTTTCCATTTTGTTATGGGACCGACCTTCGGTAATGCCATTATTGCGAGTAAACCGCCACATAGTGGCAATCCCGCTGGCCCAGGATAGCATCCTTCAAGTCCTGGAAAACGCCAAACAACTGACGCTGCGCTGAGTCTTGAGCGCCATTCCTCGCCGTTTGGTACGAAGCATAGCTCACGGCAATGATAAGCAGCACGCTTAACGGAAACCAGGATCAGGATCAACTTCGATAAAAGGCCAGGGCTGCGCAGAAAAGCCAAAATAGCCAAATGGGAAATGGACTGGATAATTTGGCAAAATTGCTGCAGCGTTCCAAATGCATTCTTGAATCCGCCAAGCGACTGGGAATCGTTCCAAGGGGATTGAGATATAATCAAGGGGAAATGGGCGGCTAGCTCAGTTGGGAGAGCGCCACGTTCGCAACGTGGAGGTCGTGGGTTCGATCCCCATGCCGTCCACCATTACAAGTTCTTTGAATTCAGCAGATAGCTGAGGCTGTTTGAGCCTGTGTCACTATCGTGTCTTTTCCGCTAAGAACAACACGGTTGCGCATCAGGTTCTCAATCCGCTCCTGACGCTTGGGACTCCACTGGGCGTAATGCTTGCGGATGATGGCGGGTGAGCTTCCGAGAATGCTTGCAACATCCTCGAAGCTTACCCCGTCTTCTAACAACTCAGTAGCCAGTGTGTGCCGGAATCTGTGTGCATGTGCCCCAGGCACCCCGGACTTCAAAAACACTCTTCTTAGTGTACGATCAACTCCCCTCACCATGGCGCGCTCAGTTCCGCGTCCACTCCAAAAATAATACTCTGGACTAGGCCCAGCTTCTTTGGGATCAGGTAAGGAGTCTAACGCTGCTTGAAGCTCCTTGGGAACCGGCAGATTTACATCCTTGCTGTTCTTTATCGTGCGGACAGTTATGCTTCCATTCTTCACACACGAACGCTTGAGCAATGCAACGTCTGAAATTCGCAGTGCTGTGTGACGCAAAACCAAAAGCATCGCCTTGGCGCGCGTCCTTTCGTAATTCTGTTGTCCGAAGGTCTCGCACGCTGCTAGCATTCGTATGAACTCCTCTTGAGTGTAGGGTTCAACAGGTTTTACTTCAACCTTGGGAGTTCGACAAAGCTTCGCCGGATTCCCCGTTATCCAGCCGCGATCATGGCAATAACCAAAGAACCCGCGTAAGAACTCCAATTCCTTTAGCCAGGTGGATGGTTCAATCTCTCGACTGTTTCGGTAGACTTCGATCAATTCAAGCGTCACGTCTTGAACGTTTGCAACTGTGCGGACTTTGGCTACTTCAAGGAAGTTGGCACAAATCCGGCGGTAGTTTCTCAATGTCCCTTCTCTAACGCCTGCAGCAGCCAGGAACTGCTCAACAGCCGCAGTGAGTGCTGTAGTAGGTTTGTCCGGTGTCTGTTCCATCATTGTGCCGATCTTGCGATAGGCTCGCTGAATGTCGTGCGTTTGAAGTGAGGCGCGAATCCTTTTCCTATTGACTGTGCCGTGGGCCCACAACGGACAGGTGCATTTCAAATAGTCATTCCCCTTCTTTCGATGGGGACATTTCGGCGTATGCCGTCGAATTGGTTTCAACATGTCGCCGATTCTACCCAATTTAGCTCGACCTCTTCTCATAGATGCGCTGAGCAACAGAGTACGGAATGCTTAACGCAACTCTGCTTCGTCTGCCGTTCTTCACTGGATTGCCATGTTTCAGAACGCCAACTTCATCTTGAAACCAACGCACTACAGTATCGGTACTCACGCCCCAAAGTTCCGCATAGAATGCGGGGGAGTAGTGAGGGTCAATGCTAATAGGCTCGATTCTGGGCATTGAAACTCTCATGAAATTCACCTTTTCAAAAATGCAGATGTAGGAGGAGGCCATTCAAGGCCCTAAAACTCTTAAACTTTATTCGAAGGCCCGATGGTCAACGAGGAGCTAAACCCATCAGGCCCTCCATTCGATGAAGTCTTTTTCCATTGAAAAAATAAGGGGGTGAGCCCTCAAACTCAACGGAACGACAGACACTCCATCAAAATCTAAAGCTTAGGCCGCGCCGGTCTGCATGGTTGGCTTCAAGCTTGCCCGGACGGTTGTAACACCGTTCCCGGCCGCCGCGAGTGCATAACCAACTAAAGGTTTGCTTCCCGTGCCGGCCGTTTTGGTTAGCTTCGCTGCGCTCGAATCCCAATACAGTTTGTCGCCCTGCGCAATTACGTCTGTGGTGACCTTGGTAAGGTCGAACACCCCTACGGTCTGTACCTCAACGTCTGCGCCGCTTAACGCCGTGTAAGCCGCAATGCCGACGATTGAACCGACTACTAGAACCGCGCCGCTTGCCACATCGGCGGGCGCTGTAACGGTGATAGTCTCACCTGGTTGAATAAAATTCTTCATTCGATACCTCGCTTAGATTGAATTACGAAAGTTGTGCCCTGTGGAGTTTGCATGCGGGCAATTTCCGCGTCGAGCCGGTTGATGGTTGCCTGCAAATCCCGCTGCGGACGGTGTGTTGTACTCCGCCCGTTGAACTCGACGCGCTCGGGTGAGCTCATCGCCAAGATAGCCTTGTCCCGCTGTTCCCGGAGTTGCTCAAGTGTCAGCGCCATAAGTATTACTACACTCCAACATTTCGGAACGCCCCACGGTAGTCTATGCCGCCTGCGCCGAAATCGAGCCGGGCTTTGATCTCTACCCCGTCCGTTTCGAAACCATTGCGCGTCTCAACATAAAGGCCCTCAAACCCACTTAAATAGCTGTATTCGATCACTGGCAGGATTGCGGGATCACAGAAGAGATACCATGCGCTGGTGCTGAATGCGTCCAATCGCGGATCAACGACAAGCTGAAGCTGTCCGGTAAACGGATTCACCGCACTTGATGTAGCAGGATAAATGGTCGCTAAGTATTGCTCGGCGATAGCTTCAAGTGCTGCTGGCACGAGTAAGTACTTCGGAATCGCGTTAATGGCGATGGTGCCATTAAGTCCCTTTTGGCTTCGCATGGCAAGCCGGGCTTCATTTAAGGAGTTAAAGGCGATGGTTGCCGCATAGATCTGGATATTGAGATGGTCCGCGTGGAACAGGCGTTTATTGTCCGTTGCGAGCACCGGGCCCAGGCCGCCGCCTACGGTGAGCAGCTGCGCCAGAAGTTGATTTTCAAACTCAACCGCTGCCATGCCCCAGCCCGATGCGATATCGGAAAAGGTTCCAAGATCGTCGTTGACGAGCATTTGGCGCGTCATACTGAAAACTTTTCCGTAAGTGGCGACGGAGTAAGCTTCCTTCGATTCCACGGTGGATCCGCGCTTGAACTCGCCCTTCTCGTTCACTTTTTCGAGAGTTGGCATTTCGCCGCGACGGAGTATATTCTTCGGCTTGAAGTCGTTCACCGTCCCTCGACGGCATACCAATTTCATCCCGCTGGGAGCTTGCGCATACTGCGCTTGTAACGATTTGTTTGTCAGGTTCGATAGCAGGTTGCTGAAGTCCGATGTTGTATTCAGAGAACGAGTCACCACTTCCGCGTCACTGCCAAACGAATCAATGCTCCGCGAACGAAGCATGACGCGGGCGAAGTCAGCCAGGCGATTGCCGACGAACTGACGGCCCAATTCTGGTACCGTATGGCTCGGGTGCATGCGGTAATAGAACGCGTCGGTTGCCGCACGGGTGAGTTCGTCGGCTGAGGTTTCACGCGTGACCACTGCGGGTGCCCGATTGATGATAGTGGGACTGGTGCGAACCGCTTCTTCAAGGATTGCCGCCCTTGCTTCCTCAACGGTTGCGTTGCGATTGATTAGGCCATCGGCGAACGTGGCGACTACACCAACCGCCGCCGCAATGCCGCGAATTTGTTCTTGTGGATTCATGGTTGAATTTTCCTTTGATCTAACGGTTGCCCCTGGATCTGCTCCAAGGGGGGTGAAGCTGATTTCAAACGGCTGCCACTTCATTGCCGTCTTTACGCGCATGCCGTCCGCACGCTTGGAAGTCTGCCATTGCTGGACTTTGTAGCCAACGGAGACATTGCGAATGATTCCGTTTTTCACGTCGCTCGCTATTCCGGCAACGTCTGAGCGTGTACTGAAGCGAAGCTTTGCAAGCCCGCGCTTTCCATCAACGGTTGCTTTCTCAACTAAGCCCAGGATGGCCCGCACGCCGCTAAACCGGTCGTGATTGTCGAGCACCGGCCCGCCCTGCAATTGGGTGAGGTCGACCGCATCAACGCTCATGTCGAGACGTTCCAGATAGGGGCCTTCAAAGTCGCTGCGGGTTATTTCAGCGCCGGTCGAGAAAACGCATTCGACGGAATTGTCTTTCGTGTCAAACGTGGAAGGCTCGAAGTTTGCCGCCCTGGTTAAGATGTCGTTCATTGTTGAACTGCTCCAATTTGGGATTGTTGCTCCATGCCTTGCATGGTTGTTTTGCGCGGATCAGAATCGAGCACGAGTTTCAAACCGTCTGCACGGGCATTGTCCGCCGCAATTTCCGCGTCGATATCTTCAATGTTCCAACCCGTGCAAGCAACGGATTCAGAACGCGATGTGAGGCCCGCGCGAATCTTCGCAACGGTCGCTGCTGTGTCTGCCCTTTCGTCGAGCATTGCGATAGTTGGACCAATCCAGCGCGGTTGCACGGGTTGGCTGATTTCGCCAAACGCCAGCGCCAACCGCTGCCAGCGCTCGAAAACCGGCTTGCAGAACTGGGCAACCATCAGGTTATGTTGAATGCTTTCGATGTGCCGACGCCATTCCAGCAGTCCATGCCGTCCGCTCGCGAAAGTGATCGCCGAAAGGTCGCCAGTCAAGATCTCATAGGGAATATTCAGCCCCGCCGCGATTCGCCGCAAATATGTTCTAACGAACGGGTCGAACGTTGGACCAGCATCAGGGGGCGTGGTGAATTCCACTTCCTCACCTGGTTGCAACCGTCCCATCGATCCGGGTTCGAGTGTCGGCACGGACGTGTTCGCCGCTGCAAGCGGATTCGATCCGTCTGCGGTCCGGACGAAGCCAGCGAACAGCGCCGATACTTTGGCCTTCACAAGCGCTGCTTCCAAATACTGTTTCATTTCATACAAATCGAGCAGCACGGGCGCGAACCACGTAACCCCGCGTTGCGCGCCGGGCGCGTGCGGGCGGAAGATATGAAGCACTTGGTCAGCCGGAACAAACACACTTTTAAGGGGTGTCATTACGAAACTCGGATGGCGCTCAAATAGCCAATAGCCGGTCCGTGTAAGTCCGTTGTAAGTGATGCCTTCCTGCGTTTCGCCGTCGACGCGCGTACGATCGAGGAACACTGGTGGAAGAATGAGAAGCTTCAAGCCCCCGGTTGTGTAAACGTACCGGACATAAACCTCTCCACTAATCGCGACAGTCCGAAGAGCCTGTTCTTGAGTTTGAATCCAATCAAGCCGCCCTTCCGCGTCACAGACATCAGTCCACTTGTCCCATACTGCTTTGACTTGCTTGTTCTTGAATTGCGGGTTTATCCCGGCCGCGCCGATTGCCGCTGCACACAAAGAATTGACCGCACGTCGGGCCAAAGGATTGTTCCGCTCCTCATCTTCCGCGCGGGCTTGCAGGTTGATAGGGTTTGTCCAAAACTGGTTGATACGGGAAGTGGGTGCGTTCCAGTTGGCCAGACGATTGCCGCAGCCGTCCGCGTCCCAAGCGCGAAGCCAGACAGGTACTTCAGCGCGTCTGGTGAAGAGGACGCTAACCGCCGATTTGAGCCGTTGGAGCAAGATGTTTATTTGACTCCCTTTTTCTTTCGTACTTCAACCGCTTGCTTCATGAGTTTAATCGCTCCCTTGCTGGCAAGCTTTTCCTGTTTCAGTGAACCAAGTCTTCCTCCGAAACCCATAGCAAGGCTGAAGAAAAGATACCAGTTAATAACGGTAGTCAAGCCGCCCTTCATCATCAATTGCAGGTGGGCGGTGGATGATGGGACTTCGATTTGAATTATCCTGTTCCGAACCGTAATTGTAAGTAGCCCCTGACAACCCATCGGTGAGGACTCATTTGCAAAAGAATCTTCCAACGCTGTCCAATTGCCTTCGGTTATGACTAAAGCAAATTGCTCGGAGATGACCGCCGTCACTGAGCGAAGTAATTCTGTTTTATTGAGGCCAATCGTGGAGCAAAAGTAAACGACTGCAAGTAGGGCAACATCCGCGCCGGAAAATAGTCGATTTCGATCAGTTCGCGTTGACTCAGTTAGAATCCCTGAGCGTAGCCAAGCCTCCACAGTATTACGATTGACTTTGCCCACATCAGCGCCTATGGAACTACAAACCAGCGAAGCAAGTTCCATGTATTCTCCGAGGGAAAAGATCGGAACGTCAAATCTATAAACGTTGTCCTTCAATGCCTCGATAATCGCTTTTTCTTGGGACCGCATAAAAGTATTATACGGTTGAGTAAATAATTACGCAAGTGAAACTTTGCTGAAAAAGTTGTAGACTATCAATCAGGAGCGAGTAACATGCATTCAAGAAAGGCTATTGAAGCACTGAAAGGTTTAGCGAATAGTAGGCCCGATCCCGAAAAGAAGGACATTAAAGCCTTATATTTGGACATTTTTGTCAAGGCCACAGTTTTACTAAAGGAACTGGAAGAACTGAATAGCGAGGTATGGGCGGATGCGGACAGTCCCAGCAGATACGTTGCCGAAAAGATAGGAGCTGCGAGGAACGCATTTGAGATATTTTGCGGATTTGGTGAAGATGGGTTCGATGCGGAGTTGGAGTCAAATCGCGAACGTGTGCTTGAAAATTTGAACAGGCTTGAGAATAACACCACTGACAACGGAAGGTTCGAGCCTGATGCTTACTTTTATTCAGACGGAAGCAATCGCTCGATGTAACCGGCTCGCCCCCGATCAATGGATTCCTTTTTATCCTCATCCGCTCCGAAGTTAAACTGATCATGCTCGGCTTGAGTTAGTTAGTTAGTCCACACTTGACGGTGGTAGTCGATCAAAAAACCGCGAACTTTTCCTTTATGATATCTTTGTGAATTCATAAATTTACAGTACCTCTCCTAATGGTCCTAGCTTAGCCGGCTACAAACCGACTCCGCGCAACCTGATACCCTGAAGAATCCCTAACCACCGTCCCTGCCGCCATCGACGCCAACTGCTCGGAGTGCTGATTCAGCCGTAACCCCGCCATCAGAAGCGAATTGAGCGCTGCCAGGGCATAGGCGCGACAATCAAGGCCCTCGTTCCGCACCGAAGCTGGCTTATACCAGTGCCGTTCTCCGAAGCCCTTCCGGTATCTAGTGGCAATTCTTTCACTGGTCAGCATGTCGAACCAATCGCGTTGGCGAGTCAGAGGGAAATGACAATAGCCGGGCCCGGGTTTCTCGGTCCTAAGCTTCGCGTAAACCCGTTCCTTTGCGGTATCGACGCCAACCATGAACACGGGCGCGTCCCCTTGGCCCTTCGATGCCTTCCGCGGCCAAACGGGCTTTCCAAAGCCGGATACGCCCTTTGTGGCGTAAATCTTGCGGCGAAGCCGCGGCCAGGCGAACTCATAGACCGCCGCCGTGTGATAGCCGGAATCGATTGCCACTGCGGAAATGGGAAGCACGAGACCGGATTCGTGCGAGTATTGCCGCAGTAACAGGTTGTCTAACTCGGCCCAAACGTCGGACTGGGACGGATCGCCCATCAGCGTGTGATAGGCAATACTCCACGATTCCTCATCCTTGCCCCATGCCACAATTTCGCATTCGATCCGGTCGTCCTGGACGTCGGCACCAACGGTAAGCACTGCGCCGCCTGCAGGAACTTCCGCCGCGAACGGTTCACGCCGCATGTACAGAACATCGGCTTCCACTGGAACAGCCGCTTCATCACGCCAGGTCTCGCCAAGAATGGTATTCACGAACGTCTGCAAGGTTTCTTTCGATTTGTTGGCTTCAAGGAAATCCGCTGCCAGTTCCGCCCAGGATGGCCAACCGGACGGGCAATACAACGCGCAAATGTGAAACCCTGCCGTCTTGCCGTCACCGCTCGCACTGGCACGCCATTCCCCCCTCGCGAGCATTTCATCTTTCTCGTGATTTTCAATCAACTCCTCGCAGGCCTCGCAACGGTACCGCGCCGTTTCAGGCTTGCCGGGATCCCAAACCACTCCGGCCCAAACCAGAACCTGGAAGTGATCGCATTGCGGGCAAGGCACAAAGAATTTCCGCTGGTCGCTTTGCTGCTTGTAGAGCGCTTCAATCCGCGAAGCCCCTTCGATTGTCGGTGTGCTTACTGCCAGAATTTTCCTTTTGCTGCCGAAGGCTTGCGTCCTCCGGACGGCTAGCATGAACGGATCGCCCTCGCCGTCGGCATCGGGAAGCCAGCCGTCGACTTCATCGGCCAGGACGTTTTGCGCTGGTAGCGAACGAAGCCCCACGGCTGAATTGGCACCGGTCAGAATCAGCACCCCGCGTGGGAATTCTTTCAACAAAACCGTATTTCCACTATCCCGGCTTCGTGGATTACGGACAAGCTTGCGCAGTGCGGGTGAAGCTTCAATCAGCGAATTGAGCCGCTGCTTTGAGAATCGCTTTGCCATGTCCACCGATGGCTGAATCAGCATCGTGGGCGCGGGTGCATGCTGCATGATGAAGCCCGTCACATTGAGCAAAACTTCTGTTCCTCCGACTTGCGCAGATTTCATCACCACCACGCGTTGAATCGGACTAGACGGGCTCATGCAATCCATCGGTTCCCGTAGGAATGGCGTGAGACTGGTACGCCATGGGCCCGGTCGCGGCGAAGTGGAATCCATGACGCGGAACTTGTCAGCCCATTCGGAAACCGTCATCGTTGGGGGTGGGAGTAACGCGCCGGCCGCCGCGTTCCAGACGGCCCGGATGGAATCAGTTTTCGACATTCGGCACCAATCCCCTCAAAGCTTCCTCGATCTCCTCACGCAGCCGCACACGGATAGCCGCAGCGTCTTTGCGAACCAACGCTTCCGCAACACGGTCGGGAATGGCAAGCATGGTTTGCGAGAGCCGGGCGCATTGCTCAGTCCAGAACGCCTGAACTTTGTCCGCGTCGAGTAGGCTTTCCTGCATTTTGCTCAGTTCGAGTTCCCGCATGCCTGCAAGGGCGACTTCCTTCCGCCGCCGGGCTTCGTTCGACGAAACTTTGGCCGCCTTGTCGGAACCGCTCAGCTTGGGCATGGTAACCCCCTCACAATTAAACCCCTGTCGCTAGCGTTCTGCCGGGATAGAATCACCCCCAGTGAAAGGAAGTCGAAAGAATTGTTTGGCGGGGGGGTGTCCACTTCTTTCATCATCAGGCAGCCCCCATTTGACTCAACAGAACGCTGGTGTGTTGAAGCCCGGTCGGGTTCGGGAGAAAGTCCTGTTTCGTTTGTTTTTTGCGCTGCTGGCTTTCTATGATCGAAGCTTGTACTCTTTCAAATTGCTCGGTCTTTCTGCAAAGATCTTTTTCCGATTGTGCCTTTTGTTTGTCAGATTCTGCTATTGACTTTGCTTTGATATCTGCATCCAGCCGTCGTATTTCCTCCACCATCCACTGGTCAAGTTCCTCTTCGCTCATTCCGCAAGTCTCGGGATGCTTAGCACGACGCTCGGCCACGAACTTGGCTTTTTCTTGTTTGGCTTCATTGGCAATTCGCTGTTGGCGTTCAGCGTCTTCCTGTTCCATTCGGGCTGCTCTTTCCAATTCCTTTCTATTTGCCAAAGCCTGATCCGAAAGGCAATCTTTACGCCTTTGTGGCCAATAATCTTTGACGTCCTTTTCGTAAAATGCCCATGACTTGGCGTAAGGCCCGGGAGATTGTCTTCGATGGCTCAGGTAAAGTTCGAAGTCAGCCCAATCTTGCAAGTTAACGAGAATCCTTCCTGCAATGGCGCTATCAGGTTTGCCCAGTTGCCGGTTTGTTGAATGAAATTCTAAGAGTCTACGTGCTTCAGTAACCTGCTCTTCGCTCCACCATGCTTTCGGATGTTTTTCGTTTGAAATTGGAAATGGAGCTTTCGTCGTCGTCGATACTTCTTGAACCTCTTCGAACTGAACCTCTTCTTCCTTATATACAATCCGCACCTGTGCGGAATCAAGACACCGCACAGGTGCGGAATCAGACCCCTGGTTTTGCGGGATCAAGGATTCTACCTGATTCCGCACTGGTGCGGGATCAAGACCCAGCTTCAGACTAGGGGAAAGAAGCGAATTCCATAGAAGTTGAGTAACCGCCGCCCGCCCTGGACCTGAACGAATACGCTTGATAAAGTGTTGTTCTTTCAGTTGCTTTAAGGCCCGTTCCGTCCGATCCTCAGAAAGCCCCACTGCATCCGCTATGGTCTCAAGACGAGGGTTGCAGGAATCCTTATCCCGGCAATAGCTCAGCAGGCGCGTGTAGACCACTTTGGCATCACTTGTGAGGCACTTTATGGCAAACAGCGAGTCAGGGGCGACAGCGCCGTTGAAAATCTTGAAGGGGGCGAATGGAAAACCATCCACCATTTGGTGTACTCTAAGAGAGTTCACATTAGCTCCGCTTATTGAATGGCCACCCTTGCAGCGGGTGGCTATTCGGCTTTTAGGGCCCTCCCGCAAAGTTAGGAAACAAGACCAGCACGGGAAATGTGCCAATATTGTGCCAAAACTTTGCAGGATGTGCGGTTCTAGCGGTAAGTACTGTTACAGAAAATCAATAACTTGCGAGTTTTCAGCATGGGTAGAGTATTCGATCCCCATGCCGTCCACCATTTCCCCGGAATCCACTAAATAATTACTATGCTCGGGACCAAGCCTTGGCTTCCTGTCGAGACTCACCTAATCCCTCGATTCCCAACTCCACCACATCACCAACCTTAAGGAAAATGGGAGGCTTGAAGCCCAGCCCAACTCCTGGAGGCGTGCCGGTGCTAATCACATCACCCGGCAGCAGCGTCATGAATTGACTGATGTAGCTGATAAGTTGCCGTACATTGAAAATCATCTGGGCCGTGGTGCTGTTCTGGCGCGTCACCCCGTTGACTTTCAGCCAAAGCGGCAGTGCGCCGGGGTCACCGATTTCATCAGGAGTGGCAAGGAACGGTCCAAGCGGAGCGAACGTATCAGCACTCTTACCCTTCACCCATTGGCCGCCACGTTCCAACTGCCAGGCTCGTTCACTATAGTCGTTATGCAGGGCATAGCCAGCCACGTGATTCATGGCATCCGCTTCGCTGACATAGCTGGCGCGCTTGCCGATGATTACAGCTAATTCGACCTCCCAATCCGTTTTCTCTGATCCGCGCGGGATTACTATCGAGTCATTGGGACCAGTCAGTGAAGTAGTGCTCTTAAAGAATAGAATCGGTTCCTTGGGGATATCCAGTCCAGATTCCTTGGCGTGGTCCGCATAGTTCAATCCAACGCAAACAATCTTGCTTGGACGAACAACGCAGGGACCAAGGCGTACCGTTCCGTCAACAGTAGGTGCTGTTGCTGCATTGGATGCAGCCCACGCAGCCAGGCGGGAAAGCCCATCGCCGCCGAAGAAGCGCTCGTCATAGTCAGAGCCGAAAGCGGATGCGTCAATACGGCGTCCATCGGCAAGAATCAGGCCGGGCTTTTCTGCACCGGCGGAACCAAATCGAATGAGTTTCATAAGTTTAAGTGGGTTGAATTAAGAGTGTCGAGTAAGTTAACGGATTGTAAGTGTCCCGCCATCTACTGGCATGGCGGTACCGGTGATAAACGAAGCTTCGTCCGAGCAGAGAAAAAGGGCCGCATAGGCTATCTCTTCAGGCTGCGCCATGCGACCTATTGGCTGGGCCTTCGATAGCTTTTCAAACATCTCGGCTTCTCTACCAGGATAATTCTTGGCGATAAAGCCATCTACAAATGGCGTGTGAACACGGCCCGGCAGAAGGGCATTGCAACGAATATTGTTAGCCAGAAAATCTTTGGCAACGGCGTAGGTCATCGCCAGGACTGCACCCTTACTTGTGGCGTAAGCGAAGCGATCGGGAATGGCCATCACAGAGACGCAGGAGGCAAGATTCAAAATAGCGCCTCCGCCATCGTTGATCATAAACTGCAAGGCGGCTCGCAAACAATTTGCTGGGCCAAACACGTTCACACGCTGAACCCGTTCGAAGTCCTCAGGTGTCGTGGTAAGCGCGTTACCGACATGTGCAATGCCGGCATTATTGACAAGGATATGAATCCGGCCGCGCCGTGCGTGAATCTGAGCGATGACGCCGGTGACCGCCTTCGGATCTGAAACATCGCATTCCTCCGAGTCGGCGGTACCACCTGCCGTTCGGATCTCTTCCACCGCACGATTCATTTCCCCAATGTTACGATCCAAAATATCGACGGCTGCGCCCTCTTTGGAAAAAAGCTTCGCGATGGCGAGCCCAATTCCGGAGGCACCTCCGGTGATGATTGCGTTCTTTGATTCCAGTCTTGCCATTTGCCTTCTTATAATGCCAGTCCAGAGGGCCTTTTGTCATCTTCAAGAGGACAAGACTTTTCAACCCACCTAGGGGTTCTGCCGGACGGTTACCTTCAATCCCCCAACAACAAGGGTAGTTGTTCTGGCTGTTGTGCCGACATAAGCGGGCACTGTATAAGTAACTGTTCCTGGGCCACTGCCGGAGAAGCCGGTTGTCAGATTTAGCCAACCCGGCGCAATTCCGGTCATCCAAAAACAAGTACCCGGTGCCGCGACAGTCAGGCTACCGAACCCACCGTTACGATCAAATGTCGAGCTTGCCGGAGTAACTCCAGTAACACAGCGAGGGCTTGCTAATGGAATACCCGTGCTTCCTGGAACTACGCTTTGCGTTGCCTGATAAACAGCCGCAGCATCGGCTCCAATGTCTTTGCCATCAGTCGCTGCCCGCCAATAGGGACTTGATGTTCGTAATCGGAGGTCGCTGACAGCAAGATTGGCGTACCCAATGTCATTCAAAGTTGACGGGAAGAAGTTGCCGGCCGGGAATCTTGCGGCAGTGCCTCCTTGAACGGCGTTCCCAAAAAAAGTGTAGCCCAAAGGGGCGACCGCGTTCAGTGCATCAATATTGAAGAGTGACTCGTCCCACGAGATTCCTTGTTGGTTGTGTTGGAGTAAGTTATTTTCAACCCTATAACCTGGGCCTAACTGGGAAGTGTGAAAGAAAATGTTCCGGCCTTGCCCAATGTAGCTGTTATGCAGAATTTCGACATCTTCCGCGCCGCTATGAACGGTGGCGAGCACACCAGCAGTATGAAATCCCTGTAACGAATTCGATTCAAGGACATCCAGGAAAAGATTATTTTCTACCAGAACACGGCGAAGTGCTCCGGTATTGTCTCCATCTCTACCGAAGATCAACAATCCAGCGCCCAAATTCTTCAGAATATTACGAGTAATTTGCACGTCTTCAATAACTGCGTTGGGTATTACATTGCCTTCCGTTCTTATGCCCAAAACGATAGCGCGTCCAGCTACTGGTGGGTGCCAGGAGTTCTCAAAAACATTGCCGTCCACCACTGCTCGCCGTCCAAATTTCATTTCATAGTGAAACTTTGAAAGGTATGCATTGCCGGCAAAAGAAGGGTGATTTGGATTCCAGGAAAGGGGCTTGAAAAAGTGGTTTTGTCTCACCTCAATATCGGATGGCAACACACCTGGAAAATTTGGAACTGCTCCGCCAAACAGAATGATCACACCTGCAGCTTCCAGGTGATTGTTAATGATCCGGTAAGGGCCGGGTCCTGTCCAACCGCCAATGGCATAGGTTTCCTGAAACAGATCGAAAAACTGATCAAAATAGGAGTTCTGAATTGTTACTCCAATTCCATTCAACGCAACCCCCCGTTTACCACCCACAATAGGATCCCCGTGGATGTAGCAACGGTCAATTTCTATGTCAGTTGGAAGTTGAGAAAGTTGTGTTTCAAAAGTGCCAATGCGAACTAAATCGAAAGTGTAGACTCCAGGTGCCGGACGAATTTCAATCCCAATCATCTTGTAGTGACTTCCGCCAAAGGAAAAATCAATTCCAGCAAGTGTGAAAGGGGCCACAATGGCCGCCATTTTTGGAGCATCCGCAGGTGAAACTCGAACCCCAACTCGGGATCGCAATTCTGTTGACGACGTTTGTATTGTGATAGACCCTGTTCCAACCTTTGGGCGCGCAATGAAATTTCCTGTAAATACACTGCCCGCCTGAAGGGTAACCGTGTCGCCCAATTGTGCAGCGTCCAGCGCGGCCTGTAAGTCGCCTCCAGAAGGAACGAAAATGTCGGCCGCCATGGTTGTGCCAACAGTTAGGAGTACTAGAAGGCTGTTTACGCTTCGTCCCGTTGTTTTTCGCTTGCTTAGGATCAAAGTCAAGCCACAAAAGGCAAGAACGTAAGTAGTGGGCTCTCGGACCAAACTACTAATTTGGAGGTCTAAATAATAATTAGTTCCATCCAAAGTGCCTATGGCGCCGGTAAATCCTGAACCAAGAGTCGGGCCTATGGGTAAGTTCTGATTTGCCGAAATGGCGATGATATAGTTTCCGCTTGCCAACACTGGAAATTGCAGTGTTGAATCGCCACAAAACGGGTTTTCTGTAGCTGGCGGGCAATCTCCATCGTCGTTATAGGCAACCAGAGTTGCGTTGGCGTTATTGCCGAAGAACAGAGTAACTACCGAATCGATGCCTCCTGGTGAGATGGAGCCATTGCCACCAAACTGATATGTTTGAATGCTTACACTAGCAGGGGATGGCAGGTTAAACACGACTTGAATCACATCATTAGCTGAAGATAAATTGCCGATGAAAATGGCTGCGGAACTGATTGCAGGGGAGGCAAGCAATAACGCCAAGCAGGTAATAGTTTTGAAACAGTTATTAAGTGTTGGTTTTATTTCCATGCTCGATATTGTATAACAAGCAATAGACAGGCTAGTACTTTTAGTATGACTAAGGCAGCGCGAAAGCAACTAGCGAATCCGAAAATGTGTTGTTGTATTTATTGCCCCCTCCGGCCGCTACCACTACAAACTGTTTTTTTGACTTTCGGCCCAGAAACGTAATTGGTGTGGCGTGCCCACTGGCAGGCAGACGAGTAACCCACAATTCTTTCCCTGTCTCTTTATCAAACGCTCGAAAGCGACTATCATTTGTGGCAGCGATAAATACCAAACCACCCGCAGTTACAATGGACCCGCCGATGTTCGCCGTTCCCGTAGGCGCAATTCCCTTGGCCACTAACTCATCCACCACACCTAACACCGATTGCCAGCGAAATTCGCCGGTATCCAAGTTAATTGCCGTCAACTGGCCCCATGGCGGCTTTTGGCAGGGGTACATTTTGTCATCCCAGAATCTGGAATTCGGTGTGCCCATTCCTTGGGAACGGTAAGGCAGAGTAGCCCCTTCACGGTTCTTCACCATCTTGAATACCTGGCCCGCATCCATGGAATTCACATACAAAGTATGTGTTTGCGGATCGAAAGATGCGCCACCCCAGTTGGCTCCGCCATTAGTTCCAGGGAACAGCACTGTGGTCCGCAATCCCACTGGGGTATAGAGTCCACCGAGCACCGCGCCATCGATGATTTTCCCGCAAAACGATCGAGATTCCGCCGTAACATCGGTTAGCTCGCTAGCTTGAAAAGTCTGCCGTGCAAAAGGCAAGGGCTTTACCGGGATTGGTTGCGTGGGCCAAGTCGCCTCACCAGGTATTTCGCTTTGTGGAACAGGTTTTTCAACAATGTCGAATAACGGTTTTCCAGTTACCCGGTCAAACAGGAAGGTGAATCCAGTCTTAGTAACTTGTGCCACAGCATCCACTGGCTTACCGTTGTGCGTAACTGTAACTAGGTTTGGCTGAGCAGGAATATCGTAATCCCAAATGTCGTGATGGACGGTTTGAAAATGCCACAGGCGTTTACCCGTGATTGCATCCAGGGCAACCAGTGCATTGCCAAAAAGATTCGCCCCTTTTCGATCCCCTGCAAACCGATCCGCTGAAGGTGAAGTTAGTGGCAAATAGACGATGCCGCGCTTCTCATCGACGCTAGCGATTGACCATAAATTTGTCCCCCCTCGACCATTAGCCGAATTGCCTTCCCATGTATCGCCACCAAACTCGCCTGGTTGGGCGGCGGTATGAAAAGTCCAGACCAATTTTCCAGTAATGGCGTCAAATGCGCGGACATCACCCAGGGGCCCCTGAGGTTCAGAATCAGGCACAATCGAGCCGCAAATAATCAGGTTTTTATAAACAGCAGGAGGCGAAGTCATACCGTAGCCCCTTTCGCGCTTATCCGTCGCATCAACCATACCTGTGGTTAAGTTGACGAAGCCCCCGGTGCCGAACGAATCCACGGCCTTTCCGTCGGTGGCACGGATGGCCCATAATTGCCCATCCAAAGTGCCATAGAAAAGCCGTTTCTCCTTACCATTAGTCCATAGTGCAGGACCGCGATGGATGAATAGGTTGCGAGGCCGGGTCTTATCCAGTTTGGGATCAAACGCCCAAAGCTGCTTACCCGTTTCCGCATCTAATGCCACCAGCCGATGGAATGCTGTGACAATGTACATTACTCCGTTATCCACCAGCGGAGTAACTTCAAAAGCACTGCGTACTGTAATTGTGGTTCCGTCGCTAACATCACCGGTTTTGTAAGTCCATGCAGGCTTTAGTTGGGCTACATTGTGGCGGTTGATCTGTTTCAGCGGTGAATAACGTGAACCGCCGGCATCGTTACCATAGGATCGCCATTCCTGACCATGCAACATTGCCATTAGGCAAACACCACCCAAAAGCAATTTATTTTGCCGCATCAATATAGGACTCCGGTGCCTTCCAACCTTTGGGGGCCGTGTCGCCCGGCTTCACTCCATCCACTGGGTGCAGCTTCTTCCAAGTTTCAATGCGCGCCAGAAGATCCTTCACCACATCAGGGTGCTTCGAAGCCAAATCAAACTTCTCTTCACGATCTTCATTGTGGCGAAACAGATACTTCTTGTCATCCTGAGTGACTAACTTCCATTCATTATGAAAAACTGCATGGAAGTTCCCGTGAGCAAAAAATAAATCTTCCCGTAGCTCCGTTTTACCAGCCAACAGCGTGCTCCAAATATTCTTTCCATCAAGCGGTTTCCTATTTCTTGTCTTAATTCCAACAGCCGCCGCAAGCGTAGGGAACACGTCCATCACCGTCATGATTTGTTTCGATTCCCCCGCCGGAAGCTTCCCCGGCCAATGCAAAATTCCAGGGGACCGGATGCCGCCTTCAAACGTTTGCGCTTTGCCGCCGCGCAATGGCACGTTGGTTGCAGCCTGACCAATCGGGCCACCATTATCGCTGAAGAACAGAATCAGAGTGTCGTTAGACATACCTTCTTCTTGCACTGTTTTGCGGATCTGTCCAACGGCAGTATCCATAGCATCCACCATGGCTGCAAACGTACGCCGCTTTTCGTTGCTGATTCGCCTGCTGTACTTTTGAATGAGTTCTGGCGGAGCCTGCAATGGAGCATGCGGGGCATTAAACGGCACATACAAGAACAAGGGTTTGGACTTATCGCGGGTGCGAATTAGCCGGGAAGCCTCCTTGGCGACTAAGTCGGTTGTATATCCCTTTTCAACCAAAGCCTTCCCGTCGCGATGCCAATCCAGTCCACCATCGCGATAGTGCTCAAAGTAATCCAAAGCTCCGTTCACGTGCCCGTAAGAATGATCGAAGCCTCTTTGATTTGGCAGAAAGGTTTTCTTCGCATGACCTAAGTGCCACTTGCCCGTCATGGCCGTTTCGTATCCCGCGTCCTTAAAAGTCTGCGGTAGGAAGTGTTCCTCCACCGGCACCCCATAGGTTTCCCAGGGACGAATCACCGTATAAATCACGCCCAATCGCATGGGGGATCGGCCAGTCATCAAGGCTGATCTGGTGGGCGAACAAACCGGGAACACGTAGTAACGCTCCAGCCGCAATCCCTCTTTCGCTAGCCTGTCGATGTTGGGAGTGTCGATTTCACCGCCGCGATAGGCAACGTCTGAAGTTCCAAGGTCATCTGCTAGAAGAATGATCACATTCGGCTTCTTTGCACCGCTATTAGTGTTTTGGCCGGATGACGTTGCAGCCATCAGGGGAAGGGTCAGAAATTGGCGGCGGTTAAAGGACATAATGTTGATATTCTACTACCTCCTGAAGTTTTCTTTACCTATCGCCGATAAATGAAGGAGCGAATACTTTATGGACACCTCCAGCCTTCGAAGTTTGTCATCCATTCTTTCCAAACAGAAAGAGACCGTGGCCGCAGGTGCTGCAGCAAGAATGCTGGAGGCTGAGCAATCCCTTCCACCTTCTGGATATACCGTGGAGGCAGAAGAGCCGGACTTGCAATCGCCGGAAAGTGCTGACTCTATCCCTGAAACCAGTTCGATTGCTAACGCTGCAGAATTGCGGCCGCCAACACCTGAAACAATCGAGCACACCGGACTAACTGTAAAACTGATTGAGCAGCTGATCGTGAAGCTGATCTATTATCGCGGTGAAATTGTCGGGCGGGAACTGGCAAGCGAATTAGGGCTGCAATTCAGTGTGATCGAACACATCATCGACAGCCTGAAGCGTAATCATCATGTGATTGTGAAGAGTTCGCTGGGTGTTGGTATGGTTTCCTCACGGTTTGAGCTTTCCGATAGTGGCCGGGATTTAGCACGCGAATACATTGAATCTAACGCCTATGCCGGAAGAGCGCCTGTGCCCTTGTTCCAATATGTGGACATCGTACGGCGGCAAAAGGCCCGGGATTCCTGGCTCAACATGGAAATGCTGAAAGATTGCTACAAGCACATGGTGGTGACCGATCAGATTCTGAACCAGATTGGTCCAGCGGTGAATGCCGGCAAATCCTTCTTGATTTATGGCATGCCCGGCAATGGCAAAACGTATCTGGCGGAAGCGTTGCATCACCTGGACAAAACCATGATCTATATTCCCTATGCAATTGAGCATCAGGGTTTGATCATTCAGATGTTCGATCCGCTGTATCATACACCGGAAGACGCGCCGGTTGATCCTATTTCTGTTTCCTCGTCCGTCAGTAATGTTAGCGGAGCGCACGACCGCCGATGGTTCCGTTCCCGTCGCCCGTTCATTGTGAGCGGTGGCGAACTTACTCTCGAAACGCTAGATCTAAGCTATAACTCAGTGGCAAAGACCTACGACGCGCCGCTGCACATGAAAGCCAACAATGGCATCTACCTGATTGATGACTTTGGCCGTCAGAAAGTCACGCCAGCTGAAGTTTTGAACCGCTGGATTATCCCTATGGAACGCCGGATCGATTTCTTGAGCTTCCAGAATGGTTCCAAAATGCATGTCCCTTTTGAAGTGTTTCTGGTATTTTCCACGAACTTGAAACCCAACGATTTGGGCGACGAAGCGTTTCTTCGCCGCATTCAATACAAAATGTTGATGAAAAGCCCTGACGAATTCGAGTTCGCCTCAATTTTCAAGAAGTTCGCCGAATCTCAGGGACTCAGCGCAACCCCGAAAATGATCGTAGATTTTCTGGAAAAGCATTATCGCAAGGCAAAAAAGGCCCGCCGCCGTTGCCATCCGCGCGATATTCTTACCCATGCTGTCGATATTATACGCTTCGAGCGAAGACCCTGGGAGTTGACAGCTGAAGTTCTGGATCACGCGTTTGAAAGCTGTTTTGTGGCCGTAGACGAGGAAATCTAAAAAGAGAATCTGCACGGTTTCCAGGACTTCAGCGTCATGCTTACCAGGAGTTCTGCAAACCATGCGCATCTTAATCGTCTATATCATTGCCATTGCCACCGTCCTTGGTCAACCGGCCAGCCAGAATGTCGATCGCGTGCTCCACTTTAAGCACACTGAAGCTACTAAAGACCTTCAAGAATTAGTAACTGTGGTCCGATCAATAGCCCAGATTGGCAAAGCCTCAATTGACTCAACCAACAAAACCTTGACGCTGAATGCATCGGCTGGCCAAGCAGCCACCGCCGAATGGTTATTCAACCAGTTGGACCAACCCGTAAAACAGCAAATGGCCACTTCATTCACCACTGACACTGGCGATTTTGTGCAAACTTTCTATCTCTCAAAACCTCTCACCAATCAAGAGCTTAACGAAGCCGCCACAGTGGTACGAACCACCGGCGAGTTGCGGCATCTCTTCGTTTATAGCCCCAGCCGGGCAATTGTAGTTCGAGGATCCGCTGCGGACATGCGCTTTGCCGCATGGCTTTTGAAGGAATTAGATCAGCCTACAAATCGTCTGGAGTCTGCACCGCACGTCAATGAGAGTGGCGATTTAGTAAAAGTGTTTTACTTCAAACAACCTTTAACCAACCTGGAGCTCATGGAAGCCGCCACAGTGGTTCGATCCGTTGGCGAGTTAAGACGCCTCTTCGTCTACAGCCCCAACCGGGCAATTGTAGTTCGTGGATCGGCTGCGGATATGCAACTTGCCGCATGGCTCTTTAAGGAATTCGATCAGCCTGTGAATCGTGCAGGGTTCGCGCCCCGTGTCAATGAGTATGGACGGTTGGAAAATGATGACGACATATTGAAGGTTTTCTATTTGGCGCACGCCCAGACAACGCGCCGATTGAACGAAATTGCGACAGAAGTCCGCAGTACAATCCAGATACCCCGGCCGTTTACCTACAGTCCCCATCATGCCCTTGTAGTGCGTGGCACATCGGCCCAACTCGCGCGGGCTGCGCAATTGATCGAACAGCGCGATAAGTAATCACAACAACGCATGCTTACGGTAGAACCATCCCTTCACCAAGTGCACCACCAATAAGTAAGTAGCAGCAAGCAACGCAATCACAGCAAGCAGGGAAAATGGTAGCGGAACAAACGCCAGCACTTTACCCAATGGCGTGAAAGGCAGTACGGCGGCTATAGCCACAACCGAAACCACAGCCAGCAGCAATTGCTTTGAAGGTCTGCTTTGGAAAGGGCTACCTGCAGTACGAATTACAAAGACAACAAGAGTCTGTGTGGCCAACGATTCCACAAACCACGCAGTATGGAATAACGAAGGATGCGTAGCGGCGTTGAAGAACCAAAGTAAAATACCAAAAGTGAGGAAATCGTAAATGGAACTAATAGGCCCAATAATAGTCATAAACTGTCGAATAAAACTGATCTGCCAACGTTTAGGCCTATGCAGTAGTGCCTCGTCTACGTTGTCACTGGGAATACTGATCTGCGAAAAATCGTAAAGGAAATTATTCAGCAAGATTTGTTTAGGCAACATGGGTAAGAAAGGCAGAAACAGCGAAGCAGCGGCCATGCTGAACATGTTTCCAAAGTTGGAACTAGTGCCCATAACAATGTACTTCATGATGTTGGCAAAACAGCGGCGTCCTTCCACAATGCCTTCGTTCAGCACGTTCAGATCTTTTGCAAGCAGAATTATTTTGGCTGCATCTTTAGCCACATCCACACCATTCATTACGGAAATACCCACATCGGCTGTGTGCAGTGCTGGCGCGTCGTTAATTCCATCGCCGACGAAACCCACCACATGTCCCCGGCTTTTTAGAGCAAGAATCACACGATTTTTCTGCTCTGGAGAAACTCTGGCGAAAATGGCTCCGTGCTCTGCTTGATAGGCTAGCGCGGCATCGTCCATTTTGTCCATCTGCATTCCGGTAACAATCAGGTCAGCGGAAATGCCAACATCGCGCGCCACTTTTTGCGTCACATATTGGTTGTCCCCGGTCATGATCACCACAGCAACTCCGTTCTTTCGTAAGGATTCAAGAACGGCTTGCACCCCAGGTTTTGGAGGGTCAAGGAACGCAGCAAAACCGGCTAACGTCATGGCTTGTTCGGAGTCTACCTTATACACTTCCTGCTTTGGCACAGTTGCAACCGCAAGGCCCAAGACTCGAAAGCCATCGGCGCTCAGCTTTTGATAGGTGGCCGCTGCCTCTGCCTGGCGCGCCGCGTCGAACGGCTGCGGAACCCCGTCAATATTCACAGTTCTGCAAACGGCGAAGACGCTTTCCACCTCCCCTTTGGTAATCAGAAGGCATTCGCCCAAATGTCTGGTCACAACGGAAAGACGCTTGCGGTGGAAGTCAAAAGGAATCTCGTCCAGCTTTTCGTATTCAGTAATCCGGGGACGCTCGTGTTTCAAAATAGCCGCGTCCAATGGGCTCTGAATTCCCGCTTGAAAGAAACTATTCACGTAAATTAGACGCAAAACGTTTTCGTCGTCTTTGCCCGTCACATCCACGTGACGATCCAGCACAATGTCCCCCTCCGTCAACGTGCCGGTCTTATCGCTACACAAGATCGTCATGCTGCCGAAGTCTTCAATCGCTGCCAGCTGCTTCACCAGCACTTGTTTTTCAGCCATCCGGCGCGCACCTTGCGCCAACGTGATGGTGATGATCATCGGCATCATTTCCGGCGTCATGCCAACAGCAAGAGCAACCGAGAATAAAAAGGATTCCAATAATGGGCGGTGCAGAATAATGTTCACCAGCAAGACGAAAAGCACTAGCAGCAAAATCACCCGCGTGATCATCAATCCGAAATTGCGTATACCGCGCGCAAACTCTGTCTCAGGCGGTCTTTCAGTCAACCTCCCCGCGATTGCACCCAACTCTGTATTCCTTCCAGTGGAAACTATAACCGCAGTGCCAATGCCGGTTTGCACTGCCGTCCCTAGAAACACGCTATTGCTGGCATCGCCCACTGCCCGCGCGCCGCCTGCCGGAAAATCTTGGACCTTCTTTTCAACTGGAAGTGATTCTCCGGTTAATGCCGATTCCCGCACCTGCAGGTCTTTCACTTCAAGCAAACGAGCATCGGCCGGCACCAGATCTCCCGCATTTAGGCGAATAATATCGCCCTTCACCAGTTGGGAAACTTGTAGTTCCTGTTCCACTCCATCACGCATCACTGCTGCGGTAGTGGCAACTCGCTTGCGAATCTGCTCCACTGCGTTGCGGGCCTGAAACTCCATGAAGAAATTCAACGTCACGCTCATGGCCACCATCGCAAGAATGATCAGCCCACCAACTCTATCGCCCAATGTAATGGAGATGATACTGGCGACAACAAGAATGATCACCAAAGGGTTTGCAAAGAAGCGTAAGAAATCATAGAAGGCAACGAATCGGGATTCCTGATCCATGCTGTTGGGTCCGTCACGACGGAGGCGGCGTTGCGCTCCTACAGTGGTCAGACCTGCCGGCGTAGCTTCCAGCGAACTCAACAGCTGCCCCAGCGGGTGTTCCCAAAACTCCGTTTGCTGTGGACTAAGTGCCATCTGCTCCCCACTACCATTTTCACTGTTTTGGTTAATCGGTCGACCAAAATATTGATCTATTCCACTTCCAAAGAACCGTGACTGTGAGTAGATAAGCTGTTTCAAGCAGCCACCTCTGAATGGTTATTCAATCAAATCAGTTCCTTTCACCACCGATCGTGGCGACTTAATGATCAATTTAATGAAGTTGACAAGCGAGTAGTTAGCTGTATACTGTATATGTATAGTGTACAGATGAAAGACCTCGCCATCCAAGTTGACCCGGCTTCTACCGTTCCGGCTTATCGCCAAATTGTGGATCAGTTCCGCCATTACCTGGTGGAAGGCGAGCTTGTTCCAGACGATCAACTTCCTGGCGTTCGGCGGCTTGCAATGGATTTAGGGGTCCACTTCAACACGGTTGCCGAGGCCTATCGGACCCTGGCACAGGAAGGTTGGGTGGAAGTGTCGCAAGGCAAGTCGGTGCGCGTTTTGAGGCGAAGCGAATTTCCGGTGCAGTCGAAAGAAGTTGAAATGGCATTCCGGCAAAAGCTGCGAATGTTGATCGCGGAAATGCGCGGCAGCGGACTATCGATAGAAACGGTAGACCGGGAACTGCGCGATGCCGCGGAAGGGATGAAATCATGAAATGGGTTCCTATTTGCATCATTCTGTTTAACGGCTTGCTGTTTTTTTTCCTTCCCGCATTCCAGCGGCGGAATTTGTTTTTTGCCGTTCCTGTTGCTGATGACTTCTCAAGCACAGAGCGGGCGAAATCGCTGCTTCGGATGTACCGATTGGTTAACGTTGCCGCTGTTTTGCTTGCCATTGGGGTTGTGTTTTCACTGAATCATTTTGAGGAGCATATGGTTTGGCTGATGCTGGGGCAACCGGCTGTGGCCTTGGGCATGTTCGCATGGATCCGAAATCGAATAGCATCTACAACCAGTCCTCCTCCAGCTGCTGTCCATTCCACTTCGTTGGCCGCCGAATCACCTGAAATACCGGGCATGGAGGCCCTGCTACTGCTTCCGTTTCTGATTCTGGCGGGAGCGGGAATGTATCTAAATATTCATTGGGCGGATATCCCGCTGCGATTTCCAATCCACTTTGATGCCGCTGGAAATCCTAACGGCTGGAGCACCAAGAGCGTGAAGGGAGTTTATGGCATCCTGCTCTTCGGCGGCTTGTTGCAGTGTGTTTTCCTGTTCCTCATCTATGGCATTAAGACAGGAACGCGGCGCGCAGTTCCCGGTAGTCCACGGATGCGATTCATGACGGCAAATATCTGGATGTTGATAATTCTCCAATGGTTGTTGGGCATTCTATTTGGCTATATTTCGTTACTGCCTGTTATGACCTCAAAACCGGCCGGATGGCTGATTGGTGGATTCACAATGGTCGTGGTTGGAATTTCAATGGGTTTCACTGTCTATATCGTGAAACTGCAAGGGCAGGCAACGGAATCTGAGAACACACCCGATTCCAGTTGGATCTGGGGAGGGTTGTTTTACTATAATCCCGAGGATCCAGCGCTACTGGTGGAAAAGCGCATTGGAATTGGATATACGTTCAACATGGCGAACCGCATGAGTTGGGGATTTTTCGCGATTGTGGCCTTGGTGGTTCTGTTACCGATGGTGCTGTTCCGGTAGAGGCCGGCTGCTTTAATCGAAACGCGTGAATACTCGGCCCGTCTTCATCTCCCCGAGCGGCCAGCAACGAAATTCGCAACTTGCGAAGTTCGGGGAACGAGGAGTTCGAGAGTTCCGTTGTCTGTGCGATTTTGTATTTCTGTTGACGACTGTAGCTGGCAGATTGCCACCCAAGGCTTGGCTGAAGGAGCCCTGCCGCTATGGCGTGCAACCGGAGGACTTCCATTCGAAGGCCTCTCTGGAGGCACACTCTTGCATTGCCGCTCCCCTTTTCTTGCCAGATCTTGGTTCTCCATTCTATTTTTTCCGCTTCTGCTAGATCAGGTAATGATTTGTTTGGAAGTTGCTGGTCCAGCAATTTGTCTTCTTTGGATCAAAACCTCTTAATCGCAAAAAGGCTAGATTCGCTTTGTTTTTCGACGTTTCAGGTCTAATTGAGCGCGAAGCCACCTGTGTCTGCCAGACTAACGTGCAGTGTGGTGCGTTTTTCACCGGAAGCCATGGATTCCAGCAGTATTCGTGAGATACGTGGCAGCAGGGTGTTGGAAATGATGCTATCCACATTTCGAGCCCCCGATTCCACTTCCTTGCAACGACGGGCAATTGCTTCCATCACCGCTTCGTCCCAAGTGAGTTTGATGCGATGGTTCTGTTCCAACCTCTGCCGGACTCTGTCCAGGCGGAGCTTGACGATTTGCTTCAGGGACTCGTCGCGAACCGGAATATAGGGTACGATTTCCAGACGGTTCAAGAATGAAGGACGGAATGACTTACTGAGTTCTGGCTTTAAGGCGGCGACCAGCATTTCAGCGCGTGGAACCCGTTCGTTTTCGCCGCAAGCTCGGATAATCGTATTCATACCTACGCTGGTTGCCAGTAGGATCAAAGTGTTGCGGAAATCGATCTCACGCCCTTCACTATCTTCCATGCGGCCTTGATCAAACACTTGATAGAACAGCTCCAATACATCGGGATGAGCTTTTTCGGCTTCGTCGAGTAGCAATACGGAATAAGGACTGCGCCGAACGGCTTCGGTAAGAACGCCTCCATCGCCGTAGCCAATGTAGCCTGGGGGAGAACCCTTCAAGGTGGCGACGGAATGGGCCTCCTGAAATTCGCTCATATTGATGGTAATTAGGTTCTTGCTGCCACCGTAGAGAAGTTCAGCCAGGGTCAACGCAGTTTCGGTTTTGCCAACGCCGGACGGTCCGGTAAGAAGAAATACGCCGAAGGGCTTGTGGGGATCTTCCATGTTGGCGCGGGAAATTTCCAGCCGACGGGCAATGGTTTCAATTGCCTGCTCCTGACCGATGACTCGTTCGGTAATCCGGCTGCGTAGGGCGAGCGTCGCTTCTAATTCATCGCGAACCATGTTGCCGGTGGGGATCCCGGTCCAAGCGGAAATGACTTCGCTGACTACTTGAACGTCAACAGCCATACGGACCATTGGGTTGTTCTTTTGCGCTTCTTCAAGTGCGTCGGCGTAAGTATTCAATTCTGCGCGCATGCGCTCTGCTTGTTCGTAATCGTGACACGCTTCTACCTGCTCACGAACTTCACGGACTTTCTTCAGCAGGACGACTTCACGTTGGAAACGGGATTCCAAACTAATCAGCCGATCGCCAGCCTCTTTTTCGCGAAACCTTAGATCATCCAAACGATTATCATGATCAATGCCTGCTTCAGCCTCCTTTTCGAGAGCGAGTTTTTCCTGACGAATTTCCTGCACTTGTCGTTTTGCGCGTTCGACAATGGGAGGCGCAATATGTTCTGAGAGCCGCACTCGGGCGCAGGCCGTATCCAGAACGCTGACAGCTTTGTCGGGGAGTTGGCGCCCTGCAATATAGCGATGAGAAAGCTTAACGGCGGCATCGACGGCTTCATCCAAAATGCGCACGCCGTGGTGTGTTTCCAGAACGGAAACCAAGCCGCGCACCATGATGATGCAACCGAATTCGTTGGGCTCCTCCACCTTGACCACTTGAAAGCGGCGGGCGAGGGCGGCGTCCTTTTCAAAGTACTTCTTATATTCAGGCCAGGTTGTGGCAGCAATGGTCCGGAGTTCACCACGCGCCAGTGCTGGTTTCAGTATATTTGCTGCGTCGTTTTGCCCGGGCTGCCCACCTGCACCAATCAGATTGTGGGCTTCGTCGATAAACAGAATAACGGGAGTGGGGCTGGACTTCACTTCCTCGATCAGTTTCTTGACTCGATTTTCAAATTCCCCACGAATTCCCGCACCCGCTTGCAGCAAAGTGAGGTCGAGTATGTGGATGGCGACATTTGCCAGGGGAGGTGGGACTTCTCCTTCGGCAATGCGCTGCGCGAGACCTTCTACAATTGCGGTTTTGCCAACGCCAGCCTCGCCGGTGAGGATGGGATTATTCTGGCGGCGACGCATTAGAATGTCGATGATTTGCCGAATTTCCTGATCGCGCCCTAGGATAGGATCAAGTCCACCGCGGCGAGCCTTTTCAGTAAGGTTTTCTGTGTAAGCTTCCAGATTTGGAGTCACGCTGGCTGGTGGGGCCGGTTTGGGTTCAGGAGGGGCTAGCGGATTGACCGGTTCGTCTGAGACGGGGCTGGAGGTTGATGCCAGGTCTTTGCGAAGTGCATCGGCAGGGATTTTTTTGAATTCACCAGAAATTTCATGTGCCAAGCGGCCTAATTCAGTATTTGTCACCAGGGCCAGCATACAGAGGCTGCCGGTGATTTCGCTGGAGCCATATTCAACGGAACCGATGGTCCAGGCCTCAGTGAGTGTTTTCACCAGGGTAGGACTGAATTGAGGGCTGCGAGCGTTGCCAGTTTTGAGGTTTTCGAGACTGCGAGTGAGATCTTTTTCCAGTTGTCCGCGGTTGAGGGAGAAGAGGGTGAGGGTGCTGGAAAGGTCGGGGTCTTTCTGTTCCAGGAGTTTTGCCAGGAAATGTTCAACCTCAATGTCGTAGTGGGTGCGGGTGACGCAAAGGCTTGCGGCACCTTGAAGGGCAGTGCGAGTGGATTCGTTCAGTTTGCCGATTAGGGATTTTAGGTTGAGGCTCATGGCTACTCTAAGTAAGAGATCGGCGGGTGGGCCTTAGGACTTTAGTTAGGGGCTTGGAGTTAGATAAAAGGGCAGTGTGCAGGATTCGGCTCTGCGGTGACCGTAAGCTCATCAATTCAAGGGATTACCGCAATGGGAATTTCAGTTCTATTTTAACCACACGTAACTTCGGGGCGGATGAGGAGAAAACACCATCTCTGATCCGGCGAGCGACCACCTTTTAAATAGACTGGTCTATTGCAATTCGTTTCCTGGAAATATTTTGCCGGTATCGCGACTTGATCCGGTGGCACAACACTATCCGGGTTCTACAAGGTGAGAACCGCCTTGGGGCCACGCGACGGCGTATTAAGTTTCGAGTACGATTCTAATGTGGCGAGCTGTTCACCATCCAGGTAAGCTGGTATGAGATGACAAAGAATGTTCTAGGTGGTGCCCTGCAGACTTGCTGTACAGATCCGTTGACCGGTTTTTATCGCGATGGAAAGTGCAACACCGGTCCGGAAGATGTCGGTAAACACACAGTGTGCGTACTGGTGAATGACGAATTTCTGCGGCATCAAGCGCAGATCGGGAACGATTTGATCACTCCGCGACCTGAGTTCGGCTTTCCCGGATTGACTGCAGGAGATGGGTGGTGTGTGTGCATCGAACTCTGGAAGAAGTCCTTCGAGGCGGGTGTTGTCGCGCCGGTTCGTTTGGAAGCCACTCATGAAAAAGCACTTGAAGTGGTCACCTTGGAAATGTTGGTGAAGAGTGCGCGCTTGAATTAGGCCGGACACTTTGTAAAGGTTGGGTAAATGTTGGCGGTCATCGGCAACTCTCCCGTTATGATGGGGAACGGATGCAATAGAGTCTCAATCCCCAACACGCTTACTAATGATCGATGACAAATGCAGATGGCTACTGATTGCAAACGGTGAATGTTGCCGACGCAGTTCAACGCGCTGTTGCCATGGAAGCAGTTGGCTGACAGAGATTATCTGGTGAGCGCATTAGCCAATCTACTGCGCAACGCCTACCGGTATGCAGGGGCCGATGGTCCAGTGAGTGTTACAGCGAAGCAGACTGGGAACGAGGTTTGTATTGTGGTTGGCGACAATGGAACAGGGGTTCCAGAGAATGCTTTGGAAGAAATTTTCAAACCGTTCTACCGTATTGAAACAGCGCTTGATCGAAAGAGCGGAGGCACAGGCCTAGGTTTGGCGATTGTTAGAAGCTCAGTGGAAGCAATGAAGGGGACAGTGAGAGCCCGAAACTTGAAGCCACGCGGATTTGCGGTTGAAATCAATCTTAGCTGCGCAATAGCTGAATAACAGAGGGCACTTAGAATTCAATGCGCATGCCGTAGGGCGGTTTTCCGACTAATTCCAGCCACATCGCCAAGTTACCCAGGCAGCAGCAGAGGCCTAACTTAGTCATGGATTGGTGGGTTTCCTCATCTGTAGGATGCCGTCTTCACGTATTAGCTTTTCAATCTCCTCAGGCTTGGCCGGAAGGAAGTCCGTAAAGTTCTCAACGCCGTTCGCCGTGACAGCAACCACGTCTTCCATGCGGACATACAAGTTCTCCTCGGGAATCCACAGCATCGGGTCGATGGAAAAGACAAGCCCGGCGGTAAATTCCTTACGCTGGTAACTTCCGACATCGTGGACGGTCATGCCCACCGGGTGTGAGAGGTGGCCACGGAAGCGCAGCGCCTCTTCGGCGCCTTTCCGGTAGATCTCTTTGGAGAAGGTCAGTTTTTTCAGAAACAGCTCCATCTCCTGGCTCGCACCTGCGAGAACCTGATCGGGTGTGACGCCGGGACGAATGCGCTTCAGCAACGCCTCGCGGTAGCCCAGGATGAAGTTGCACAGAGCCCGCTGATCGGGCGTGTACTTACCATTCACAGGCCACATGCGGGTAACGTCGCTTGTATAGTAGCGATAGTCGGGTGCGTAATCCATGAGCACGAGGTCGCCATCTTTGAGGACGCTGGAGTTGCGGAAGTAGTGCCCATGCCAGGCGTTCTTGCCGCCCCCGATGATGGACGGATAGCCTTCGTGCTTCGCGCCATTGAGCAAATAGACGTATCGCGCGACCGCGTCCAACTGATACTCATAAACGCCGGGCTCGGTGCTACGGATTGTTTCAATGATGGCGAGTCCGGCGATCTGCGAGGCGCGGCGGATCAGCGAGATTTCGCGCGGGCTCTTGATGAGACGGATAGGATCGAGTAGGGGCGAGAGGTCGCGCAGTTCGTATGTTGGGAAGCGGTTGCGCAGCAATCCGAGCAGGTAGCCATTGCGGGAAGGGCGGCCGTCCCACGGATCGGAGGCGGCTTCGGCAATCAGCCGCAACATCTCGTCACGGCTGCCCATTGCGCCCTCCTGCGGGCTGAAAGGCACATAAAGTGGTGGTGCCGGATGATGGATTTGCACTGGCGCGAGATGGCGGGCGAGCGCTTCGACTCCGTATACTTCATCAACCCCAGAGCGTTCTTTGATGACGGCTGCATCTTCAGCACTTACGAGTGAGCCGGTCTGGCGTTCGCGCGCCGGGTCGCGATGGGGCAGGTATACGGTGGTCTTCCGGCTTCGGCCGTCGAGTAGCAAATAACAGTGGGGTGCTTCGATGCCGGTGAGATAGTAGAACTCGTTTGACTGACGGAACACATGAGGAGAATCCGCGGCCGATGCGCCTGGAATGAGGGCTAGGGCCTGCTTTCCAATGGCATCGAATACCTTGGCGCGGCGCTCCTGGAACTCGGAGGCCTGAAAATCCTTCTGATCGATGCCATAGGGTTGTGCGGAGGCGATGGCCGCCAGAAGAAAGAGTGAATGTCTCATGATTCGTTATAGCACCTTGTAGAGGATTTCCATGCGAGGGGTGGTTTCCAGGCCGGGGGCTTGCGGCGCGTGGAGCGAGGATAACCGGGAGGTAGGTTGGAGTTGCAACTCCGCAAAGGGATTGGAGCCAAACGCACGGCTCCCTATCACACTTAAAATTCAATGCGCACCACGATTTGAGCAGTTCGAGGTGACGGAAAGTTTCCTCCAACACTATTCGATGTGATCGCCGTGTAGTTCACATACCCGAATCCTCCTGTTAACAAACCCGCTGGGGAACGCGTCGGAGCAATGGCGGGACTAGCCGTGGCTGGATCAGACAGAACCAGCAGGCGATTGAAGGGGTTGAACACTTCGGCCCGTAGACTGAGTGCCATTCGCTCCCCGCGGATTGGGAATCGCTTGCCAAAATTGAAGGATTCCACTGGACGCCGTTTGCCACGGAAGTCCGAATAATAAACAGTCCCGCTACCGAACACACCCTGCACCTGATCACGCCACGCCGCCGGATTCAAGATGGTTTCCGTCGTTGGATCAAAGCAACGGCAGTTAGGATTCTTCAGATAGAGGTCTTGTCCAGGAACGCGGAATTGCCGTGAGGAACTTCCCGGCAAATAGGTCCCAATGCCATTGTTCGAAGCGGGCGCGGCCAGAAGCGCCGCACTGCTGAATTGCGAGACGGAGCCGAAGGTCCAGCGCGATAGCAAAGTCCGCGTAAACATGTTCTTTTTCGTAAATCCATAAGCCGGCATTGTGTAGTTGATGCTGACGCTGAGAATGTGCGGACGGTCCTGAACGGAAAGCCCTTTGAAGTCCTTACGATTGAAAATGTACCCATTGCCTGAGTAACTATCCAGCGTTTTTGAGAACGCATAACTTCCGGTGAACGTCAGGCCACGGGAATAGCGCTTCACCACTTTAGCCTGCAGCGCGTTGTACCAGGACGCACCAAATGGTGCCCATAGCGTGCCAATGGTGTTGTACTGCGGATATGGCCGAAGCGTCTGAATGACGGTGCCGCTATCAGGGAAACCTGCGTATGGTTTTCGATAGCCCGCATTAACCGCCGCTGCCGAAGAAATCTGCGAAGTCAGAATGCTGCGCGTGGCTGCAGTGGCAAGGTCCAATCCCTTGCTGGTATAAAAGTCCGAGTTAATGGCGTTATAAGTGTTCAAACCCCCTCCAGCGTTAATCCATGCAGCGCGGTTGCCAACATATGCCGCTTCCAGCAATACTCCTTTGCGTACCTCATGCTGCAAAGTAATGTTCCACTGCACCGTCCGCGATGGCCGACCACCGTTAGGGTCCACAGTTGCAGGTGAGTTTTGTACTACGGCGCCAGGTGACACCAGCAAGCCTGCGGCGTAGCTGGCGTCATTGAGTTGCTGTGCCGTGTAGTTCAACGGTGAGGATATCTGGCCCCCGCCAACCCCATTTCCGACAGCCGGAAACGTTAGAGTATTGAAACCCATCCCCTGGCTGTTTCCGCCGCCAATGTAACTGAATGGGGATACTTGACCGTAGCTGATCCCAATGCCCCCTCTCAACACAGTTTTGGGATTCACCCGATATGCAACCCCCAACCGTGGCGCAATTGCATATGGATAAATCGGCACTAATGTACAGTTGCAACGGCCCGATCCATAACCGGCGTAAAGTACGCCGCCAAGTCTTCCGTTGGCGTTTGGGTTCACCACCTGAGTATTGAAGGTACTGGTGCGATCCCACAGTTCCCGATTCGGTTGTTGTAAGTCGTAGCGGATACCGTAATCAAGAGTCAGGTTACGAGTAACTTTCCAGGTATCCTGAACAAAGAATCCCCATGTGTTCCGGCGATATTGCGGACCCAGCACGTTTCCTACTGCGGCGCTGTCAAATTGGCCCAACAGCATACTGGCCAAGCCATGGCCAGTATTGGTGCCATTAGGCAGCCCTTGTCCGTAAAGCGGCTGCGCAGTTTCAGCAGTATTGAAAGTGAACACTGGACTAAGGCCAATGTAACTGATATTCGTAAAATCGTCGTGCTTGAATTCTCCACCGGCTTTATAGCTATGGTTGCCGCGAATCCAAGTCAGTTGCGCCGTGCCAGTTGGTTTATTCGTGATATAGAGTCCGCGGTTGCCCGGTCCCATGGCAAGAGCCATACCACCAAAGATGTTTCCGCCTAAAGTGCCGCCGCCGAATCGCGGAAAGCCGGTGCCCGGCGCGTTGGGGATGCCGAGTGACTTTGAATCAAACCCCGAACTTTCCGGCGGAACAGTGTCGGGGTTGTTGTAGCGAACGTAGCCGCCACCAATGTGCAGCAGTAAGTTTGGCTTCAAAGTCTGATCGTAATTGAAGCGCACCGTCTTGCTGCGGATCACCTGTATGCGCACCAGCGACAAAGGTTCGGGAAGACCATCCACGCCATTCGATTTGTCAGTATCTTGCCAGGAGTAATAACCGGAAACTTTAACGCTGTTGCCAAAGCTGTGGTCAATCTTGATGGATGGGATCAGTTGCAGTTTATAGAACGCTCCCTGGGCAACAAAGTTATTCACCAGAGCGTCAGAAATATTCGGCTTAGGAATCAGGCTAACGATTTTAGCCGAGACGGGATCAATGCGGCTCTTTGGAATAATGTTGTTGGGGAATACCTGAAGCACGCGCTGGCCAGCGGCGTTAAGGACAGTGGTGCTTGGATCGTAGATGGCGTTTTGAAGGACCGCACGTCCCGCAAAATCGGTAGCAAGGTTGCGGCCGAGAATGGAACTGAAATCGCCGCTGGCTAATGCCGAGTTCGGCACCGTCGTAATGCCGTTATACAACGTCTCGCGATCCCTGTATTTTTCCCAGCTGAAAAAGAAGAAAGTCTTATTCTTTCCGCTGTAGAGCTTGGGAATCGAAACCGGTCCACCAAGCGAGAATCCTCCGTTGCTAAGGTGCTTGACAATGCGTACATGCTTGCCCCGCCCATCATCCGTGAATGGCAAGCCGGAATTGAACGCAGTGTTCTGCAGGTAATCGTAAACGCTGCCGTGATACTGATTGGATCCGCTCTTCGATGTGAAGTTGAAAAGGCCGCTGCCTACAGTGCCAAACTCCGCGGAGAAGTTCGAGGTCTGCAATGAGAATGCCTGGATCGATTCAACGGAGGGTTGCGATTCATCCGATACCCGAGGATCCAGCGAACTGCTCGATTCCTGTCCTTCATAGAGAATCTTGAAGCCGCCATTGGCCCCGTTGATGGTGATGTTATTCCATCCATTGATGGATGCCCCTGGTGCCATTTGCGCAAACGAAAGCGGGTTCCGAATAGCGCCAGCTCC
>JAYUSZ010000109.1:0-13684 GCA_043755435.1 Bryobacterales bacterium | reverse complement strand
TGCATAGCGTATCATTTTTAATTATGGGGGCCAATGGGGGGGGGCGCTATGCGAGGAAATACCAACAGGTCAGCCCTCCGAGGACCAACAAAAAAGTCAACACTTTGCCCCAGGGGAAGTCACTAGTTGAGCTGTAGGTTGGGCCCACGATGCGAGGGTTTGATAGAAGAGAGTCTCGCGGCGAAGACGAACGTCCAGAAGAGCTTAGCCGGCCCCCGGCTTCAGAATCATTATTAGCCATAGTTCCGGAATTATATCACGCTGTTTTGGCGGAGCCAAGCTATGTTCGCCGGATTGATGGACTTAAGAACACTCATTTCTGATTCGTCTAGCTGCTTTATGAATTGCGCAATTTTGCGGCAATTCAAGTCTGATTTCGGATGTGCTCGCAATCCGTCGGCGGCTTGTTCGAGAACTTCATTGGCCAGCGCCGCCGCCCTGTTAGAATCGACTGGAAATAGTAGCCATACGACCGCCCCCACTTGGTTGAGGAAAGGAATCAAGAGATCCGTCTGTCCTTTTCTCAGAACCCCTCGCGATACTGCAAGTCCCTCTTCGAGTTGACTCCGGCAGAGCACCCAGTCTCCTACTTCGCCAGCGACACGCGCGGTTTGCAGCAGGGCATGCGCCAGATAACCCTCCAATTCAAGACGTCCAGAGTCGAACAGCATTTTGTAAAGATCAACTGACCGGCGAGCTGACACCAGCGCGTTTTCCAACTGCCCCCCACGCCGCTGGACGGCGGCCAAGTTAATGGTAGCCACGGCCAAGTCCGGTTCAAACTCGGTATGATTCTCTTGGACTCGTCCTTCGAGAAAACGAAGTGCCCCTTCGAGATCAAGCAAAGCGGCGTCCGTTTGGGACATGTCACTAAGGCTGAGCGAACGAACTATCCGTAAGCTGGCTAATCTCGCTTCACATTCAGCCTCTCCGGCGGAAATTCTGGCGACCCAAAGGGATGCCGCGCGATCATAGTCCAGAATCCCTTCGGATGCGAGTTCCATATCTGCCTGAATACTTCCACGGATAAGTAACGCAGAAGGCAGATCTTTCAGCGAAATTGAATTTTGCCCTCCTTCCAGTAATTTGACTGCAGCATCGGCATCGCTCAATCCACGCGAACAGTACCCCATGTCATGCAGGAGAGCTGCTCGGTTGAGCAGGAGCAGAGCAATTGCTTCACGGAATGGATCCTTCGCGGTGCGTAACAAATCCAGAGACGAGGAATAGTCACTTAGCGCATCATTGTAGCGGCACAATTGACGGTTCACATTTCCACGGTTCATGAATGCATTGGCTAGTGTGTGCCGAGCGCGAGAAATTGACCGCAGGATCTGAATAGCAGAATGGAGGTCCGCCAGTGCGTCCCCAAGCGCCCCTAATTGTCTGGACATAGCGGCACGCACGATTAAGCACTCGGCGCGTGCTTGACCGATCAATAATGAGGCAATGCGGCTCGGAATCTCTCTCGCCAGATGACCGAACTGAAGAAGCCATTCGGCCAAATTGTGGCGACGAGTGAGAGGGCCAAAGAAAAGCTCCTCTGCTCGCTTGCGGTCGCCGCCGCGCAAAGCGTGTTCCAGTGCTATGATCCTTGGCTGCACCTGCTGCAGAGTGCTGATGTCGTCCGCAATGGGTTGGCGTCCATACCATTCCGACAATGCCTCGTGGACCACTTGCGACTTGCTGCATCGGGCCGCAAAGAATTCTCGCACCAAAGAGTGCATTCGGATTTCCTTTTGTCTGGAGTCCCACTCGATCAGGTGCCAGTCCGACAGGTACTGAATTGCTCCGATCAGGTCTACCCCTTTGGTATTTGGTGAGCGAGTGACAAACCGCGAGAGCAGGTGGGTCCAGGATCGAGCCTGGCTTTTGTCGACGCTGCCAAAGACATATTTCAGGGCGTCCAGATGCAGGCTTTCCAAAGCCATAGATACGATCTGAAGAAGTTGCTCCATTTCGGGTGATGCATTGGATTGGTGAAGAACCTCTTGAAAAAGTTTGAACACCCGTTGCTTGGGTTCGCCAGCCGTGCCTAACAAAATACCGCCATCATGTTTAGCCGCGATTCGCGCAGCGAGTGTGAGGGCCAGCGGGTGCCGCGAGTATGCGTTAGCCTTCATAAGAAGATCTTCACGCTCACCTTTGGCACCATGCCTCTTGAGCAATGCAATGGCCGCCTCTTCGTCGAGACCCTCCAACTGCATTCGCTTGTCATCGGGATAGACGGGGACGATGGATATCATGGCCCCGTCCAGGACGGTGGGCAGAATCCGACTTGTTATCACCACTTGAGATCCGCTGGTAATTGCGGTTGCCTGCAATAAAAAATCTTCTAGCGCTGCTGATTCGGATGAGGCTTGATGATTGCCAAGCCTGTGCTCCAGGTTGTCTAGGACTATCAAAAAGAGACTGGCATGCAGAAGATTCAGGAGTCTCCGGATTTGCCCCGCCCGGTCTCGCGTCTGGGGCTTAATGTAGTTGCCTTCCAATAAATAGTTAAGAATTTCTTCGAGGAACAAGTCCACCGATACATCTGGAGAAAAAGAACACCAGAACTGTGCGCGGAACTTCCCTCCAGCATGTTCTCGTATCCAATGCGCCACCAGCGTACTCTTGCCTTGCCCAGCGACTCCCACTACCGCTGTCAAGGAGGGAACGGATCGATCCAATGCATTGGTTAACTGCTGCGATTCCAACTCCCGCCCGGCGAACAGAATGGGGGGTTTGGGAAATCGAATCGCACCAAGAGGTAGACTTTTCCGAGCCCCCAGTTCCAGGATCGCTGGGATAGTCCCCGCAATTCTAAATGTGAGTTGAGTAGCATTGGAAAAAAATTCGTACCGGCAGTCCTGCTGCAACAGTGATTCGCGATGGGTTGCTTGCAACCGAACGTCTTCAGGAGGTTCTGCTGCGGGTTGGTACGGTGTGTAGCTATCGCTGGCAAAGAACCAAAAAACGGGCTTGCCGAGGTTGCGAGCGACGTCGTGCTCCAATTGGGTGAACGACCTTCTGGGGCCGGCTGGAACAACTGGAGCTGCTCCAAAGCGGAACCCCACGAGTGCAATTACGGCGTCACACGCGCGGATGGAGTCTTCCAGAATCTCGATAACACTGCGGTAGTCGGGAGGGAAAGTCTCTTGCGAAATAGGGAGGATTTTCTGCCCAAGTAACGCTTCTTGAATCTGGCGGCGACAGTCAAGAAACTCGCTCGTAACGGAGCTAATAAAGACACGAACCCTATTTGTTGTAGATTGAGGCATCGAGCAAAAGTGTGAATCATTATCCCACGTTTGCTGCGGTTAACCTGCAATCCTTATGCTAGGTGCCTGCGCCGATAGATGATGGCGTCCCGGCTGTACTGCGGATGATTCTTTCCCCAGCGGCGCCCTCATCGGCTTGGGTTGCCATTTTGGGGTCGCTGGGTTTCACTGCTATTGTGCTATATTCAGCCACGTACGCTGTACGGCGGCTCGAGATCAACTACGGCACCGAGTGAGGGTTGTGTTACTGCTAACCCTTTTTCGAAAGGTATTGTTTTTCGAAGTCTGCCGGCGATCCAGAAGGCGAATATTTTGGTTCGCGTAGCAGTCCCCGTTTACTTAGACCTTCGGCGTGTTCTATTACTTGCCTCAATCTAAGCAAGCGCGCTGGACTCATTTTGGATTCAGCTGTTTGAATAGCCGTTTCAACTCGATCTTTTACTTCAGAAGTGGCATCTGCTATGGAGGAAGTATTTGTAGTCATGTCGTATTATATACTCCGTAAGGAAATCACTGTATTCAAGAATCCGTGATCGTCGTTCGGGTTCATTTGAGTAATCTTCGATCTTGAGCCGTAAAATGTTTCTTAGCGTGGCTGCACTTATCATTCGACCGTGAGAATGCCAGAGTTTGTTGTCTGACAACATTCTTGCTATCTCCTCCGCTCTTGATTTTTTCTGTTCAAGTGTTACAGATTGGCCAAGAAGGTTTGGGGATGTCTCATGCTCCTGCCAATCCTTAAATTTGTACTCAACAAGCCATTTTTTTAATAGTGTTATCGTTAGGTTCTTTGCCTGTTCAAAGCGACTAAGCATTGCAAGGTCTTGAGTCTGGAAAATAATCAATTCGGCATCCGTTAGCGTTCCGTCAGCCGATTTTTGGATCATTTTCTCAACCTGATCGAGATAGCCTAGTGCGGGTACCCAATCCTTTCCGTTATGAATTTGCGGATCGATAGGCCCCAGGGATGACGTATAGTCCATGAAAATCTTATCGCCTGACATGCAGAATATTGTGCCCGCTGACATCGCGTCATCTGGAACAACAAAGTACACTTCCGTGTAGTGAAACCTAATAATCTCGACGAGCTTTTCCACCGTCTCCGCGCTCCCACCTGGTGTGTGAAGGAACAGAATCAGTCGCTGCCGTTTTGGAGTTTCTCTTTTTAATTGTTCGATAAAATCTCGAAACCGTTTCTGAATAGAAGGAAAAATCGGGCCATAATAGAAGACGACGTCACCTTCAAAGTCTTCCTCAACTGCTACGATCCGTTGGCGAAGCGTCTCACGTACTTGATTATCGAATTCCTTCACTATTCTCCTATGCCACAAAATCGAGACTATTCGATTGTACCGGTTTCTCTCGGCACCACGCGAGATTTTGGTTTCATCTGAGTTTGGCTTGGATTACGGATACGCCCCACGTCGAAAATATGGATACCCATTGCAGGATTTTCAACGGCCCATACAAGTGCATTGATCATTTCCTGACGTCGAACTAAACCAAGCCGCGCCGCTGTTTCGCGCCAAGCAGGAACATGGGCGGCCAGCTTGTAAAACGGAATCAGTATTACTGGCCACCAATGATTGGGACCCAGAACGTACCATGGCCGCACAAACGTCGCATTCAGGCCAGCAGCGCGGATCTGGCGTTCGCATTCTTGCCGGACAGCGATGTAATCGCGCATTACCGGCGCTGGTTGCGCAACGCTCAGAAAAATGAAGTGCTGTACTTTAGCTTGAACTGCGGCTGCGAGCGATGCCTCAAGCGCCTTCTGGTCTACTTTCTGAAACTGTTTTCCTTTCCATGGAGCGGGCTTGGGCGTTCCAACTAAATGCACCAACGTGTCGCACGGTGCAACATAACTTGTGAAGGTTGATGAGTCAAGCGCATCTCCAGTGACATAGTTACCAGGTGCCGAGCGTCCCGCGCGGACCAGCGAGGTTACGTCGTGCCCGCGCTCTAGTAACTCAGCGACTAAGGGGACGCCGAGGTACCCTGTGGCTCCGGTGACAAATACTTTGGTCATGGTCAGTTACTTCATATACGGAGGACCAAAGTGATTTGGATCTCATCGGAACTAATAGCCAAGTTTCACTTCGCCGTTTTGGAGACCGTTGATGGAGCCTTTAGTCAACCAATCGAGCGACGCTTGAAATAGCAAGATGTGATTTTTTTCCCACAAGGCGTTGTGCGAGGTGCAGGCCAGGTCTACGAAGACCTTCTGGGGTGACCCTAAATCCTCATAAAGCCGATGTACACTTTCGGGGACAACCTGCTTATCATGCGCAGGGGCAACCAGCAATACGGGAATCTTTAAGCTTGTTGCAGCTGCCAAATTCCAGCCCCAGGTTGTGACTTGCGGGGCGCGCCGAATGCCGCTGCCCCACTTCGAACCAACGGGGTCTGAGGCTAGCATCTCGTTCCAAACTACTTTGGCAACAGCTGGGTCCATTTGATCGGGGCAGCCAATTTGACGTGTCCAGTTCGCCATGAATTCTACGTTTGATTGGGTGTTCATCACTGCGCCTATTTGCCTTTGGGCGGGCGGATCCATTGGTGTCTTGCGGCCATAGGCAGGCGACAATAGCACCATCCGATTTACCTTCTGCATGTTCTGCGAAGCGTAACCTCCAGCGCGGGGTCCACCCAGTGACCAGCCGATCAGACTGACTTGATCTACATGACGCAAGGCCAACAGGTGATCGACAACAGCTCCAATATCGTTCCAGTCAGAGGCAATGGTGCTGAGCGGGTGCGGATCCAGAGGATCACATTGTTTAGGAATCAGCTTTGGGATGAACGCAGCTTGCTGCTGCGGAGTAAGGTTGCAGGGATTATCCATTGAGGCGGGTCGAGTGGATCGGCCATAACCGGTCATGTCCATTGCAAACACGTCGAAGCCAGCTTTGGCTAGATATTCCATCCAACTGTAATCTTTGTAGGGAACGTCGAAAGCTACTTCGCCTGGGGTGCCTGCGCCGTGGACAAACAGGACCACTTTGCTGGGAGTCGAGGCATTGGCTGCTCTTTGCTGCTTTACTTCCCGGACATAGATTTTTGTGGTCTGCCCCTTGATGGGTGCTGATAGGGCGCGAGTGACATAGTGGTCCGTGCGAAGAATCTTCTGGCCCATAACGGGGAGCAAGGAAAGGGCAATCAGCAAACTAAGGTTGGGCCGCAGCGTCATTCAGATAGTATATGCTCCAACTGCTGTAACTCGTCGAAGTGATAGACGAAGCGTCCTAGTTTGGCAGCTATGGCGGCTGAGACGAGTGCCCGGCCTACAGTTCGAGCTTCAATGGAACGGTAGATTCGCAGCTTGCCCAGCAGAAAGGGCTGCGCTAAGGCAGCCGCATAGATTCCAAGTTTTTCGCCAACACGCCGTTCGGCACGGTCTCCAAGCAGGAAGCTGGGCCGTGCCAGGTGGACGCTGCGGAAGCTCATTGCGCTAAGTTCCTCTTCCAAGCTGCCCTTCACCTGCAAATAGAAATTTGGACTTGCTGCATCTGCACGAACGGAAGACACCAGCGCGAATTGCTTCGCCCCATTGAGTAGTGCCCAACGGGCGAGAGACAACGGAAGGTCCTTATCTACTTTGAGGAACGCTTCCTGTGAACCTGCTTTGCGGATTGTAGTGCCGAGTGCGCAGAAAACGTCGTCGACTGGAAGTTTGCCGAAATTGTCGACATCAGCAATGAACTCCTGTAGCTTGGGGTGTTTGTTATTTAAGGGACGACGAACAAACGCGACTACCTGATTGTATTGCGATGATGCGAGCAAAGTTTCCAGCAAGTGGGACCCAACCAGACCGCTGGCTCCGGCAACTACCGCAGTTCTGTTTTGAGACATTCCATTAGTCTAACCGGAAGGATTGGTCTTGCGATATGTTCTGTTAATGTCAGAAAAAACAAGGAAATCCTTCGGCTATTCATAGACGAAGCCTGGAACAAGAGGAGTTCAGTGCGTGAAGCACGTTTTTTCTCGTTGTCTACACTCTTGCCAGCATTGCTATATTCGATTTTCAAAGAGCTTACGAATCAGGGTTGGACAGCTTCTTATCGCGCCCGGTGAGCGCTCCCGCATTTCGCCGGCGTGATTTCTTATGTGAAGGGTTTAGTTGGTTGTGCGATTGGTGCCTCGATTGTTGGGATTGCAATGGATTCTGATTTCCATGCTTGCTTGGGGGCTTCGAGGTAGCGCAGCACTTGGACCACGTGATTTAGAAGCGCTGTTAGAAGTTCGTTGAGGGGGGCCGGGTAGCAGTGGTTGATTTCGATGTTGAGTTGGTTGCTTTCGATTTCGATATGGGCGTCGGCGGCGATGAGGATTGGGCGATGGATGGTTTCGTATAGGGTGCGGTTCTTATTTGTTTCACGAACGCGCACGGGGACTCCGCGACGGATACGGGTTAAGGCGGCTTTGCGTTTTTCGGAAATTAAGGGGCTTGCATCGAAGGCCAGCACGCTGTTCCATTGGGCCATTTGGCCTAGTTGATTTTCAGTGACTGGCATGGGGAGCAGCGGGTGAATTACAGGGTCGATTATGTTTCGGAGTAAGCGGGCGGCTTCGATGCGGGCATTGCCGGTGATTACTAAGATGGGTTGGGTGGCGGTGGGGATCATGGATAAGGCCAGCCAATTTGACAGCGTTTCGGCGATGGGTAGGGTGGTGGCGAAGGCGTGCATCAGGTATTGGGTGATGGTGCCTTTTGAAAGGGCGGGTACGGGAAGGGGCAAGTTTAGTTCGGGTCGGCGGAAAAGAGTGGGTTGATCGCTGGAGATGCGCCAATGATCTTTGGTGATCTGGATTACTTGGTTACCGGTGGTTCGGGGATCAATGGATTGGAGATCGACAAGGAGCGTGTTGCTTTGAGCCGCGATGTGGATGTGGACTGGGCTTACTTTGCATTCGTAGTTGTGGAGGACGTTGTCCTGGTGGCGGAGTAGGCGGCCTAACATGGATGCGGTTGGCCATGCGAGGCCGCGGGCTTCAATGCGGGTGAGCAGCCAGTCTCGGAATTGTTCGGAATAGAGCGGTGCGACAGTGCCATTGAACTGCACGTAGGATTGGCCGTTGGGTGTTAGGAAGAAATTGGCTTTTTCGCAGGCGAGCAGCAGGTTATCGAAGTTGGAAAGTTTTCGTGGCTGATGATGATTTCCTGGCATGCGCTTGCTGATTAAAAGTTACCAGCGTGATTTATTGGGCAGGAGTAAGTTGGAGAGCGGGGGAGGGGAAGTTATTCAGGGGTAATGAGTTATTTGGGTGAAAGAATTTTGGATGTGCGGGGACTGATGTTTTTGGATATCGCAAAATTGTTGTAGGGACGGGTAATCCTACGTGAGGGTTGTTGGTCGTGCACGCGGATGATGCTGCATAACGTCCTTTATGATACAGACTATGTGAAGCGTCAACCTGCGATTCTGAATGTCACTTTCAGAATTAAGTGGCGCACTTCCGTCAACACTATTTGGCATGTTTGGCCTTACTCGCTGACGCAGCGTCCGGGCAAGAAGCCTGCTGACGGTGGCCGGATGGATCTTGAACAGCCGCGCCGCGTCGGCGGGCCGTCTTGTCGCCTTTCGATACTATCTTGCGGATTTCAACCTGCTGTTGAGGCGTCAGCTTCGGACGGCGTCCGCCGATGCGCCCCTCTTCGCGGGCGGCATCCAATCCGGCTTTTGGTCCGCTCACGTCGCTACCCTGTGCGATGGTTTTGTGGGTTTAAATGCTGGATCGATTCGGCACGAGAGGCGCGCAACCTCGGAAGTTCAACGTTCATGTCACTACTTCTCCGATTTTTACGCTATTACTGATGAGGGCGGCAGTCCGTCCATGTATTCAACGAACAGGAGGTTGCATGGCTTGCAAGACTAAAGCTTGCTCCGGCACGGACCCGTGGTGCCAGTTCTGCGCTCCCGCCGCCAGTAGCGTTACGCTGACTGCGGTAGGGACCGTCGGGAGCATCAAATTCGCGTCCGCGCGATATGACGGGGTAGAACTAGTGGGCGGCGCGCCCGTCAGCTCAGTTACCCTCGCGGCGATCAAAACAGGGAGGTCCGTCCTCACGGCTGCCTACGTGTTCTCGCGGGGTGTGGATGGCGAGGGCGAACTTCACGAGCAGTGCACAGCCTCTACGACCAAGAAACTGGACGACTTGTTTGGCGACGACGGCTTGCGCCGCCACAAGTTCTGCGGAGAGCAGCCATGAGACTCATTTACATCAACATCATCGTCACATTGGCCGCATGCCAAACGTACGCCCAACCCGCCGATCCCCGTCTTTGCCGTTCGATTACCCGGCGCTTGGAAGCAGCTGACGAATCTGGCATTCGCAATCTCCTAGACTTCACGACACGCAACGTCGGATGCCTTGCCGCGCTCGCCGAACCTGTTGACACAGGTTTCGGCGACCTCATCAAGCGTATCGAGGGACTCCGATTCGACAAACAGGCTGGGGCCGGTTCCGGATCTGCGGGCGGAACCGACCTCGTCGCCAAGGGTATTGCAGCTAAGACACTATCCCTCGCCGCCGAGTATGGTGCCCTGACTCATTCCACCAACGGCCAGGTGATCACCTTCCGCGGCAACCTTGCAGGGCTCCCGTCGGCCTTGATTAAGAAAGACCTGTTCCCTTACTGCGATCCCCGCTTGCCCAAAAGTGACTACTGCGTGGATCAGTCCGTGCTCGGCTGGCTCCGACGAATTTCGTTCGCAGTTTCCTTTGACGCGAGCCGGAATAATCAGATTATTACCGCGCAGCCCGCTGCTGTGCCTCCGGCCTCCAGCACGCCTCCTCCGGCGGCTGTCCCCGCGACCTTCAATTCCAAAGGGCGCGAGGTGTCGATGGTAGGCACTCGCGTTGAAATCTGGAACAAGCGAGATGTTTCCTCGAAGAAATATGCAGACGCGTGGGCAAAGAAGATCGCCGAAAGCGAAGCCTCGCCGATAGCGCGGCAATTGACCACGCGTTATGAGGCTATTGGAGAACGTTTGGATGGCTCCGCCGCATTTCGGAATTGGAAGCAGACTGCTCCTGCAAACATAAGCGCCTCGACGAACCGGAGCGCCACTGTGGTGCACGAGATTGAGAAGCTTTTGACTGATCTGTATGCCGAGAAAGATGCCGAGGGCAACCCCATCGTGACGCAGGCCGAACTCGGGGAACTGGCGCTCCTGCTTCGAAAATTCGGATTTACCCAAGACGAAGTAATAGAGATCGCGGGCTCCACGCCCGTACTAACCTTCGAGTACACCAACAACCGACCCCTCGCGCAAAGCCCGACCTCCACTTTTCGCGGCATTCTCGATCTGCCGAGTTGGAAGAAGTTCTCGGTCACGCTGAACGGCGCTTTCACAATCTTCGACTGCCCGCCCGAGTCGTCAGCCATCGCCAAAACCAGCCTCCTCCGGGACGCCCAGATCGGTGCCCAGATCGAACGCCCGCTTGGCGACGTCGCGGTCATCGGGACGGCAGCTCTCAGCGCCGCTTACTATTTTCAGAAACAGAACGTAGCGGCATCCTTGAACATTGATGACCCTTCTAACCCGCTTCCGGGAATCCGCTTCATCAATTTCCCGTCGGGTGCTAAAGCCGTGTTCGCCGAGAAGGGAGACATCCACGTCGGCCAGATTCGTCTCACCCTCGGTAGCGGCAGCACTGTGCGCTACCCGATCTCCCTCAGCTATTCCAGTAGAACAGAGCTCATCAACAAGCCTAATTGGCGTGCCCAGGTCGGAATCAGTTACGACTTCGACTCCCTGTTTGCGAAGAAGTAAAGGGGCACTGCAAGACGGAGCACCGCGAGCTTTGAGCGTTCCTCCGGCATCGCTCCCGAATCACGCCAACCGGAAGCCGAGATCGTTCCGACTGCTGAGCAACGGCGTAGTCATCCGCAAAATGGTACGGGTCTCCGTCTCGGTTCCAGCGGCAAGGAGTGAAGCTGTGCCATGCCCATTGCGCAAACGAGCGATTTTGCAACGAACTAGCGACTCATGCTTTTTCTGGGTTCTTGCGTTGCGAAAAGGTATCGCATTATGATCCTGAATGGCGATATATCTGTGCAATGCGGATTGGCTACGGTCCGCGTTTCTACGGAGGACCAGGACACCACCGTCCAAATGGGGGCGCTGAAATCGGCTGGCTGCGAGCGTATCTTTTGCGAGAAGGTTTACGGGGACTTTGGGACCGGCCCTAGCTTCATTGGCTGCCCGACCTCGACCAGCTTCGCAAGGATGATGTGCTCGTGGTCTGGAAACTCGAACTGCTGTCGCGCGCTACGGGATGTGCTTAGGATCATGGAAGGGAATCTGGTGCGGGACTCCGCAGCTTGACCGAGGCCATCGATGCGACCACACCGGCGGACGTCGTCCGAAGCTGACGCCTCACCAGCAGGCCGAAATTCGCAAGATCGTATCGAAGAGCGACAAGACGGCCCGTCGACGCCGCACGGCTGTTCAAGATTCATCCAGCGACTGTCAGCAGGCTTCTTGCCCAGTCGCCGCCGTCTGCGAGGGCAGCGAATCATGCCAATTAAGTAATGTTGACGGTAATCGCCATTTGATTCTGAAAGTGGCATAGCGTTCGTGGTTAGGCGCGCAAAGCACGCCTGCGCAACTCTCGGTTAATTATGGCGATGTTTCAGTGAGATAGTATATGTCAGATGACTCCTGTACCACCAAAGCTGCTGGAACTCCTGGCAACTCGCGATCGTGGGTTAATGGACTTGAGCATTGCTCTGCGCGAATTGGTTATGGAGGAAGCTCCGGAGGCCACGGAGCTTGTTCATGACGTTAAGTATGCCATTGCTCTTAACTACACTTTCACCGGACGAATGAAGGGTGCCTTTGCTCATATCGTGATTTATACGAAGCACGTGAACCTTGGTTTTTACATGGGAGCGGAACTGCACGATCCTAAGAAACTCCTCCAAGGCGACGGCAAACGCATCCGCCATGTTCGTTTCTCGTCGCACGCTGACCTGGCGCGTCCGCATGTCCGGAAATTTCTGTGTGAAGCCGTCACTAAAGCGGTGAGATGACTTCTGCCTGGGAATCACCGGAAAGGCGAGACTATGGGGAAACGGGAGACTGGCAACCCGCGTATTGGACAAATGATTTAACGGGGAGCACTATAGCTTGTGCCAGACACCAGTGTCCCCATTGCTTACGGCATCCAGTTTTATCTTGGCATTTGACTGTCTGGTCTAAGTATTGGCGGCCAGAGCGAACTCCGTTTCGGCGACTGGTTGCGGCAAACTCATTGCTGCTCGTAAGTCCGTATCCAGCCGAAGAACATGTGCTTCGTTGTCGCGCAAGAATTGACGAGCATTCTCCCGGCCTTGACCAATCCGTTCTCCACGATAGCTATACCAGGAACCGCTTTTTTCAACCAAGCCCTGGGTCACGCCCAGATCCAAAAGGTCCCCTTCCCGGGAAATCCCCAAGCCATAAAGAATGTCTACTTCGACTTCCCGGAATGGCGGCGCAACCTTGTTCTTAACAACTTTGATTTTCGTCCGGTTGCCAATCACAGTTTCCCCTTCCTTAATGGCAGCTAAACGGCGGATGTCCAGTCTGACGCTGGAGAAGAACTTCAACGCACGCCCACCGGAAGTGGTCTCCGGGCTTCCGAACATCACGCCAATTTTTTCGCGAATCTGGTTGATGAATATCAGGCAGGTGTTGGTTCTGGAACAAACGCCGGTTAGCTTGCGCATCGCCTGCGACATCAGCCGCGCTTGCACGCCAATTGAGGAGTCACCCATTTCGCCTTCCAGTTCGGATTTGGGAACCAGTGCCGCGACGGAATCTACCACCAGAACGTCAATCGCACCGGAGGCGATCAAGTTATGTGAGATTTCGAGGGCCTGTTCGGCATGGTCCGGTTGGGCCACCAGCAAGTTGTCGGTGTCCACGCCTAACCGGCCAGCATAGATCGGGTCCAAAGCATGTTCCACGTCAATAAAAGCAGCTGTCCCACCGCGCTTCTGTGCTTGGGCGATCACCGTTAGTGCGACGGTAGTTTTACCGGAGGATTCAGGTCCAAAGATCTCAATAATTCGCCCGCGAGGCAATCCGCCAACACCTAGTGCAACGTCCAGGGAGATGGAGCCAGTGGGGATGACGGCCACTGGAATGAGGGAGTCGCGGGAACCAAGCCGGATTACGGAGCCTTTGCCGAAGTTCTTTTCGATTTGACTTAGGGTGACGCTGAGGGCTTTGGATTTTTCTTTGAGATCGGTCATATCCTTAGAGTGGGTGATGGTCATATTGATTCTCGACGGTGGGTGAAGATCCTATAAGGTAGGCTACGGATAGGAGTCTTCCGAGATCGAGGGATGGTATTGATGGAACTTCGCTGGGCTAGTGGTTGTGGGGCGATTTTCGGGCAAGTACAGAAGTAAGCCCTTGTCAAACAT
>JAYUSZ010000108.1:0-38770 GCA_043755435.1 Bryobacterales bacterium | reverse complement strand
GGAACAGATCCCAAGGATCCATGTTCAACTTCGCCGACAAATCCTCCAGCGCAGAGCAAGTTAAGAAGCTTGCTTGAGGATGATTTGGAGCTCGCCATGCGCGGGCAGGTCCTGCGTTCAAAGAAACTGCCGTGTGATTCAAGCGGAAGTTTGCAACTTTCGTGAACACATAAGGAATAGGGGGCATACCTCCGCCACCCAAACCACCGGATGCCCAGGATTCCGACTGCCAGGCCGTAATCGTTCCATCCTTCGATGCGCCGACTTTGATCTTGGCATATGCACTTGGACGGACACCGGCAATAGTCAACTCATTTTCGCGATCCAGATAAATCTTCACTGGACGCCCGCCACTGGCTTTTGATAAATGCGCACCTTCCGAACCCCAACGGTCCGAAGGGAACTTGGAACCAAAGCCACCGCCAACATGGTCCATCTGAACTTTAATGTTGGTTGCGGGCAGTTGCATCTGCTTCGCCAAATCGCCACCAATTGTGGAGACGGCTTGGGTTGAGGGCCATAAATTAATTGTCTCGCCCTGCCATTGGACAACATTGCCGTGCGGTTCAAGACAACAGTGAGTGATTACCGGGCAACCATACTCGCCTTCGGATACTGCATCGGCATCCTTGAAGGCTCTGTCCGGATCACCGGTAACCTGTTCCCCGGCAGCCTTGGCACGAGACCCGACTTTTGCCAAAAGGTCTTCGCGCACAACGTGTGGTAAAACCTCGTACTCAACCTTGATCGCGCGAATCGCGTCGTTGGCGATTTCTTCGCGAATGGCGCTGACAACCGCTATTTCCTGTCCGGCCCATTGCAATTCATCACCGGGGTTTGCGATTGCTCGCACCGCCGTGACCCCTTCCATTGCCTTTGCTGCAGAAAGGTCAATACTCTTCACCTTGGCATGGGCGTGAGGGCTGTGGAGAAAGACTCCAAACAATTGCCCAGGCTTGTTCAAATCTGATGAATATTTGGCGCGGCCGCTGGCTTTTACAGCTCCGTCCAGGCGGTCGAAAGGTTTCCCCATCACCGCGCGCTTGTTCATTGGTGGCCAACTATATTCAGGCATTCTTCATGCTCCTTGATGCTTCGAGGACAGCATCGCGCATTCCAACGTATGTTCCACAACGGCAGATATTGCCGCTTAAGCCCTTTTGGACTTGCTCGCGCGTCGGGTTAGGATTGCGATCCAGAAACCCTTTCGCCGCCATTACAAATCCAGGAGTGCAATAACCACATTGTTGAGCGTCGTGTTTGATAAACGCAGCCGACACGGGGTGCAGTTTACCTGGACCCCCCAGACTTTCAATGGTTGTGATCTGTTTGCCAACAGCATCGATTGCCAGAACAGAACAACCATAAACTGTCTTCCCGTTCACCATGACAGTGCAAGCGCCGCAGGTGCCCCTGTCGCAAACTCGCTTAGCGCCGGTCAAATCCAATTTGTTGCGAAGTGCATCCAGCAACGTAACACGCGGCTCAACCGCCAATTTAGTTGCTGCGCCATTGATGTTCAACGTGATGGCTACCTCGGTTGGCCCCATCACTTTTGCTGCGGCTTGTGCAACCGCTTCTTGCGCGCCAATGGTGGTGGCCAAAATGCCCCCGCCAACACCAGCCCCGCCTAAAAAGCCTCGGCGCGATACCGCTGCTTTCGTTTGCTTTTCTTTATCCTTTTGGGAACTCAAGCGGATACCATCCTTATTCAGTGTGGTTCACCCGGCCAGACAATCAAGCACGGGAGATCTGTCTATATATACCAAAGGTGGAAGCACGTTTGGGAATCAGAAAGCGAAAAGGCTGGTCTCCGCAAGGAGGACCAGCCTTATCGTTAATTTATTGCCGTTCTAGCTAGCGCGCCGTAACATGCTGGACGAAGGATAACGCTGCCAATTGATTTAGCTTGTCAGCAGCAATGCGGCCGACGAACAACTTCGCTTGACCGGGCCTTGTGATGATCTCGAAACCCAACTTACGAAGCTCAGCCATCGATTGTTCGCTTGTGTCGGAAAGAAACAGGCGGATTTCAACTTTGCCGGTTCCACCGCTTGCAGCAATCGCACTCAAGTCATCAGTCATCTTCTTTGCGGCTTTGTTGGCTTCCTTTGCAGGAGGTAGCGATAGTGGTGGTTGCCGCATGACTCCACGTTCAGCCAAATCCCGCATTCGTCCGCCTATGAATGGAGCCGTTGCAAGTGGAGAATTTGCGGTATTTACTGTGCGTAATTCTATTCCGAAGCCATCATGGCGCGTCCCTTCCGGTAATTCCACCGGTACCTGAATTGTTCGTGATCGGCCGCCCTCATTCACGATTCTGTCCTCCACCGCTACAAAGGAAGTGAACGCCGTCATGAGTTGAAACTCAATCCCCAAATTCGTGATTGCATTCCGATTGGCGGAAGCACCACCAGCTTCCAAAGAGTCAATCCTCCGACCAGCCCATAGCATTGCCACCGCACTGTTTTCACTTTGACGCTCAGGAAAATTGACTGGCACCAGACGCTCAAAATTCTTTCCAGCCATCTTCCCAGTGATCCTCAACTGGCCGCTAGCGCCCCGAGTATACCTGCCCGCCAACACAACTGGCTTGGCACTAAACAGATCCAGCACGCGCATCGGCTCCACGTCTTTCACTGGTAGCCCATTCCACTCAATTTTTATTCCTGTCAACAATGGATCATGCACCCGTTGGGCGAATCGCTTGGCTGCCAATGCGCCGTCATCACTTAGGTTGACGTACTCCACTTCACCGCGACCGTGTTCAGCCATCTTGTCCAACAGGAACCGATTCACAGACGAACCAATGCCAAAGGAAAAAATTCGAGCGTTGGGGTGGCGATCAATCTCGGCCAAAATTTCAGCTTCGTTGCCAACATAGCCGTCAGTCATGAAGCAAACCACGCGCATGGGTCCTTCGCTGGGTGCGCCATCAAGGGCGGCTCGAATGGCTTTCATCATCTCGGTGCCACCGCTACCGTAGTAACCATTAATGAACCGTTTGGCCTCAGCAATATTTTGGGACGTGGCGGCAACTGGCTTAGAAAATAGGATTCGGGTGTCTCCCGCAAAGGTAATCAAATTGAAAGTATCGCCAGGATTCAACGTATCCAAAGCGTGCCGCATGGATTCCTTGGCTTTCTCAATGGGAAAGCCATTCATGGATCCGGAAGTATCCAAAACAAACACTAGTTCCCGGGGAGTGATCTCATTTGCCATTACACGCGCAGGTGGTTGCAGCACCAAATTGAAATAGCCTGTTTCACCAGTGCGATGAGTTAATAAGGAATCGCCAATGGTTTTCCCGGCAGTAGACCAGACCAGTCGGAAATCCTTGTTAGGAATTTCATTCTTGCCGCGCAATTGCAAATCGACAACTGTGCCCGACTTTTTTCCAACTTCAATTTCGTGCGTGTTTGAATCCAGCGATTGAATTGGCATGCCGGCGTTAAGATGAACGGCTACGGAAATATCATGTCCAGCCCGAGTTCCTTTTGCAGCAACGTTAGGATTTACTCCACCGTATCTTGGACCCACAACCATCGGAAATACGAACTCATAGCTGCCCGAATCATAGGGCAATTGTTCAATGTATTGAATCTCCACCTTGACGCTTGCACCAGGAGTGATATTGGCCACCGATTGCATAAAAATGTTGGGCCGCTCCTGATCTAGCAGGCCAGCCATTCTTCCACTTTGCTTTGCGTTCTCATACATCAGACGAGCCTGCTCGCGCGTCTGAACCGTACCTTTAATAGTGCGATTCCCGACTTTGATGTTCATCGAATTTACCGCCGCGCGGTGCGGCAGCGGGAAAACGTAGATTGCTTCAATTGTTTCTGATGTGGGGTTTTGGAATTCCTGCGTCACCCGAACTCGGGCCATGGTTCCACTGATTTCAGCTTTGACGTCCGTGTGCTTCAGTGGACAGATAGCCTGTTCCCCGCCCTTGTCCACCCGTACCAGCGATCCAGGTTCGGCAAACACCAGCATTGAAGCGAAGAGTGCCGTTATAAATTTGATCATGTGAATCTCCTTCGTAATGGACATTTCATCGAAAGAATAATCCTTTCACTTCAAGCAACTTTTATTTGTAGGTAAGTTTGATTTCAAGAGCCACAGGCATGGAAACTGAGTTGGCAGGTGCAGAAGCGGCTGGTGTACTTGCATCGCGGAACCTCGTGGAAACCGCTCTTCCTTCTACTGCAAGGTCTGAAGGCATGAAACTTACTCTTACCAGTGATTCCCCTGCAGGTTTATTCAGAACAATCTCACCGGTCGTAGGGATCACGTAGATCTCCCCGGCCTTGGTTTCCTGAAACGAGGAACTGCCACTATCCACAATCATGCGGCCCGATAGAGGTGCCTTAATTGAAATGCGAACGGAATCACCAAACTTTAACATTTCACCCGAGGGTACGGGAACAAAAATGCCTTCGCCATCTCTACGCAAGATCGTATAAGCGGCCGGGGCACTGGCTTTTTTAGCAGCAGGCATTGCAGCCTGAAAGTTAACGCGCGGTTGTTCCGCTGCCCTGACTCCAGCCGCCACTGCGGGAGCATTGGAGGCTACTGCACGTAAATCGGTTCGCGCAGTGCCATCCGTCTTTTCCTGCAGGACTGCCGATTCTTTGGCTATTTCCATTGGTACAGAGGGGGGAGGAGGCGAAGTTGGATGAGCTTCCCTTGCAGGTGGTGAAAGCGCAACCACCTTTGGTGCTTCTTGAATTTTCGGAGCGGAGGTGACGCGCGCCGGTTGGTTGATATCGGCCACCATAGGTGCCGCTTCCTTTTCTTTGACGGCGACACTGTGATCAACCTTGTTTTCTGCAATCAATGGCGGTGCCTTGACCGTAACCGGCTGCGTCCGAACCACCATGAAGATAACGGCAGTTGCAGCGGCCACAGCCAGTCCGCCAGCCCACGCAAACCATCGACTTCTCTTAGGCCGCAATTCTTCTAAAACCCGTTCGCGGGCACCAGGTAAGATAAGGGCATCGCGGACGGTATCTTCATGCGCCAAGGTATCGAACAATTCCTGATCCTCTAGCGCAGCAGCAAGTAGCTGTTTTCGTTCCACTTCAGACAATTGACCAGTGGAATAAAGAGCCGTCAATCGTTCCAACTGTTGTTTATCGAACTTCATTTAACGCCTCCTTTTTCCTGATCCGCCATCTTCGCCTGCAGTTCCTTACGGCACCGTGCATCCCACGTATACACAGTATTGATGTTGTCCGCGCCTAAAAGCTTCTGGATTTCCGGAAATCCCTTCCCTTCCAGTTTCCAACGGAAAATATTCCGGCAGCGCTCACCCATGCCTTGCAGAGCGTTGGTGAGTCGCTCCAGCCGTTTTTGCCTGTCAATCAAAACGTCTTGCCCCTCAGCAACATCCGCTAAATCGAGTTCTGTAACATCCCGTTGCGTATTCTCTCCTCGCCGAGCGTCTCGATTGCGCCACCCCATCAGCTTAAAACGCATGATTTCAAAGGCCAGCGGAAGGATTTCCTCGGCAGTGGTAACATGGCGGTACTTTTCCTCAAGAACCACGAAAACCTCCTGCGCCAGGTCTTCCGACAGATCCCGCCTATAACGGGATGCCGCAAAGCTCGTGATCCTTTCACGAACCTTCAGCAATATTTCATCGCGTGACAAATCTTTCTAAGTATAGTGGGGCTGGCGAGATATAATGCAGAGCGTGACCACCAGCCGCAGAAACATTTTGAAGACCCTTGCCGCCGCCCCAATCGCGTTGCAAGCACAAACCCCAAAGCCTCCAAACATTTTGTTCGTCCTTTCTGACGATCATACTGCCGCATATCTGGGAGCTTACGGTGCCACCTGGATGTCTACTCCCAACATCGATCAGTTCGCCCGGGAAGGCATGCGTTTCGACCGCGCCTTTACGGCAGCGCCGCAATGTGTCCCTTCCAGAACAGCAATCATGACGGGACGCTCTCCAGTTGCGGCACGCATGGGCCGATTCAGTTCGCCATTGCCCAAAGACGTCGTCACTGCACCGGAAGTATTGCGAACCAAGGGCTACTATACAGGCGTTTGTGGACGCTACTTTCATCTTGACGGAGTGATCAATCCATCTCCAACCACCGAGCAAGCCTACGAACGCAATCAGATGCGCTCCTGGAAATCCCGTGTGGATTTCATGAACATTTCCTCGCAAGGACCAACCCCGCAGTTATTTGAAGAATTTCTGGGGCAAGTTCCTGCAGGCCGTCCCTGGTTCTTTTGGATTAACTACAACGATCCGCATCACCCATGGGAAGGCGATGCCGGGAAAGTGGATCCGGCGAAAGTGAAAGTTCCTGTACACTTGCCTGATTTACCGGGTATACGTGAGGATCTGGCACGATACTGCGCCGAAGTGGAGCGGGCAGACCGCTCCTTTGGTGACGCAATGGCTGTGCTTCGCAAAGCAAACCAAGAGGCCAATACCTTGGTTATTTTCATGGGTGACAACGGCATGGCATTCCCGCATGGCAAGGGATCCCTTTACGATCCAGGATTGAACGTGCCACTCATTGCCCGCTGGCCGGGACACATTAAGCCTGGGGTGACAAAGACCTTGATTTCTGGCGAAGATTTGGGCGCAACTTTCATGGATGCCGGTGGTGCCGAATTACCTCAGGGGATTTCCGGTCGTAGTTTCTATCATTTGTTAATTGGGGGAAAATACCAGGCTCGGGACTATGTCTTCAGCGCTAGGCTGCACCATGGCAACGCTGAATTTGGTCCTGAAACCAAGGCTTCAACGTTCGACCTTTCCCGATCGGTACGCAATAGCCGCTATAAGTTGATCTACAATTTGACGCCTCAAATGGAATACTGGCCAGTTGATAGCGCCCAGGATCCAGGCTGGCAACAGATGGTGGCAGCACACAAGGCAGGCACTTTGAAGGCAGAGCATGAACGTGCCTACTTCCAACGTCCTCGACCAGTTTTGGAATTTTATGATCTTGATGTTGATCCGGGCGAATTGAACAACGTGGCGGGTAAGGCTGAATACAAAGACGCGCAATTAACACTGATGGCAGCCATGCAGGAAAAGCAGATTACCGACTACGACTTCGCACCGCCAGTACTGAATGAAGCAAAACCCAGGCCAGGTGCGGCAGCAGCTAAGAAAAAGGGACGCTGAGGATTACGCAGACCGCACATCGGTTTGTTTGAAATCGTTCCCCTTAAAGAGCAGTGGGACTTTTTTCGATTGCGCCAAAGCGTAAGCAAAACAATCCCCCATGTTCAACCGGGCCGGTCGGCCACGATATTTCGCGAAGGCAGAAAAGGCAATTTGAGTTTCTACCAGCGTCACAGGAACGACTACAATGCCGATGCGGTCCATCCAATTGGACGATTTGGTAGCCCCCACCGCGCCATGGTGCCCTTGCATGATTACTTGCACTTCCCACCAGTTGACTGGCGATATCCACAAATTAGTCGCGCTGAGCAATTTTTCCTGATACTGCTCGGCTTCTGGTTCATCCAAGAGGATCGCAAGTAGAGCCGAGGCATCCACGGCAAGATTCACTTTGGCAATCCACTTTCGTCGTATAGATCCTCATCTGTAAGCCTAGGTCCCACCACCGGCAGTCGTCTGATTTCACTAAGCAGTTTGCTCACTTCTTTTCTGCGTTTGGCTAATTTAAGATCAGCCTTTGCGCGCTCGATTTCCAATTGGCGTTTGACAGCCATGCCGATCGCATCTGTGATCGACACTCCTGTCAGCGCCGCAAGGGCTCGAACCTCTTCGGTTACCTCGGATCGTTTGATTTGGATTACAGCTGCGCTTGGCATGATTCCTAATATATCATGAAATTTGGTAGTCATGCCACTGTTTTTTCATTCCGAGACCTACAATCATGCCTATGCGCTTATCATGACACTGGTGCTAGATCGAAATCGAGAATAGTATACTTAGATTCTATTGCGATATTGGCTTTCCAACCACGTCCCGTCTTTTCAACATGTCCTTATCATCGAAAGCGGTTCGCGAGATTTGGTGGAAGACCTGCTCCCCGGCCTCTACGAAATTTACGGCAAATCGTTGAAGATAGACCTAGTCACCTGCTACGCCGGGACGCCAGCGGCGCTAAAGCCAGGGGCACGGGTCTGGCGCGTCACAGATTTCCCAGGCCCCAAAGGACGCACTGAACTCCTCCGTCAATTGCGCCAACAAAATTACGATGTTGCCGGCATTCTCTGTTCCGGCGAACCGATCATGCTGAAGTGGAAATGGTTCCTGGCTTTGGGTCTTCCGTCCAAGATTTTCGTACTCAACGAAAATGGCGATTACTTCTGGCTGGACCGTGGGCATTGGTCTGTAATCCGTCATTTCACTCTTTTCCGTTTGGGATTGGCGGGGGAAGGTGCGGTGGCAACCATCGGGCGCCTGCTGCTTTTTCCGTTCGCGCTAGCCTATCTGGCCGCCTTTGCGCTAACCGTTCATCTACGCCGGGCGATTCGTTGAAGTCCATCTATCACTCCTGGAAATGGGGCCCATAAAATAATACATTCATATAAGAGGCCAGCAAGTCCCCTCCTCCCGTGTATAATTTAATTTCAGCGGTTTCGGAAGCCCAACACTGGCTTGGGTTCGCGCAGGGCGAATAGTTTGCTGTAGGGGTAATCCCGCCTTCAAATTCTCGCTTTCCATCCGCTTAATTTGAGAGTCTAATCCCTACGAATCACCCTGAGGAGATTGATGTCGAACGAACTGCAAAACTTTTTATCGCTCCCCTACGAGGAGCTGGAAGAACTGAACTTGAATGCCAAAGAACAACGGAAAAACCGTGTTAATCCTGGCAAGATTCAAGAAGAGCGGCTTAAGTACCTTACGGACGAAAAGCGCATTAAGGCTGTAACCGTGATGTTCAGCGACCTGGAAGGCCGCATGCACATGCTCGATTACGACAAGAAGTTTCTGGTTAAGAGTTGGGACAATCTCACTTTTGACGGCTCTTCTATCCGCGGCTTTACAGCGCAGCGTGAAAGCGATCTGCGCCTGGGCATGGATTGGAGCGCTTTCTACTGGGCTCCTTCCGATATTTTCGGATCGGGCAAAGTGCTTGTTTTCGGCGAAGTGATTGATAAAGACGGCTCTCCTTATGGTGCTGACATCCGTGGTGTGCTGAAGGCCTACGCCAATGGACTTCACAAGAAAGAAGGGTATACCCTGAATGCCGCCAATGAAATTGAAGGCTTCCTGTTCAAGGGTAAGGACGCCGAGCGTTGCTACAACGAAACCGGAAAGTTTGAATACGTGAATACCGGTGGCTATTATCATTCGCTTCCTGGTGACCCCCTTCGTACGTTCATCGATAAGTCAGCCGAAGTACAGCGCGCCATGGGCTTCGAGAATGAAAAAGATCATCCTGAAGTCGCTCCCTCGCAGTTTGAGATCAATTATTCCTATGGCGAAGTGGTCGCCGCTGCTGACCAAATCCAGCTGTACAAGCTAATCTGCCGTCAGGTGGCAACAACCATGGGCCTCACCGCCAGCTTCCTTCCGAAGCCAGTGGTCGGTGTCAACGGGAATGGCATGCACACCAATGTCTCCGTGATGAAGAACGGCAAGAACATGATGTGGGATCCCAAGGGCGAGGAAAAGCTTAGCAAGTTCGGCTGGCAATTCATTGACCGTATTCTCACTCATGGCAACGACATTTGCCTAATGCTGAACGCCAGCGTTAACTCCTACCGTCGCCTGGATCCTCACTTTGAAGCGCCGAACCAAATTAAGGCTTCGGCTGTGGATCGTGGTTCCATGGTTCGTGTTCCGATTGGGAACGAAAAGAGCTCCCGCGTGGAAGTCCGTTCGGTTGGGCCTGATGCCAATCCGTATATGGTGCTCTACTCAGTGTTCAAGACGGGCCTCGATGGCGAGACTTCGAAGATCAAGAACCTTCGCAGTGCCGACCGTTACTTGCCTGACAACATCTACACTGCCTTGAACAATTTCACGGCCGCCGAATGGACCACGAAGTTGTTGGGTGAAGACGTAAAGGGAAGATATGCTGAATTGAAGCAGGCTTCTGCTGACCGTTGCGCCCGCTTGCTAGGCACAGTCGTGAAACCTCAGGAAGTGCAATATCATCACGAAGTCTATAATCAGTACCTCTGGAATCAATTCTAGAAGCTGGTCGGTTACCAATAGAGGAAAGCCCTGTCCGCAAGGTCAGGGCTTTCCTATTTCTACCGAGGCAGCGACAACATATTCAGCCACCGCCTCAAAAAATCCCGATTTAACGATGACTTAATCAGGTAACTTCTTCACCCCAGCAACCGGATTGTGTAAAAATTGCATACCCGCAAATGAGATTGATTCAATCTTTTGTAGCAGTTACCAAATCTCATACGAATGGCCCTTCCGTTGCATAGTAGTTTCCTTAATCTCCAACTTTCCCTACGCAATAGGGGGCGAAATGAAAGCCCGGATGATTAGCTGTTGACTAAATTCTTTGACGAAAAGGATGAACCATGGCGAATCTAAACCGCTGGCAAACTGCTGTGCGAAACGTTGTTTTTGCAATGGGCGTGCCAATGTTAGGCTCTGTTATTATGATGTCGGGCTATAGCCCTTGTTCCGAAAATGCACGAGCCGAACTTTCTTCACCTGACCGCAAATATGTATTGCGCGTCGGCGAATATGGATGCGGATCAACCCGCGATCAGACATTTGTAAGCCTCCAACGGGCATCTTTCTTGCCAAAATGGCTTGCCGGTGGTGAATCCAAGGTCTGGCTTGAAGGACCAATTGATATTTTCCCGCAATGGCTCAGCGATCGAAGTGTCGTTCTAAAATGCTGGTATTGCGACGAGTCAGTGCTTGCTGAATTGGGCCAACTCAAAATTGATTCGATGCAGGCAAAACCGGAAAAGTGGTTCTTCGACCGTTAGGGCTTTCTTGCTTCAGTTGAAGCCGCCGGCCGCATCTGTCCGCTTGCGGCCGTAAAGGAAGTAGATTACCAACCCGATCAGAAGCCACACAAAAAACCGGATCCAGGTTTCCGCCGGCAGGCTCAACATCAGCGACAAACAGCAAAACGTACTGATCAACGGAAGCAGTGGAACCCAAGGTACTCTAAATGCTCGTGGCCTGTCTGGCTGAGTGCGGCGCATTACAATCACGCCGATCGACGTCAGGACGAATGCAAACAGTGTCCCGATGTTCGACAGATCAGCTAGGGTACCAATATCCAACAAGCCCGCCGGAATTCCCACCACCAGTCCGGCAACCCAGGTGGAAACATGCGGCGTTTTGTATTTTGGGTGAACCTTGGAAAAACAATCGGGCAGCAGCCGGTCACGCGACATTGCGAACCAGACACGTGCTTGCCCGTATTGGAACACCAGTAGCGAACTCAGCATACCCACGATAGCTCCAGCACTGACAGCAATATTCAAATGCGTATAGCCAATTTGCTTTAGTGCCGTTGCTACTGGGGCTGCATTATTCAGCGTGTGCCAATCCACAATACCCGTAAGCACTAACGCCACAGAAGCATAAAGTGCCGAGCAAATGAACAAGGTAAGAAGAATTCCAATCGGCATGTCCCGCTTTGGATTCTTGCACTCTTCCGCGGCTGTGGAAACAGAATCGAACCCAATGTAGGTGAAAAAAACTATCGCGGCACCAGACATGATTCCGCTAAATCCGTTGGGTGCAAACGGATGCCAGTTCTCCACTTTCACCGCACTGGCTGCGCCGAAGATGAATGCCAGAATCGCCCCCAGCTTGATAGCCACCATTAAGCCATTCGCGCCGGAACTCTCGCGCGCTCCACGAACCAGCACCCAACTCAGCAACAGCAGGATCAGCAGAGCTGGAAGATTGAAGATGGCTCCTGTAGCTTTCCCTCCTACCCATGGCGGCGTTGACAACCAAACAGGCAGGTGGACTCCAAATAGCGCATCTAGAATTGCATTGAAGTAGGCGGAAAATCCTACTGCAACTGCCATGTTCGAAACGGCATATTCAAGAATCAAATCCCAGCCAATGATCCAGGCAATCAATTCCCCAAGGGTTGCGTAGGTGTAGGTATAGGCGCTTCCAGCTATAGGAATCATAGACGCCAGTTCCGCGTAGCACAAGGCTGCGAAGCTACAAGCGAAAGCGACTAACAGAAAGGAAATAGCAATAGCAGGACCAGCACCGGGGCGTCCAACTTCGCCAACCGCCGCTGTTCCTGTGAGTGTAAAAATGCCCGAGCCAATTACCGCGCCAATGCCTAATGCTGTCAGGCTCCAAACACCGAGTGTTTTTTCCAATCGACGCTCCGCATGCTGCGAACTTGCAAGCAGAGCGTCGATGGATTTGGTGCGGAAAAGGGAGTTCACGCCAATTAGCGTTTTCGCTGGCCCTTGGAAATAATCTTCACTTTCTTCTTCATCGATCCGCGTGCAACGCCGGTGGCACGCTTAGCCTTTGGCGCACACTTCTTACGTGCGGCGCGCTTTAGCTTCTTGCGTTCTAATGTATCTGTAACGTTCTTAGTATTCATCCGTCAATCTTTATCCCAGCAAATTTGGCTACTAGCTTCTTCAGTCCGAAACCAGGGAAGCTTATAGTAAGTTTAGCATCTTCCCCGTCCCCTTCTTGCCTCAGTACTACGCCCGAGCCATATTTGGCGTGTCTGACCGACTTTCCAACAATCGAACTCTTTCTTGGCGCGCTCGCCTGGCGGGCAGCATATTGCGCCGAACCAAGATTTGAAACACCAGTGTTTGACACCGTAGGTGCAGCAGGCCGCACAACTGGCCGCTGAAATGTTTGGGCTTGGGGAACACTCGCATTCGGCAAGTTCGGCGCTTCCCACGGTGGCCGCTGACTTTCTGCACGAGCGAGCGGAGGTCTTGCGGGTGCTATTACAGGTTTCGTTGCAGCAGGCTTCGGAATCCGTACCGGCTCTTCCATGTCCGCAAACATTGATTGTTGCCTTGGAACCGGAGGTGGCGTAGCGACCACGGGCCTTGGGATAGGTTGTGGCAGTGCAGTGGGCGAGGCCTTAGCGGCAACAGGTTCCCTGGCACTCTCAGGCCTAGGCTGCGACGGAGGCCACTGTTTAGGCGTGATTCCCCGCTCAGCAAAAAACTGATTAATGTTATCCAAGGAGTTGTAGGTCTTACCCGTGTACTGAGGCTTGCGCACAGTTTCGCGAACTTCAGAACGCTCAGCCGTCAAATCCAGTCCATCGAACTGTTTGTCTGAACCCGCACCCAAATGGGTCACTAATGTCTTCGGCAGTTCATTCAAAAACCGCGAAGGAATTGTTGGCTCACTGGGCCCCCCACCAAACTTGCGCCGGTATCTGGCCCAACTCAAAGACAACTTTTTCTCAGCGCGGGTAAGCCCCACATAGCATAGCCGACGCTCCTCTTCCATTTGCGAATCATCTTGCAACGATCGGTTATGAGGAAACAACCCCTCTTCCAGTCCGGCAATGAACACAGCTGGAAATTCCAAACCCTTGGCGTTGTGCATCGTCAATAAGCTAACCTGCGCCGCCTCATCAATCCCATCTGCCTGCGCAACCAATGCCGCATGATCCAGAAAGTCTGAAATGGTTTCCCCACGCTCGGTTGCTTCTGCAGCTGCATTCAGCAATTCATTCAAGTTTTCTTTACGGGTTTCCGATTCTGGAGTCCGCTCCGCATCCAGCATCTTCGTGTAACCGGAACGATCTAAAATCGTCGCAAGCAATCGGTCCAGCGGAGTCGTCGGCACCAGCTCATGCAGTTCCTGCAGCATTTTCGTAAAGGACCCAAGCGAAGCTTCTGCGCGCGGCCCCAACTGGCGGTCGTCGATCAGTTTCCGGATCGACTTCCAAACACTGATACCCTGCTCCAACGCATACTTTTCCACTTGCTCCATGGTGGTCTTGCCAATGCCACGAGCAGGCGTGTTCACAATCCGCTGTAAGGAAACTGTGTCATCCGGCGTAGATGCCGCTTTCAAATAGGAAAGTATGTCTTTTACTTCCGCCCGCTGATAGAAACTGATGCCGCCAACAACAATGTATTTGCGATTGTATCGGCGCAACGCCTCTTCAATTTGACGGGACTGCGAGTTGGTCCGGTAAAGAATCGCAACTCGCCACTTCGGCTGCTGATAGAGAATTTTTTCAATGGCATCGGCAATGTACAGTGCCTCGTTCTCACCGTCCAACGATTCATAAATGGTGATCTTCTCGCCCTTGCCTTCATCCGTCCAAAGTTTCTTGCCTTTGCGTTGGGTATTGTTTTCCACCACCGCCGTAGCTGCTTCCAGAATGTTTTGAGTGGACCGGTAATTTTGCTCCAACCGAATTACTTTCGCACCGTGGTAATCGTTTTCAAAATCCAGAATGTTGCGGATGTCCGCCCCGCGCCACCCGTAAATCGATTGATCTTCGTCCCCCACCACAACCAGATTCTGATGGCTGGTGGTCAACAACCTCATCATTTCATATTGGCTTCGATTCGTATCCTGATATTCATCAATCATCAGATATTGAATCATCCGGTTATAGGTGTTGCGCAAAGCTTCATCATGGCGCAGTAACCGCACAGCTTCGTTCAATAGATCGTCAAAATCCAGCGCGTTCGCTTGCCGCAGCCGCGACTCGTATTGCTCGTAAACCACGGCCAAACGCTGCATCTTGGGATCGCTAGCCTGCTTGTACCAATCTTGCGGCGTGGTTTGCGAATTCTTGGCATGACTGATCCGCGATAGCGCAGCCCGATACTTCATGAACGTTTCGTCCAGGCCAATGCCTTTGAAAATGGAACGAATCAAAGACAACTGATCGTCATCGTCATAGATATTGAAGGTGCGAGTGAAATTCGGCCTGATGTCGGCCAGCCGGTCGCCGTCCCGCCGCAACATTCTAACGGAGAAGGAATGAAAGGTGGAAACCCTCGGCAGTCTCTGAGGATTCGACTCGCCCAGAATCTTTGCCACACGGCTCCGCATCTCCTCTGACGCCTTGTTCGTGAACGTCACAGCAAGAATCGATTGCGGTGTCACACCTTGGCTCTGGATCAAATGACCCATACGATGAGTGATTACCCGGGTTTTGCCACTTCCGGCACCGGCTAGGATTAGAAGCGGGCCCTGAACGTGTGCTGCCGCTTCCCTTTGTTGGGGGTTGAGACCTTGTAAAAAGTCCATGGAATGAAGGAGATTTCAGTCTAACATATGGTCTTCCGCAGAGGGGTGTAAATCTTAACACCCACTTAATAGTTAGCGACAATCCTTCAGTTAAGGTAATTGCCTTAATCTACCAGTACACATATAACTAAAGAATGACCTTGAAAGATCCGTTTGATCGCGCGCTGGAAGGAAAAACCGTGGAACAGAAATTGCAGTTTTTGTATCATCGACGACAGGCGCTCGACAATCTGATCCGGTCTTTGGAAGTGGAAGGCCGCCGGCAAAACGGTGATGGGCAGAATGCAAACGAAAGTTCGTTTTGGCCAACCATGGTTGCCTAATTTCACCGTCTCTCAAAAATCGATGGATGCCAACAGCTCGCTTGGCTTCCGATCGAAAGCCTTACAAATAGCTAACATACTTTCCATACTGGGCAAGTGCGCCCCGCGTTCAATAGAACTGATCTGAGAAACACTCAGTTTGGTGAACGCGGCAACGTCTTTCAGCGACCAATCTTTCTCCACACGCAACATCTTGATGCGATGTCCTAAGCGTTCCCGAAGTCTGTCCTGTGCAGCCTTCCCTAAACCAAACGCTGTGATAGCGTTGTTCAAAGTAGTGCGCAGTTGTGCCAGCGAAAACGGTTTGGCCAAATAGTCGAACACCTTCATTTTGAAAGTAGCTCGCATATCTTCAAGCGAGGGATATCCGGTGACGATAATCACGCATAGTCCCGGCCAACGGGCAAACAACTGCTCCAGTACCTTGTCTCCGCGGAATTCACCCATGTTCATGTCAAGCAAAACAATGTCAGGTAGACGCTGTTCATTGTGCAAGAACAAATCATCCGGATGAGCAAACGAGTAGACCTTGTAGCCACCTTCTGACGTCAAGACATCTTCAATATAGGCGCGGAAATCAGGATCATCATCCAGTACCGCAATTTCCACCAGATCAGTCGATTGTTCAGTTGCAGTTTCTTTCATCAGTGCGTTTACTTGCGGTCAGATCTAGTGCGCTGCTGCATCTTTCACTTTCTGGCTGGCAGCATCGGCAGCAGACTTCACTTTCCCTTCCACCTTGTCCCCAATAGCCTTTGCGGCTTGAGCCCCGGCAGCAGCTTTGTCCGCCGCTTTGTCGGCTAACTGACCTGCCTTGTCGGCAGCCCGATCTGCCATCTGCCCAGCTTTATCCGCCATTTGGCCCGCCTTGTCCACAGCCTTGTCTGCCATCTGTCCTGCTTTGTCTGCAGCTTTCTCAACTCTGTCCACAGCTTTCTCCATCTTGTCAGCTGCTTTCTCAACTTTGTCCGCTATTTTCTCAGCTTGGTCTGCAGCTGAATTCGCCGCCTTCTCTGCAGAACTGCACCCAGAAAGGAACACCAAGCCAACTGCAAATATTGATGTCAGTAATTGGAATTTCATAGTGATCTTGATTTTACCGAAAACTTGCCACCAGCGTATCCGGGAAGAAATGACGTAGGATGCTCACGTAATCCATTCCCGAGCTAGCAAGAGCCGCAGCCCCTTCCTGGCACAAGCCCACCCCGTGACCGCGCCCTTGACCTTGTAGCTTCGTTCCTGCAAGACGATAGTTGTTACCTGGAATCGCGTCCCACCCCGAACGACGGCAGATTTCGATTCTTAGATTCTCGCTATTAGGTTTCTTGGCCAGTCTCTGAGCATCCTCTTTCCTTAACGTTCGAGTCCAGGAATCCGCTGGCGCAGGGCACTTCACGGAGTGATAGGGGTAAAGCTGATTTGCCATTCCTGTTTCTGCAAGCGATTTCGTTTGCCCACCGCAGTTTGCATGGTGCATCGCTTCCAAGGGACGGCCGTCGTGAAGCAGAACCAGATTCCGTGTGGCGAGAACTTCCTTCAATGCGGATCCGGTTGATCCCAAGAACTGACAATGGGTCGTATCGCAGGCATCCACAATTCCGTGTCGCCCTTTCGTGGAGAGGTACCAGGATCTGGCCACCACGCCTAAAGCCTTCAAGGCCTCGGGCTTGGCTGACGGCATCGCTTCAGAGCGAACGGCCCAGGACACAGCCGTCTCAAAATCAACCGTAGCAACCACTTCAACCTGGTTGTGGATGCTGCGCACCGTCAAAGTACGATCGTAGGTCCGCTGAATTACCCCGGGGATCTCCACGGTAATGGGCAGCGCAGAATCGATGTTAAGGCTGCTACTGCTTCCTGCTGTGAATCGCACTGGCTCCTGAAACTGCAACTGCCGCCCTTGGGAACCATTCTCACGAATGGTGAGCCTCGCATTTTGAGCAGGCCGCAGGATCACTTCCTTCGGAGCCAGCAGCGATAGAACATTAATTGTTATCAGCGCAGCAGCAAGCACAGTTCAGCGAATCCCCCACAACGGCCCCAATGTACTCGCAAGTTTGCCGGCCGTTGCCGCACCTGTTTGTCGATGGTTCCGAACCAAAATCAACGTTCGCGGATTTACCGCCGGGTAAGCAACAAATGCAAAACCATCTCCCTCATCTTTCGCACAGGCAGCGGTACCGGTCTTTACTAATACCCTGCCCTTCCACAGCTTGCCGGTTCCAATTGTACCGGCCAACTTCAGACCTTCAATAGTCTCCTTGTCCTGACGTTGCATTAGCATGGCATAAGCCTTCACCAACGCATATGGCGCTACGCCAAAATCGTTGCCGATGCCCATTCGCGCATCTCTTGAAAGAACTTGTGATGTAGCTGGAACGCCGAAGGAATTCAGTATGTTTGCAAACTCGCTTGGATTCAGCGGATCAGCCAAACGTCTGAAGTAGGTATTGCAGGAAACCGCCATTGCATGGGGAAAATCCAGCATCCCATGGCCTGAACTCCTCCAGCATGTGGACCCATCGCAACTCACTTTCGGAAATGGAGCGCCGAATTGCTTGGCGTAAGCAAGTGCAGTGAACGGCTTAATCAGCGAACCAATGGGAACTGGCATTTCAGCATCCGGCCAGGATCGCGATGTGATTTTCCCATCGATTGTTGCAATCAGAAAGGAATCAAAATTGCGCTTCAGGATAGGTGCAATCGAATCATCGGGCAGTAGAAATAGGAGCAGCGGCAGAATCACGGAGCAATCCTATAAGTGGCTGTTTCCAGCAGCCGGTCTCCAAGGTCCCGCCGAACTATTGTGGCCGAATCAAAGCGGCGCAGAACGTTGGATAGGCCGGTAAGATTTTCAGAAAACAGCGCACCAGGGGATGGAGCCGCATCAATCATTCGCATAAGTTGGCCGAAAGCTGGCCGTTCTTTGCCGTGGCGGAATTGGGCAAAGTAGGTGGTGCTTGCATCCAGTGCCATGGGACCAGCATCAGTTGTGGAAAGTACCTCGGACAAAAGACTTTCTGAATTGGAAAGTATCAGCCTGGAACCACTTTGGGAGCCGTAGAGCGGTAGCAAACCTTCCAACGCTTGATATGCATTGTTCCCCGTTCGCCGCTGCTGCCACCGCAAACCAAGTCTTGAAACGGAATGCAGCCCTTCCATACTCTCAAGCATCGTCGCCGTCCACTCATCGCCTACCAAGGGCATGCTAAATTCAATCACAATGGCGGATTCCGTTGTCGTGAAAACTCCATCAGGTCCTGGACGCGTCCCACCAACCACCAAAGCAGACTTCGGAATAGCGCGGTCGAAGAATCGCAACCAACTTTCGCGATTGAAACCAGCACTAGACTCCTTCAACGGGGCATCATCAATTCTGGTTTCTAAATCTCCCGAGTCTCCCGCTTCCTGAACACCAGCTTCGGCAGGTGCGTTGATGTATGGGATCGCAGCTTGCTGCTTCCCTCCAAGCAAACGGTAACCAATCAGTGCCGCAAGCTCCTCCGGTTCGGGTGCGGACCATACTTTATAGAACCCGGCGTTCTGCGGGATTGCATCAACTAAGGAGTTGAGGGCCGAATTGGTTACAGCAGTCCGTGGTTCATTACGTAACAAGATGCGCGATTCAGTCCAACTTGCAGCCTGACGAACCAAGCTGGATGCCCCCGCAGAAAACTGCTTTAACTGACTAGCATTTTGCTGAACCCAATAAGAGCGAAAATGCGGTGTCTTCACAAGGTCGCCCACATTGAAAACCATGTGGAGTTCACTGTTGCCTTCCGCCGGATTCCAGGCCGACGAAAACCAAGACTGCGACCGAAGGCTACCAGCAGGTAAAGCAAGCTGGGCTAAAGTAGCGGCCATCAACGATTCGTCGGTTGTAAGAATCAGCAGATCACCATCGTTTGCCAAACAAGCCGTTCGCTTTGATATAGGATCAGACTTCACAAAATAGTTCTTCCCCGAAGCAGTCCTCGTAGTATAAGTAGTTCGCGCTTGCCAGATTTTCGATTGGGCCAACTTAGCGGAGGGCAGCCGCGAGATATACACAAACTTCATATTGCCGATGTCATAGATCGCCATGGCCGATTGTGATCCAGCGACGCTTATCAGAAAATTCCAATCGTTAACAACGCCACTTGCTTGTGTGAATTCGGTACTGGCACCATCCAACCTCCCCAACAAACCTGAACGGAGAAAGGCTTCGTAGTTGGCGCTGCCTAGCCATTCTGTTTTCTCACGAGAAGCAGACCACTCGGAAAGTAGGCCTCCAAAATTCGAGGCTTCCACGAACAAAAGCGCCCCCGCGGGCATCTTCTCAGCCAAGGTTGGAGAAACCGGAGCAAGTTGGGAATATCCGATTAACACCGCAATTAAGAAAGCCCCAGCGGACGCTGCAATGGATCGTCGATTCATGGTTGTTGCCCCTCCATCGCACTCAGAAGTTGCTCAGGTCTCAGCCTCGGCCGAACCACACGGTTCTGTTCCAATCCAGATGCCACAAGCGGCCGGCGAATATCGTTTTGCGCCTGAGCCGCAACTTTCGCCTCAGCCAACTGGCGGCCTCGAATCCAATCCGGATTTTGTGGCTTGGCCAAGGCCATGGCGTTTTTCCAGAAAGGCAATGCCGATTGTCCATCCAGCAGTTTGGCGATCCCAGCCAAAGTTGCCGCATCCTGGATCCCTGCGAACCTATCAGCAAGGACTGAGGCCAATCTCGAATCGCCCGCAGCGGCTAGTGCTTTTGCAAGCAGCAGGTTCAAACGCGGGTCTCCAGGAGCAATTGCTGCTGCTCCCGTAAGAAATCGCAGACGGGAAGCGGGTGCCCCAGTCTCAGCAGCGGCGATTCGTAGTGCCAGGGCATAAGGCTGTTCTGCAGAAGTGATGTTGGCAGCACCAATCTGATCCAATTCCGAACTCCCTGAACTCAGTGCTTGTTTCGCATTCTTGCCCAGCCAATCTGCAGCTTCCAGCCGGGTCTGGTAGGTGGCCTCCGTGGCTTTGGCGATCTGGACTAGGCCAGACCCATTCTTTTCCAGTTGCGCAAGCTTGCGCTTGGCCTCCATATCCCATGGAACAAACTCAAGACGCAATTTCAGGAATTGCACCGCTTCCGGCCGGTTCCGGCTAATCAACAAATCGGCAGCAAGCAAAAACGATTCTGCACCTTCGCTGCCAATCATCGTCATCCGCTGTAACAACTTAACGGCAGCCGGAACATCCGATTGATCCAGCTTTGTTCCAGCCAAATCAAGGAACAAGTAGGTATCTTTCGAACCAGAAGCCAGTGCCTGGGTATATGCAAAATCCAGAATCGTGAGAGCTTCCTTGGCATATCCGGTTCGCCGCAACTCAAGCGCGGCATTGCGCATCGATTGCAATCCCGGCGGTTTATTTCCAAACGAAGCCAATTTCGTAGGAAGACTCCCCGATGCGGCTGCAATCTGCAGATCAAGAGCAAGCGCTTCTTCACCGCGCCTCTGGTCTTCAGTCCAGGTGTCCAATATCTGTTGAGCTTCCTGGGGACGCTTGCTTTCAACCAACCGGCGCATTAAGGCAACCTGGTACCGAGCCAAGTCCATCGCCACCGCTTCCTTTTCTGGACCGTAGCTTCGCGTCAGCCGTCCTTGCGCCAAGCGAACAGATTCTCTTAGGAGCTGTTCGGCCGGGGCACCGGTCAACATTGGCACAGCGCTGAAATCGAAAAGCACTCGTGCCTGATCGTCCTGTCCACGAGTAAAAGTGACCAAGGCAGAAGCCAACTGCGGTGTGGTTTGATATAACTTCAGCAAGGCAGGAAGCATAGGTTGAATCGAGTATGTTCCGTTCCGCTTCATGCTGAGTGCAAGAAACGATTCAATTGGCACTTTCAAATCAGCCCCAAATCCCGCTTCAATCACAACCGCTAAGAATTCCGGGAAAGCATCAATGTTCTGCGAACGCATCGAATCCATCACAGTCTGAATCAGTTTTAGCGATTCATACTTCTTTCCCTGCTTCGCCAAAATTGCAGCTGCCCGGATCTTCGACGTAGTAAGTTGGCCGTTCCACGAAAGTGCCCGTTGATAGAAATCCAAAGCCTCCGCTGGCTTACCGTGCGATTGATAGTAATCCGCAAGATCTTCATGCGATTGTCCAATTGACGGGTTTTGCTCAACCATGGCAGCAAGGTAATCCTCCGCACCTGGGCGCTTCATATCACCGCGGTATTCACCCAACCGGGCAGCCATGAAATACCAGCTATCTCCAGTAAGGTTCAAATTCGGATCTGGACGCCTGGCCAATCGCTCGCCAATCAGTTCTGGACCAAGCAACGTGCGGAAGAGTGTTTCAATAGCTGGCGAAGCATCCGCAAAATACACACCTGCCAGAGCCCGGTAAAAGTCACGCCAAACAGGTTGCCGGGTGGCGCGTGAAAGTGCTCGGGCCGTAAGTGCGGCATTCCCATTTCGAAGCGCAACATTCGCAACAACGGAATCAAACTCGCCTTGAGTGCTGATCATGGTCGCTAACCTTTGTGGATCGCGGCGGTTCAACAGGTCAATCAATCGCGCCAAATCGTCATTGGACCGGGAACTCATACGCAGAAGTATGCGCAATTCCGCAGCTTCATTCCCAGCAGCGTTGAAAGCCCTTTTCGCATCTTCCAAAACCTGGTTTACTGCTTCATTCTTCAGCAGTCGGGAGTAGCTTTCCAACTGTTGGCCAAGTTCTTCAAATTGCAATCGGGCTCTTTGATTGTCAACGAATGTTCGGTAAACGCCAACCACATACTCGCTACCCGCCTTACTTTGAAGATAGGCGAACTCAATCTTGCTGGCAACATCTTGAAGCTTCGCACGGCGGGCACAATCGGCCAAAGTCACCGGACCAGTAATGTTCGATTGTAAGGGTAGCCATGCCGCAAAACGAGTCAGTTCTTCGGGAGTGTAATAAACACCAGCGGCATCACTGATACCCTCAAGTCCAGATCGTAAAACCGCTTGATACATTGCTTGATCAGCACGTGGTGCCAGTGACTTCAATTTGGTCAACGCCTCTTCCGCACGACGGAGCTTAGTCATAGCCGCGCCATACTCGCGGGCCGCTTGATCCGCATTAGCAGACTGCGCAAGCAACGGGAAACCAGCCTCCCACAAGGGTACGGCCTTGGCAGCCATGTTCCAGTTAGCGAGATCCCTTGCAGCAGCAAAGTAATTATCTGCAGCAGCAGGCCGGCCATCAATCAAAGCTTGACGCACAATCTTCTCAGCCTCATCAGAGCGGCCTTGGCGTGCGCGAACCTCGGCAACACTCTCCAGATACGAAGCATTCTTGTACGATAGGTCGTACAATTTTGTATAAGTTGCCGCCAAATCATCCCAGCGGCGCAGACGTTCTTCAAGCGCAGCCTTGGCTGTCCAAAGATCGACGCGTTCCGGCCTGATTTTTAAGGCCCGACCGTAAGCATCAAGACTTGCAGACTGATTTTCCAACGCGGTTTCCAACCGTGCCGTTACTATTGCCCAACGATGATCTCTGGGCGAGTCCGTCTCCGCTTTGGCATAGAAGTTTTTCAGCCGAGCCGCTTCGTTGCGAGCCGTGGCGAATTGGGCAGCTTCTATAGCAAGCGCCCCGTCATCCGGGAATTGATTGATCAGTTGGATGTATTGTTCCGTTGCCCCGGCAGAATCGTTCATGCGAGTGAGCGCAGGAATCAAGCCGCGTCGGAAGCTAGCCACTAGACTTGGATTGCCTTTCGCTTCAGTAATCTTCTGCTGGTAAAACGCAGCTAGACCGCGACTATCATTCTGGCGTGACAATAAGTCCGACTTGGCCGTAATGCAGCGCGCATCCAAAGGATGTTCAGCAAGCAAACCATCCACAATGCGTACACCAAGTGCATACTGGTTTGACTTTGCCGCTTTGTCCACAGCCTCCAAACGTAAGTCCATCCCCAGCCCGGGCCACGCTTTGCTCGAGGCTTCAACCAACAGATTCACCGCACGCTCATAATTCTTCCCTCGCCAATGATAGTCAACGGTTGAACGCACAATGCCAAGGAGCAAAGGGTTCTCGCGATAAAGAGCATCCATAGAAGCGCCAGCTGCTTGCGTGCGCCCCAAGTTCTCTTCCAGGCGTGCTTTCTGCAATCGAAGACGGATCTTCTCCAAAGGATCATCATTCAGCGCAATCTGCCTGTCGATCACGGACAACGACAATTCCTCAAAGCCCCTGTCAGTCGCCAATTGCCTCAATTGGTCCAACATTTCCCAGTCCGAAGTCCGCGAAGCAATGGCCGTAGCAAGCCGTCCCAAGTCTTCCCGGCGCGACTGTGCATCCAATAACCCTGCCCGCAATTGCAATGCCGGAATGGTTGTAGTGGCTGGATTGCTTACCGGCTGTGCCGTCGCCGTTTCAATTGCGTCGCGCCACTGCGGTCTTAAACCCAAGCGGACCAAACGGCTTCGTGATTTTGAATCTTGATCCAACAGCACCGCTTGCCGGTATTCGCTGATTGCCTTCGCCATGTCTCCGTTGTTCTCATGAATTGCCCCCGCTTCAAAACCAAACATGGCCGGTGACTTCAACCGTTTGCGCCCTTCACCTAAAAGACGCAGCGCATCGTCGTAATGATAGTAGTCCCAAAACACAGTTGCAGCATTCAAATACAGCTCACTGCGTCCTGGAGCGGCCCCTGGCATTTTGTTCCAAACTGGCTTTGCCTTGTAGAACCATTCCCTGTCGGCACTGATTTCTCCAAGCGTGGTAGCTATGCCTTCATCACCCGGATATGCACGCTGTAACTTCTCCTGAACCGATAAAGCTTTCAAAACCAGCGGTGGATCAAATGCCGACAGAGACCGATGCATCGCTACCGTACGACCTGCAATATCGAAATCCGCAGGCAGTTCCTCTGCCATCACCAACAGCATCGGTGCGGCGGTTTCAAAATGGGAGCGCCAAGCCTCTGCCTCCGCCATCCAATAAAGCGCTGCGGGGTTTGACTTAACTAGTTCCACAGGTGTTGCCGGATTAGCAGTACGCAACGCGGCTAACTCTGCGTCCAACTTCCCAGTACGGGAAAGGTAGGCAAAGAACTGATCGCGCAAAGCCGCATCATGGTGCCAGTTCGCACGTATCAACTTTTCCCAGGCGGCTTGATTAGAGGTACCCCTCGCAGCGTAAGCATTCAACAAGTTCTTCACAAACTGCATGTGATGCGGAAACCGAAGGTTGGCATAGGTATTCACTTGCAGGAACAGTTGCGGATCAAGAGGACCGGCTTCAAACGCCTTTGCAAAATACCGCTCAAGGTCCGATCCTGCAAAAACCTTCGCCACTTGGTTGGTAAGCTCAGCCACCTTCTGATTTTGCTTCTGACGCAGCAATAAGCGAGCTAGACGATGGTGCCAGGAAGTGTCCGGGAATCGGGTGAGCGCACGTCGATACACGGCTTCAGCATCGGCACCAAATTTGTTTTGTTCAAAAAACGTTGCGAGTCTTTCGTACAACGCAGGGTCATTCGGGTTGCGATCCAATTCACGGCGATAGAGTGTTAAGGCATCCGGCATCCGCTTCAGCGCCACCAACCCTGCAATGTAGCGATCCAGAACGCGAACGTAATCAGGCGACCGGTGCGGTTTCGGTTGTCCATCGGCCACCGCTCCTAACGGACGGTTACCAGCCTTTGTGGCAAGTTCCAAAAGTAGTTCATCGTAAATGGCAAACTCCGCCTGCGTTTCCTTCTTGGCCGAGTGCGAACCTGCCATCAGCAAAGCCACTGATACACGGTGCGGACTATCTTTAAATGTATTCAAGAACAATCGTCCGCGCGTCAGCACTGATGCCGTAGCACCATGGCGCCCGTAAGCTTGAATCAAACTGGCATGCAATTCAGGTCGCGAGGACGAGTTTGGAAAGCGCTGGTCCAAAAGCGCAATCAGTTCAGCGGCCTTGGCGTGATGGAAATAGGCAACAGACTTGTCCTCCTGTTGACTCATTTCCATATCCAGATTTTGCCGGTTCAACAGAAGAGACAAAATTCCGTTCCAAAATCCCGGGTGAGGATCCATAGTGCCGATTTCCCGGTAAAGGGAAAGGTCGCCTTGTCCAAAGCGAATTGGCTGGTCAGCAGAATCAACCAGTAGCCGCGTTAAGTTCACCAGCGCCCGTTCTGAATTTGGGTTCAGCGCATATTCGGAATAAAACAGCTTGGCCGATTCTGGTACATCTCCGGATGCTTCAAACCATTGGGCCAGCCAATGAAGTTCATCGGCCGTCCATGCCATCTTACGACTCTCTTTACGCTGCCGGTATTCCAGAAGAATGCGCCGTCCTGCTGCTAAATTTCCTTGCTGCTGATAGTAATAAAACAGCCGCCCGACAGGGTCAATATTCCCAGGTTCCGATTGCAAACGGTTCCTTGCAGCAGCCAGGAAAGTACGCTCCGATTTGGTTTCCTTGATCAGCTGGAAATAGTCAAAAACTAATGTGCTCTCCCAATCGGGCCGGAAAGACTTATCGTATAGGGTCAGCGCTGTGGCACTTGAACCACGCGATTTTTCCAAACGCGCGCGCAAACGCAACAAACCCGCTTGGTCCTTCGGAAATGCTTTTTCAAAGGTATCAGTCAGCGCTGCAAAGTCGTTCCATCTTTGTTGCGAAAGCAGGTAGTCCCCGAATGTGGAGTAAAGCCCAGACTCGCGCGGATATCGGTTCAAGAAGGCCCGGTACTGAGCCACCGCAATATCAACACCAAGATCCTGATCCTGAACAATCTGAATGGTCCGTTGAGCCAACTTCCACGAAGACTGTTGATCAACTGCTAGCTCAACTTCACGCGCAGGAGTTGGCAAGGAAACAGCTCGACGAAGTGCTTCCAACTCTTTCTGTGATTCCAAACGGCGGTGATGATAATCAGCCTTTGCTACCCAGGCCTCTTGGCTTGCCGCAGAAAGTTCTGTGTACTTGTTCCAATCGACCTCCGCCGCAGTAAAGTCCAATTGGCGCTCTGCTTCTTGCGCCCGCAGGGAATAGAGCTCAGCACGGCCCGGTGTTTGCCCAATTACTTTGCTAAGCTCCTCTCGGGATTCCCGGGGCGATCTACGCCAAGCAATTGCTCCCCCTGGAACAGCTAGATTTTTGAAAAACACCGATTCCAAATTGCTGGCCAAATCGACGAAACGAACCCAATTTGAAAGGTCCGCCCACAGCGCAACACCAGTCAACGCACAGAAAGCAGGCAGGTAAACTTTACGGGAGAATTTCAAGCGAAACCTCCTGCGAGGAAATATTGTGCGCTATGTCCTCTGCGGTCACTCTTACTTTGTAGGTGCCCGGTGGAAGGTCAACTGGGATTGTTAAAGCACCTGTGCTAGCCAAAGCTTGGGAATTCCACTTTAGAAAGGCGGGCTCGGCACCGTGTAGACGCGCCACAATTGTTCTCGCCGATTCAGAAGCGAACGCCTTAACCTGAACAGACTCCCCGCGGCGATACCGCCCTTTGTCGAGCTTCGCACGCACCAACGGAGCCTTACTAAGAATCACAAACGTCTTATGTTCTTTGTACACGCGGCCCTCACGATCGCGCAAAATCAAGCGCACTGGATGCGTTCCATCAGCAAGATCCGTAGGAGCCAGAAAACGAGTCTGCCAAACATTCTCCCCACTCAGGAACTTCAGCGGCTTAACGATTCCAAATTCGAAGAGCGCAACTATGCTGACAATGGACGGATCTGCATGAATGCGCAAAACAGGGTCGCCCGGTCGTATCAGGCGCGGACGAAGCAATGCCCGTGGGGCGGCTAGAAACGACGTGTAAGGAGTTACGAATTTGTACTTACGGGAAAGCCGAATAATTTCTTCAATCGTGGCTTTGTCCTCGCCTTCTCGATCTATTTTCTCAAGCAGAGCGTCCACCCGGGCCTTCGCCCAGGTTCGCGGCAATTGCGGATGTTCAAGGTTTCGATCCGGCAGCGCAACCGAAGACCGTGCATTTTGAACCGTAAAGTTGCCGCGACCCGGCTTCTTGTATTGGCCTACCCAGGCTGGCATTGTTCCCGAATACGGAGCGTCTTGCAAAGGATAGATGAAGTCGAAGTTGTTCTTTGGTTCAGCACCCAGGCTTAATCCGTCGATTGGCTTTCGACCGATTTTGCTGAGGAATGAGTTCAGCTTGAAATCAGCAGACTCAGAGGATCGAATCCACTCAAAGACGCCGTTCAAACGGGCCATCGGTTTCAAAGTGCCAGGATTCGCATCGTCACCAACAGCCAGCACAAAGGTACGCGGTCGATTTGCCGCAGGCAGTTTGTTCCACGCCGATTCATACCATGGCACAAGACTACCAGGATGCGACATGCCCTCCGTTGCGCCCCCATCGGTAAGCAAAACCAGATATGCGTTGGGACCATTCTGACTCAATCCAGCTTCGAGTGCAGCTTTGAGATTGGTTCCGCCTCGCAGACGAGTACTTTTTACCCATGTCAATGCACGCTCAACTTCATTGGATGAAGCTGCGGCGGTTTTCGGCTGGAACAGCGCGGCCTGACTATTAAACACAGCAACGTTAAACCTATCAGCCGGGCGAAGGGATTTTAGTAACGTCTCCAAAGCGCGATAACCAAGTTCCAGCTTTTCCCACTGCATGGAAAGTGAAGCGTCAAGCAGCGCAACCACTGTACGAGGTGCCAAATCCACCGCAGTTGTTGGAGCAAGCACTGTGGAAGCACGGAAGAATCCAGGCTCATTTGGATTTTCCTGAGCATCCCTGTAAGAAGCTATTTCCAATTGATTCGTCTTCGCCGGATCATAAGACCAGCGAACTGCAAAATCTTCGGTGAACGTGAAATTCGGCACTTCCAAACTGGCCCTTACCAGGTTTGCCGTTTGCTCTATGGTCTTCAGAGGATAGGTCTTGCTAATTAGTTCAAAGTCACGAATAGCGTGCTTCGATTTCAATTCCGCCGTGATCCAAAGTTTTCCTGTCGTGATCGATTTGTAGGCCGAAGGCCGGAGTGGCAAAGCCAACAAAGAAGCCAAGTTCTCCACGGCCAGCCGGTCATGATATTCAATCTCAACCCTCTTAGTTCCATAGGCCGGAATAGGAACCACCCGAGCAGAAAAGATGGCCGAACGTTGCGCCTGATCCGCATCGCGCTCACCCATTTGCAACAACCCGGGATCCAGCGATTGCAGCCGAATATCTTTATAGATTTCCTCGGCCCGCTTGCGCTCCAGGATCACGCCCGCAATTCGAGTGGGCCCATCCCAAACAGCAAAATCGCTGACAATCGCCGAACCTGGCAACGAGAAAACATAGTTGCCTTCCAAGTTGGAACTTGTGCGGTTACGAAAGATTTGGCGGATCAAAACTCGTACACCGTTTTGATCGGCATTAATATCTATTGAGGTTTCTTCCAGTGAAAGAATCGCTGGATCAGGAAGTTGCTTATCGCCGGGGATCAGCAACCCAACATCTGCCCGCAAAGGCACAATAAATAGAAGAATCCCCAGCAGGGCGCGCATTTTAGAACTCCAAGTTCCTTTCCGGTACTCTTACCAAACCATTTTCGGTACCTATATAAAGATAACCCGCATGAGCAGCAAATGCCGTAACATTCAACGAAGGCAAACCACTTTCCACAAAACGCCACCGTTGCTGCTTTAGATTATAAACACCAAAACCGCGGCCTAGTGTTCCTGCATACATTGCATTGGCAGTCCCCAACATGGCATTGGGATTTACGACAATTTCCTTGGGCATATCGGGAAACGTTTCCACTTGAAGCGACGGATTCACCCGCACCACCCCGCCCCCATAACTCCCAATGTAATGTTGATTACCGAAGGAAGCAATTGCCGTGATCCAATTGTGCTTCAAGCCAGAGTTGGCAGTTGTAATGTTTGTTTTTACGATATCTTTTTCCAGAACGGAAAGCCCGCCTAGAGTACCGGCCAAAAGCTGATTGCCAACAACAGACAGCGCGTAAACATGATTATTCACCAGGCCCTGAAAGCCATAGATACTGCGCGCGCCTTGCGGATCCAGAAAAGTAATTCCAGCCGGAGTAGCTAAGGCAAGGCCAGTTGCAGTCTGCACAATGTCAGTCACGTGATTCGCAATTAGGCCATCTACTTTCAGCAAGGTTTGACGGATTCGTAAGTTTGCATCGAAGAAGGCAAGCCCATTAGCCGTTGCAACGGAGGTGCGTTGGCGATCCGGTTCGTCCAAAATTCTGTTCACGCAAAAAATTGTGGAAGTTTCAACGTGTGTCGTTGTCTGAAAATCGGCAGCAATGACGTCCAACCCTTTGTCGAAATAACCAACCCAAAGCCGGCTTGAGGAATCGAAAACTAGCGCCGAAATGTTCCCGTCAGCAAGAAGCGCACCAGGAGCCTTCAACAGTTGTTCCGGCCGTGGTTTTGACAAGCTATAGAGGCCTCCGCGCGTCACGGCGATCCACTCCTTACCAAATTGCAGGATTCGCCGAACCTCACTTTCCATTGAAATCGTATTCGTCCGACCGTTCAAAGACACATTGATTACACCCTCTTCAAGAGTCCCAATCCAAACTCCTGAAGCATTGGCAGCAAGCGATCGAGCGAAGAAACCAGGCGCAAGGATTCGCTCAAACTTCCCTCCTCGAAAACGTGCGACACCATTAGGAGTTCCAACGAAAGTTGAATCCTGAAAAGCAGCGAGTGAAAGGACCTGCTCATCTGGTAGGCCTTGCGATTCCGAAGTGAAAGTCAACTGTCCAGCCAGAAAATGACCCACTCCTTTATCCCGAGTGCCGATCCACAGATCAGCCAAATCACCAGCCAAAGCAGTGATCTTCAAGTCTCTCAAGTTTGGATGAAGCCAACTCAGTTCGCGTCCATCGAACCGGAAAACTCCAGCCTCCTTGGTGCCAACAAGCAAACCAGAAACACCAGTGGAAACAAGTGCTGTAATGGAGCGCAGCGTTTGTAGTTCCGGACGAAGATGCCGGAAGGACTGGCCATCGAAAATCAGAATACCTTCGCTCTCGGTGGCTAAATAAAGCCATTCCCCAGTTCCATCCAAAGCAGGTCCAGTGGCAAGAGCAGAGATCGGGGACGGGGGTAGATCTAATCCACAACGAAAGATTCTCGTTAACGCAGCTTGTTCAGCCGAATACTCAAGTAATGCGTTTGATGAAGCTACATATAATTTGCCGTGATAAGAAGCCGCATCCAGAAATGCTGACGTGGCTGAGACAGGCTCATAACCTGCAGAGCTTGTTCGATTCCAAGGATGCAGCGTGAACCGGATCTGACTTTCCGAACTAATCTGCTGCTGCGAAAGTTTGACTACTTGATTGGTTCGCCACCAAATACCAGAAGCAACGATCGCAACAAGACCAGCAATCAATGCGGCTATCTTCCGGCCACTCACCTCACCACCAACAGACTAACCTCAGGCCGGCAGTTAAACCGAATCCGTTCCAAAGTGCCAACGCCACGGGTGATGTGGATTTGCCCCTTGTCATAATCAAGCAACCCCTGAACGTACTTCCTATCTTTGACCGAAACGTAAGGAGCCCCTATCAACGGAATCCGAACCTGGCCACCGTGGGTATGACCGCAAAGCATAAGATCCCATGGAAATTGACCAAAGAACATTTTGGCGTCTGGATTGTGATTCATGACAACGGTTAGATCCGATGCACCAGCAAGCGAGAAAGCTCCTTCGGCGTCCACCTCGTTCGTCCAATGATCGCCAACACCTGCAAGTCGGAGTAGTGTTCCACCAAGGTCCAGAAATTGTGATCGATTGTGCAAAATGGAAATGCCAGCTCGGGTCAAAAGGCTGCCGACGAAGTTATTGGTTGGCAATCCTCCAAACACACCGCCGTCATGATTGCCGAAAACTGCATAAGTTGGAGCAACGGAGGAGAGCCAGCGTAACGCCTTTTCGTAACTAGGAGCATCGAATGATTGCCCTACGGTGATGTAATCTCCGGTAAGACAAATCAAGTCAGGCTTAGTAGCTGCCCCTAACTCAAATGCTGACTGAAGAAATGCTGAAGTGACATACCTTGAAACATGCAGATCGGAAAGATGAAGAATTCGAAGCGGTCGCCTTAACGAACGCCCCCGCAGCTTTACTTGCTTTTCAGTTTGATCTAGCCAGCTAGGCTCAACGAAACGTCCGTATCCCAGCGCAACGGTGGCCGGCACCCCTATTCCAAACAAGAGCTGCCTTCTTGAAATGCTCACCGGATTAGCTGACGGCTTGTTTACAGAAGTTGAAACACTTCTTCATTTCCGCCACTGTATCCGCACCCTTGTATTCGTATTCAATGTTAGCTGGAATCTTGTACTTTTTGTTCTTTAGAAGCTGCAGTACTTCCTTAATGGGAGTTTCGCCTTCGCCAAAGGGAACGTTAGCTCCCTGGTTCTTCTTCCGGTCCTTAATGTGTAACGTTACAATTCGATCATGATGTTTTGACAAATAATCCACTGCGTCAAAATTAGCAGCAGTGAAATGGCCAATATCCAGGTTGACGCAGATATACTCTGAGGTGCCTGACATAGCTTCGGCAAAATCTTCAGCCGTTGCATATTCATTCTTCACGATGCGCGAGTGGTTGTGCATGCCCACTCTGATCTTCGCTTTTTTCGCAAATGAATCAATGCGCTTTGCGGTTGAAACATTAGAGGAAGCCGTAATCACTTTGCAGCCCAGTGCCTTGGCCATTTCAAAACCACGGGCAATTTCCTGGTCCGTGAAGTTTTCGCGAAAACTGTAATTGTAGGCATAAATAGTCACCCCGGCCGCTGCAGCTTTCTTGTGGAGTGCTTCGAAATGGGATAGTGGGATTTCCAATCGCCATTTGCGAAGCTCCGGTTCCTTCATACCCTGTGGCTCGGCATGACCCTGCCACATTTCCATTTCGCCTAATCCAACTTCTTTCATGCCTTCCAGACACTTCTCAAAGCTTCGATCGCGAAAGCTGTAGGATTGCGCCCCAATCCACACGCCGTTAACACGCGAATTGACCTTTGCAGCAAAGCCGGAGGAGGCAACAAGGCCCCCTGAAAGGATTTGAGTAAATTCTCTTCTGTTTACCATGGTTCAGGCCCATCATAACATTCACAGGCATCCGTTTCGCATATCCTAATAGAGAATGAAAATTACTTTTCGCGGAGCAGCGCAGACCGTCACTGGGTCAATGCATGAGATTGAGACAAATGGAAAAAGGCTCCTGCTGGATTGCGGTTTGTACCAAGGCAAGCGTCGGGAGGCAAATGAACGGAACAAGACGTTTCCCTGGCCAGGGGCCGAAGTGGATTCCGTGCTTCTTTCGCATGCGCATATTGATCACAGCGGCAATCTTCCCAATCTGGTGAAGAACGGATTTTCCGGATCCATTTACACCACCGCCGCAACTGCTGATCTTTGCGGTGCCATGCTGCAGGATTCAGCGTTCATTCAGGAAAAGGACGCTCTGTTCCTCAATAAGCGGAAAGCCAGAAGGCGGAGCATCGGCGTAGACGATAGGAATGAAGAAGTCGAACCACTCTACACAGTCGAAGACGCAAAAAAGACGCTGGAACTTTTCCGGCCCGTTCCTCTGCACACTCCCACTAACGCTGGAGGATTGACTTACACAACCTTTGAGGCAGGCCACATGCTTGGTTCAACTGCCATGAAGATCGAAACCGAGGGCAAGAGCCTGATTTTCTCAGGCGATGTGGGGCGTAAAGGTCTACCGATCATCCGTGATCCAGAAGTGATGCCTGATGCCGATCATCTGATTATGGAAAGCACCTACGGCGATCGGTTGCATAAAGACGAAGGCGCCGTAACTGAGAAGTTGGCAGGAATTATCAATCACACAGTCAAGCGCGGCGGCCGAATTATCGTTCCATCTTTTGCCGTTGGCCGCGCGCAACAATTAGTCGTTCTCATCCACGAATTGGCGAAACATGGCCGCATCCCATCAATTCCAATTTTTGTGGATAGTCCGCTGGCGGTGAATGTCACGGAAGTGTTCCGCAAACATCAGGACTGTTTCGACGAAGAGATTCGGGCTGCGTTTCTTAAGCCGGAGGATCCATTTGGATTCAGCCATCTAACATATATCCGTTCCGTTGACGAATCGAAGGCCTTGAACGATTTGCGCATACCTTATCTAGTGATAGCTGCAAGCGGCATGTGCGAAGCAGGCCGCGTTCTTCATCATCTGCGCAACGGCATTGGCGACCACAGGAACACCGTTCTGATTACGGGGTTTCAAGCGGAAAACACTTTGGGACGAAAGATCCTTGATGGAGAGCACGAGGTGAATATTTTTGGAGAACCAACCGTAGTGCGTGCACAGGTGGAAAAAATCAATGAACTTTCCGGTCACGCAGATCAGCGAGAGCTACTTACTTGGATGCGTCCCATTGTCACGCCGAAGTTGAAAACTGTGTTTCTTGTACATGGGGAACCTATGCCGCAGGAAGCTCTAAAACGCGCCATCGAGGATATGTATAAGCTGCAGGTGATTATCCCCAAGCGTGGAGAATCGTTTACGGTTTAAATTCGCGCCGCACGCAGCGCAAGACCACGAGCAACGGAGGTAAATTCGTTACCCGCTTGAATTTTTTCAGCACCAAACCGGGATTCAAAAATATTTCGCACTGCTGGAACAAACGAAGTTCCGCCAGTGAGAAAGATGCGATCAATGGATGCGGCTGGAATTTTGGACGATGCCAGAAGGCGATCAATGCAGCTTTCAATCGATTGCAACTCGTCCTTTATCCAGCTTTCAAAATCGCCACGAGACACCTTAACTCGAATCTCCACACCACCCTGATCGAACTCAAATGTAGCGTTTTGAGACACCGAAAGTTGTAGCTTCGTGGATTGTACAGCTTTGTGTAACTGGAAGCCCAAATCAGCTTGAACTAAGTCGATCAACGCTTCAATTTTCTCAGGCTCCACCGCCTGGACGCGCACGCTTTCCAACATTCGCAGCGTGTCTTTGTTCCTCAACAAAGACAAATGATGCCAACGCTCCAGTTTGTTGTAAACCCAACTGGGAACCGGCAATAATTTCCGGAACGATTGTATTTGAGTACCTAATCCAAGTGCAGGCGAAACTAAGTTTCTTACGATCTTGGCGTCAAACGCATCACCCGCAAGTCCGACGCCTTCATTACCCAACAAACTTTTCCCGCGACGAGCCATGGCCCTAAAAGTCGGTCCAACCCGAAGTAATGAAAAGTCACTCGTGCCGCCGCCAAAATCGCCGATTAGAATCAACTCATCATGATCCAATGTCGATTCGTAATGATACGCAGCACCCATTGGCTCCAATTCATAAACCACACGTCCAAAGCCAGCCAATTTCAACGCATCGCGCAAGCGCCCCAGCGCGTAGTCGTCGTCTTCTTGGGTGTTAGCGCCAACGAAACGAACCGGCCTACCAACCACAACGGTGCTGATTTTTGTCAAACATTGCCTTTCGGCTTCGCCTTTGATGTCACGAAGAATAGCAGCAATCAGTTCTTCCAGCGTAAAGGCCTTGTTGAATACTTCGGTAGCAATCAGAGTTCTCGAAGCCAGAAACGACTTCATCGATTGAATTAACCGTCCTTTGGTTTCCGTTGAAAGGTACCGATCCATTCCTTGAGGACCGCTAAAGCTTTTGATAGTGGAACGTCCCGCCACTTTCTCCATTTCAAGATAGAGCAACGAACGGTAAGATTCCGTAAGTCCGCCTTCTGTAGAGAAGCTAGCTAGTTGAGGAATTCCATCAGGACCGATCCAGGCAATTGAGCTATTGGTGGTGCCAAAATCCAGGCCAATGGCAGCGCTCATGCAGTCTTGGTTTCTTCAAGAACTTCAAAGAACTCATTCACATCTTCCGGCCTTGTGTGGATGTGCGTGGCGATACGCATACGCTCGGATTGAAGAATCCAAATTCGCTTCTTCGCGCAAGCGGCTGCGAAGCGTTTGTAATGGTCGGGAGTCATTTGAAAAGATACCAGTGATCCAAACATTTTGTCGTTATCGGGAGTCAGCATCTTCAAGTATGGCAGCTTCTGTGCGCGGTCAAAAGCGCTGCGGGCAAGTTGGTGAATACGGTTGTAAATGCGATCGGGCCCAATGGCGTTAGCGAAATCCAGGCCCGCCATCATGCCCTCAAAAATAGATCTGTTGTTGGTTCCCATCATCATAAACCGAGCCGCTTTCAAATCTTTGTTCTTCCATGCGTCAGTTGTGATAGCCGGCCATAAGCGGTCCAACATTTCTTCCCGGATGTAGAGTAGTCCACAACCAGCAGGCGCGAACAACCATTTATGGGGACTGCCCGCCATAAAATCGCAACCCAGGTCGTGCATATCAACAGGAATCTGCCCGTGCATGTGAGCACCGTCCACCAAGGTGATCACGCCTTTGGCCCTGGCAGCCGCGCAAATTTCTTTGACCGGCAGAATGAGCCCAGTCGTAGTGGTAATTCCAGAGAAGCTGAGTAGGCGCGTGCGCGGTCCAATAGCACTGATCAGTAGATCCGCAAGCTGCGCAGGATCTCGGGGAGGAAGAGGCATTACTACCGTCTTGATCGCAATACCATGGCGGGCTTGACGCACCGTCCAACCACCCTTGCCCGAAGGATGCTCCTGATCGGTCATGATAACTTCGTCACCAGAGGAAAGGTCCAACCCTGCCGCCACGGTGCTCATTGCTTCGGTTGCGTTGTGCATCAAAGCTAATTCGTCTTTCTTACAGCCAAACTGTTTAGCAAGCTTTTCCCGATGGGCATCCAGAGTTTCATATCCCCAGCGTGGATAGCCATCAACTTCAAGCGATGACGATTTTTCCTGATACTCAACCATCGCTGAGACCACTGGCTTTGGCGCTACCCCAAGGCTCCCGTTGTTCATGTAGGAACGCCAACCTGGCAGCAAAAATTGATCGTCACGAATCGCCCGCCAGTACTTCTCAGGCGCAGATTTGGACAGCGCAGGATCGGGCAGTGGAGGTGATTTCAGGTTCATCGCCATAGCTGGCAAACCTAGCATGGTGGCCAGGGCATTCCTACGATTTGGATACGTCATCATTTTTGAGTATACAAGCGTGCTAGTATTCTTTCTCGTGAAGCTAGTTTTCGTAATATTGCCACTGGTGGCCATCGCCGCCAACGAAGATGCCCCAACTTTGTTCGCACAACACTGCCAGGGCTGCCATCAGGAGGGCCATGCCACAAGGGCGCCGCTGCCGGATGCGCTCAAATCAAAAGCCCCCAAAGATATTCTTGTCTCATTGGAAAGCGGCACCATGAAGGCCCAGGCAACGCAGTTGAACAATGAACAGCGATTGATGCTGGCCAATTTTCTGGGAAGTGTGGATGCAGGCAAAGTCACCATGACTGGTTTTTGTGCCGCAGGAACTCAAGCACGAACGGACTCCACTTTCTGGAATGGGTGGGGCGTGGATGCAAAAAACTCACGGTTCCAATCTGCCGGTCAGGCAAAGCTGGGATTAGCAGATTTGCCAAAGTTAAAGCTGAAATGGGCCTTCGGATTTCCTCAATCGAATTCGTCATTCGGGCAACCCTCGCTGGTAGGCGGCAAGTTATATTTCGGCAGTGAGAACGGCACGGTCTTCTCCGTCAACGCCAATACTGGTTGCATTTACTGGACTTTCAAAGCCCCCACAGTTGTGCGCACGGCAATCACAATTGCAGGCACAACGCACAACCGCTATGTCGCTTACTTCGGAGACACACAGGCCAATGTCTATGCTTTGGATGCAGAGACTGGGAAGCAGTTATGGAAAACGAAAGTAGACGAGCATCGCTTGGCAAGAATCACCGGAGCACCAAAATTGTTTGAGGATCGCCTCTACGTTCCGGTTTCAAGCACAGAGGAAGTTTCCCCAGCAAATGCAAAGTATGAGTGCTGCACTTTTCGTGGAAGCGTTGTCGCACTTGACCTTGAAACCGGCAAAGTGGCTTGGAAGACCTACATGATTCCTGATGAACCCAAGCCTGGAAAAAAGAATTCGGCCGGCACTCAATTGTTCGGCCCCTCTGGTGCAGCCGTCTGGATGACCCCGGCCATCGATGTGAAGCGCAAAGCTTTATATGTGGGAACGGGAAATGGCTATTCAGATCCCGACACAGCCTACTCAGATTCAATTCAAGCACTCGACCTTAAAACAGGAAGGCGTCTTTGGGTGAAGCAAATCACCAAAGGGGATGGGTGGAATTTTGCTTGTGTGAATCCCAACAAAGCCAGTTGCCCTGAGGTCTCAGGGCCGGACGTGGATTTCGGCGCGCCTCCAATTCTGGTGCGAACACCGGAAGGAAAGGATCTGGTAGTTGTGGGTCAAAAATCGGGAGTAGTTCACGCTCTGGATCCCGATGCTGACGGTGCTATTCAATGGCAAACCAGGATAGGCAAAGGTGGATCACTTGGCGGGATTCAATGGGGCATGGCTGCCGATTCAGCCCATATCTACGCCGCCTTGAGTGACCGCACTCCAGGCAAGCCCGAGTTGGAGGGAGGCTTGTTTGCACTCAACCTGACCGACGGTGGAAAGGTTTGGAGCACCCCAGCACCTCAACCGGATTGCACAGGTGTACCAAACTGCAGTGCAGCGCAAATGTCCCCAGTGTCAGTAGTGCCAGGAGTAGTTTTCTCCGGTTCAATGGACGGACATTTGAGGGCCTACGAATCAACTACTGGGAAAATAGTTTGGGATTTCAACACGAAAAAGGAATTCGAAACGGTGAACGGAATTAAGGCAAAAGGTGGATCAGTTGGCGGCGGGTCGGGCCCCGTAATCGCTTCCGGAATGCTCTTCGTTAACAGTGGCTATGGTGCGCTGGCCGGCATGCCAGGAAATGTCTTACTAGCCTTCGGTCTTGACTGAAACAACTCTACTGAGGAAGTTGCTTCAACAACTCCGGATAGACGTCCTTCGTGAATTGGACAGCAGCTTTACTAGCAGTTTCAATGTCTCCACGCTGCACCGGGGCAATCACGCGCACCAAACTCGTATCCGTTCGGTTCAAACGAATTGCGTCGGTGATCACAAACAACTTTGCCGTATATTCGCTGGCAACCGTGCGCTGACGGGACTGATACCAATAGAGGACAACATTTTTAGAATCACCCTTCTGCACCACATAACGGTTCAGTTGAACATCCGGAGAACCGGGAACACGAACAGCCGTAATTTCGTTACTTTCCTGGACCCAACCATTGCCTGGAAGGCAGTTCTTTGGGGAATGAGGAGCCACGCCACTTCGCTGAGATTGAAAATAGGCCACGT
>JAYUSZ010000107.1:0-5351 GCA_043755435.1 Bryobacterales bacterium | reverse complement strand
GAACAATTCCGCGGCTGGCTCCTCACCCGCATCGAAGCCGGCGGCCTCGATTGGCCCTCCGCCTCCATGCTAGGCCGCCTGCTCCGTCACCATGACAACATCCTGCACACTTACCAATCCCAAGTTATTCCCGTCCACACTCGCGTCGCCCTTCAAGGTAAAGCGCTCCTCGTCGATCTCCAATCCATTGACCCCCAAACCAGCGATAACCAGGTAATCGAAATCACCAAAGATCATTGGCGCATCACCAGCGATCATCCCACCCTGTTCCGCCGGCCAGAACCAAATCTGCCCCTTCCCACTCCAGCCTTCTCCAAAGCAACCATAGCCCAATACCTGATGCGAGCTTTTTCCACCACCCAACTCATCGCTGAAACGCTGTCCAATTGGTTAGCTCTTTCCATGATTCCCACCGCTACTCAACCAATCCTGGTGATCACAGGCAACGCGCGTATCGAGGCCGCCCGCCTGCTCCGAAACATCATCGATCCCGTAATTCACCCGCTGCTCCCCATGCCAACCACCGAAAATCAACTCGGCCAAATGGCACAATGGAACAGTGTGCTCGCATTCGACTCCAGCCCCTTTATTTCCGAAAAACGCAAAGCCGCCCTAACTAGAATCCGTCGCGGAGTCCCCGTGCGCGTCCGCGAAATCAACCGACACCGTACCCTTTACGAAACCATCCACCGCCCAATCCTCATAGCCGCCGACGCCCCCGTAGAAATCGAAAGCAAGCAACTCAACATCGAAATCAACCATTGCCACCTGGCCCCGTTGAACGAACTTCTCACCGCGCTTCTAAATCATGTAGTCGAAGTACTGCGCTACCTCGAAGCACCCAAGCAAGCTTGGCACTCAGAGCCGTTGGTAGTCCCAACAATCGAAGCACCAACCGCACAACCAACCAAACCCTTCACATAGTGGAATCCCGGTCGCAAAGCGGGAGCGCAGCCGGGGCGCGATAAGAAGTAGTCCAACCCTGATTCGTAAGCTCTTTGAAAACTTAATATTCAATTTCGCCCTAACTCTGGGCAACCGCGAAAAGCGGACTGGCTTGTCTGGCCCAAGCACCAGAAATGTACTCGGCGTGGCATACCCTAAGCGAGCGGCCAGACCGGCCCGTCGCCGCTTTTCCCCCTTTCAAATCCTCAGTCCGAAGTCAATCAACCTGAGTGTGGCATCTTGTCTTCCAGACGCCGCTGACTTAGTGGTCACCGTGGGTTATGGCGTGGCAATACCGCAACGTTCACATTTGGAAAAATTGAAGCTTATGCTGCTTTAAAAACAAAAATCGCGAGGGGTGATTGCCCAATCATCCCCCCGCAGCTTCTCGCCTCTTCTAGGGCGAAACTTGTTTAGAAAATCTTGCGTCGCTTGATGGCAACCAATCCCAGCGCCATTCCCAGCAATACAACCATGTTGCCCTCAGGAACGTTTGAGAACGAAAAGTTCACCAAATCGTGATTCTCCCAGGCCCCGCCTGTGGACGAAGTAAATCCGATAAAGGCACCATTTCCGTCTTGCAAGGCCAGTAAAGTTCTCAGATCAACATTCACGTCCATCACCGGGTTGCTCATATCCACAAAAAACACTTTCACCGACCCCGCTTTGTAGTCGATTCTCGCCTGATAAATTGCCCCGCTAGCAAAGTCAGCCGAAGGAGAGTAAATTCCTAATGTAGGATTGGCATAAGGATCGCTAGGATCGGCGCTTGCGCAATGCTCTGGCCGATTCGCCGCCGTTCCAAGGCTCTGCACCGCAATATGATTGTTGTCCGGCTCACAATATGTCGGCTTCTGGTTTTTCCAGGTATCAAACTCCACTGCCAGGCTGTTCTGAATTCCGTAATATCCAATCCCACTGTTGGGAAGTCCTAACGCATTTACTGAGGAATTCTGGACCACAAAAGCAATGCCATCGCCGCCGCTCGCCACATCTGCCCCAGATAGGATGGTGCCATTATCCAGCAGTTGATGTCTGTCAGTAATCTGAAACCGGAACGTTACCGTAAATCCATCAGCAACATTTACAAGATTAGAAAACCAAGCCGCGCCTACGCGGGAATAATTGGAGGAAGATAACCGCAACGCACTTCCTTGCACTGATGCGTCTGATACAAGATTCAACCCCGAGCCAGCACCAAAATCGGTTATATCAATGGTCACAGCAGATGCCACTGAGCCGCTTACTAAAAGCACTGCAGTGCAGATCGCCGCTACCGCCGGTTTACGAATCATTATCTATCATCAGCCTCTACATCATCAAACCATTCAGGCTGAAAATTGACACTAGCCCAAACCAGAGTTTGGTACCAGTACTGAACTAAAATTCAAAAAACATACGACCGTACCCGCCAATTCGCGAATAAAATCCAAGCTTGTTCTGATGATCCACACCCACCACATACCCAACGCGGCGTGTAATCCATTTACGGAAAAACATTTGAGCCGAATATCCGTTAAGGTTCACCTCCAGCGGAGTCTTCGCTACATAGGTGTAGAGTTCCTTGCCTCCACCCACTGTTGCACCCACCCAGTATTTGCCCTCCCGGCCATATTGAGCAGACATATTGGCTGAAGAAGAAATTAGATTTCCCGGCTGATTGCGGTTAATGTTGTAGTTCCCTTCAATCACCATCTTGTGCGGGTAGTACAAAAAACCCGTAGAGTAAATTTGCCCCTTCACCGATCCTCGAAAATCGAAATACGTGAATCCAGTCGATAACACCAGCTTCTTGTTGAATCCAGTTTTGTAGAAACCCCTAACATCGTATCGTTGACGTGGAAACAACAAAGGCACGTCCTGTTTTACCAACGGAGTCACGCTGAAGCCCTGTGTTGTGTAGAAACGCTTGGTCCAGTTGGCATAGCTGAAGAAGCCGTAGTTTTGCTGCGTTCCTTCTGGACGGGTTTGCGAATTGAACATGAAAACCGGAGTGAACCGTGGATTGTTGCGAATCCAGATCGAAGCCTCCGCACCGCGCCAGTAACCAATCCCATTCGAAAGATGGCTATGATAAGTGCCCACTTCCACCATCACCGGCAAAGGGCTTTCATACCCTGGCTTTTCAAAAGTTGCAGTTGCATCCGTTGGATTCTGCCCCATACAAAGGACGCTAGACAAAAATAACAATCGTAGAAAATGATTTTTCATATGCTTAATCCCCGGATTCGTTTTTCAGCCAAGCCAGCGGGGCTGATATCGCTTTTACTTTGTCAGCGGAAGCTAGTTTCCCGCGTATCACAACATTACTTTCCACCCACAGCGTTTCACTCGCAAAGGCAACCACCGGAGACTTGCCCAATCCCCTGACGCCATGCTTCAAACGCATTTCCCCGCCACTATGCAATACGCCTTGGAAAAAGGATCCAGTGCCAATTTCCATATTGCCGCCAGAAATCAGGTTGCCTTTCAATATGCTCCCTTCGCCAATTTGAACGGAACCATGAGCCTTGACATCTGCCTCCAACATGCAGTTTTCAGTAACTTCAATGTTGCCCCTCACAACTAGCGGTGCCCGCACATGCAATGGAGCAGTCAGCTTTAGGTCGCCGTTGTAGAGGAAAGTTCCCCCGCCCATCGAAAAAAGCAGCCGAGGGTTATACCCGTGAAATACCTTGTTTCCCATATTTGCGGCGTGAGGAATCAATACAAAATCGCCCGGCTTTTCAAGTTGCGTGCTTGAAACTTCCACCCGCCCTTCTGTCGATATCTCTGGAGCAAACAGGCTTAAAGCTGCCGAGCCTGTGCCCATGAAAATAGAATGGCCAGAACATACTTTGCTCTGAACAATGCAATCCTGAATCAGTCCCACTGCGCCTTTGGCATCCACCCATCGACGCACCACAACACCAGTCTCCATAGTTAAATTGCCATCCACGGCTATCGCCTGCAAGTCAGTTCCGGGACCGATTGTGGCATTGCCTTCAATCATCAATTCCCGTTCAAACGAACATTCAGTCCCGCAAGTGAAATCCCCTTCAATCACCAAAACACTTCTTTCCCGCCGATTCGATGGATACTTCGCAGTTCCCGCAACGTAAACTTTCTCCGTCCCGCGATCTACAATCCTCATTGCTCCGGTGGAGCTTGTCTCGCTCGGCCCCTTCAACCATTGGCGTACCTTGCGCCGGAAGGATTGCCCGAAGTAGTTCTCCAGGCGAACGTAGCTCATGTCCAATTCCTGAGAATCGGTCCCTCGTGTTTCCGACCATGCAACATGCGCTATGGAAAAGTGGGCATACAACAAACCAACGAAGAAAATTGAGAAGATGAAAAATGCCATACCGCTAATCCTCTTTTTCCTGTTCTAGTGGGGCATTCAAGCCGAACGAAGCACCATTGCCTTCAGGTCCAGCTACTCTCGTGCGCCGGGTTTTATCCCACTTTTTCCCGCCATCGCCTCCAAACAGCCGGCTCCAATAAAAGCGTAACAAGGCCTGGCAGGTAGCCCCAATATTGGCGAAAAAATTCAGCAGGTTCAGAGGCATCAGCAGCACTCGTTTTTTGCTTCCATCCAGGAGAAGCGCCGAACCGATTTCCACAAAGTTAGACTGATTGGAAAATAGCTGATATCCCAACAGCGTCATCGCGATCAACAAAATCGGCACGTAGTGTGCCTCAATCGTGAAGAACAAAACCAACGACGCAATCCACCCGATCACCAGCCACGGTGCCGTCCAATACATCCCCAACAGGAAAAAGCACTCCACTTTCTCACGCGAAGTTAAGAATTTGGCCTGCATAATACTCGGCCAATAATCGTGCAGGCAGGCCGTGTGCCCCATAACCCATCGCATTAATTGCCGTCGTCGCACCGACCATGTTTGCGGTACTTCTTCATAGCATTCCGCCCGGTTCACATAAGCCGTTCGCCAGCCCTGTAGCAGCAGAGCAAAGGTAAGGTCGGTATCTTCGGTCAAAGACTGAGCATTCCAACCACCCACCGCCTCCAACGCCCTACGCCGCACCCCACCTACTGTTCCTCCGAATTGTGCAGTGAACCCAAGGTTGTAGCGCGACTGCTGGCCGCTTTGATATCCAGCTGCCCGTTCCAATGAAAGCAATCCGCTGAGCAGACTATCGCCCACGTTGAACGGAACCACCCGACCCATCACCGCTCCAATTTCAGGATCCGCAAACGGGGCCACTAGCATCTTCAGCATTCCCTTGCCCGGAACATAATCGGCATCAAACATTAAGAGAATGTCGCTTTTCAGTTGGCTGGTCACATCCACCAAAGCAGCTGGTTTTCCGCCCTGTCCTTCTGTCCTATGGAACGGTTTTATGAAAGGATGCTTCCCCGCAAAAGTATCGATGATTTTTGCCGTTCCATCCTCACTCCGATC
>JAYUSZ010000106.1:0-5358 GCA_043755435.1 Bryobacterales bacterium | reverse complement strand
TCGCCGGTGGGGTCTTGGCCAGTGTTTGGTCCCTGTCAGAACTAACTGCGCGAGCATCGGTTGCCATCATGGCGGCCATCAGCGTTTATATTCTGACCAATTGCTATCGCGGCCTGCTAGGGCAAAACATGCGAGTCGGAACGGAAGAGGCTACTTAAACTCAACCAGCAATGCCTCAAAGGGCTTGCTGCTTAAGTTTTCTTCCTTGTGCTTTGTCGGGCCACCCCAACTGACGTCGCCCGCTTTGTGCTGCACACGCTCCACCTTGCCATCGCCTGATGTAACTTGAAAATCTTGATCAGTCAGATAAGTTACTACGCGGTTCAGTGAATGTTCATGCATGGAGGATTCCTTGCCGCCGATCTTACCGCGCAGTACGCGAACCTGATCATTTTCAAACTCCACTTTGTAGTGCTTGCTATCCACCTTCACAGGATCCAGCGCTGAAGCACTTGCGGCATGGCCTCCACCGGGCTTCTTCAACTCGAGTTCAACGATGGTCACGGTGTTATCGGAAACAATTTCCGCAATGTGCATTCCTGAAGCAGGGCTCCATAGGGGTTGGCCTGGCTTCCAATTCAAGGTAACGGTCTTTCCGCCTTCGTAGGCAATTGTCTGCTTACCAGCGTCCAGGTAAATCATCACTCGATTCATGTCGTGCTTATGCAAGCCAGTTTTCTGGTGCGGTGCTTGTGTCACCTTCAACACCTTTACGTATTCATTGTCGATCGGCGTGCTTCGTTGGCCGAACATGGGCATCAACATGGTCATAGCGGCTAGTAATAATTTCATCGCCCTTTATGATACTAGGAACTGACGTTGGCCGCAGATTGGGTAAAATCGATCTTGGCTCTCCATCGGATTCTACTTTTCACTCTGCTTGCTGCAACAGCTTTCACGCAAGATGCCCGCATAGTCCTGCTTGGCACTGGCACCCCGAACCCGGAACCGGATCGGTCCGGTCCAGCAGTTGCCGTCATTGCAGGAAGCCGTGTTTATGTTGTTGACCTGGGCCCGGGCGTGGTGCGCCGCGCTGCTTCTGCCGGAATTACAATGAAGCAGCTTACACGTGGCTTTGTGACGCATCTACATTCCGACCACACCATTGGCTTGCCCGATTTCATCTTTACGCCTGCAGTGACAGGCCGCACGGAACCATTGCAGTTATTCGGTCCTCCAGGCTTACGCGCCATGACAGCCAACATTATGAAGGCCTGGAAGCAGGATATCGACATTCGCTTGCATGGGATGGAACCGTCCATTCGCGACGCCTATATTGTGAAAGCCCAGGATGTGCGCCCCGGTGAAATCTATCGTGATGACACCGTCGGCGTGATTGCCTTCGCCGTGGATCACGGAACCTGGAAGCACGCCTATGGGTACAGGTTTGAAATTGGCGGCAAAGTGTTTGTGATTTCCGGCGATACTACATTCAGCGAAAAGCTGATTGCAGCATCGAAGAGTGCTGACGTACTGGTGCATGAAGTCTACTCGGAGAAGGGTTGGAACAGTCGCACTCCAGAGTGGAAAAAGTATCATGCAGCATTCCATACCTCAGGGCCGGACGTGGGCCGCATAGCCACCAAAGCCGGAGTGAAAAAGCTGGTGCTGTATCACCAACTTCCCATGGGCCAAAAACCGGAGCAAATTTTGGAAGAGGTGCGCAGCACCTTCACCGGCGAAGTTCTTTATGGGAAAGATTTAGATGTAATCAAGTAAGATGGTGAACGCAATGACAACCCGAAATAGTAAATGGATACTACTTGTAGCCCTCACGCCCTTCGTTGCCGAAGCGCAGAATGAAGCAGGCAAGCAGACTTTCGAGAGCCGATGTGCCGCATGTCACGGTGAGGATGGCAACGGTGGTGAATTCGCCGCAGGCATTGTAACTCGCATAGCCAACCGAACTAATGAGGATGTGCAAGGGACCATCAAGAATGGCTTACCGGCGCGTGGCATGCCAGCATTTGCTTTGAGCGATTCTGAATTGGGCAGTCTAGTTGGCCATCTGCGTACCCTGCGTCCGCCGCGCCGCGGAGTGCTCTCACCAGTTGAAGTTACTGTTCAAACCACCGATGGCCGAACGCTGAAAGGCGTGTCGGTCAATCGGACTTTCGCTGACATGCAACTGCGCACGGTGGACGGCAAAGTTCATCTTCTTCGCAAAGACGGCGAGCGCTATCGTACTGTCACATCGCAAGCTGACTGGCCAAGTTATGACGGCAAAACCAATGGCAATCGTTTTAGCGAACTGAAGCACATCAATCCAGCGAATGCGGCAAAGCTTGTTCCAAAGTGGATCTTCTCGGTACCCAATGTGCCTACGCTGGAAGGAACGCCGTTGGTGGCAGAAGGCATTATGTATATAACCGCGGCCAATGAATGTTACGCGCTGGATGCTGGTAGCGGCCGCGAAATTTGGCATTACCAACGGCAAGCCACCAAGGGTTTGGAAGGCAAAGTGAATCGCGGCGCTGCAGTTTCGGGTGACCGGCTTTTCATGGCAACCGACCACGCTCATTTAATCGCCCTTGATCGCTACACAGGCAAGCTCTTATGGGAAAGCACTATGGCTGATTACAAGCAGAATTACTTCGCGACATCAGCTCCATTAGTTGTGGGCAACTTGGTCGTGTCTGGAATTGGAGGCGGCGATAGCGGCGTGCGCGGCTTCCTGTCTGCCTACGATGCTGCAACGGGCAAAGAAGCCTGGCGCTTTTGGACCATTCCCGCAGCAGGTGAAAAGGGCTCTGAAACATGGAACGGTAAGGACTTCGCGCATCCCGGTGGCGCCACTTGGTTCACCGGAAGTTACGACGCCGAATTGAATCAAGTGCTGTGGCAAGTGGGAAATCCAGGGCCAGATCACAACGGCGATAACCGGGAAGGCGATAACTTGTATTCCGATTCAGTAATCGCCCTTGACGCGACCACTGGCAAACTAAAGTGGCACTATCAATTCACCCCTCATGATGTTTGGGATTGGGACGCGCAGGAGCCGCTGGTGGTTGTTAATGCACCGTGGCAAGGCAAACCCCGCAAGTTACTCTTGCAGGCGAATCGCAACGGTTTTTTCTATGTGCTGGATCGAACCAATGGCGCTGTGTTACTGGGCAAGCCTTTTGTGAGTAAGCTTACTTGGGCGAAAGGGATCGACGCTAAAGGCAGACCGATTCGAAACCCGGATCAGGAACCTACTACCGGATCGAATAAGGTGTGCCCTGCAGTACTTGGTGCTACAAACTGGTGGTCTACCGCATTTGATGCGTCATCTGGGCTCTACTATGTGCAGACCATTGAGAGCTGCGGCATTTACAAGAAGGGTCCAGTAGCCTGGGAGGCAGGACGTGGTTTCATGGGCGGCAGTTCACGAAATGCACCCAGCGATCCACCCCAGCGGATTCTGCGCGCCATTGATATTAATACCGGCAAGATTGCCTGGGAGTTACCGCAAGTGGGCTCTGGCGAATCTCGTTCTGGTACATTGGCAACCGGCAGCGGACTGGTGTTCTTCGGAGAAGATAGCGGAGCTTTCATGGCCGCTGATAGCAAGACAGGGAAGCCGTTATGGAGCTTTCAAACAAGCCAGTCTATGCGAGGATCTCCCATGACTTACTTGTTCGATAACAAGCAGTATTTGTCATTAGCCATGGGTACCAATGTGTTAGTTTTCGGCTTGCCTGATTAGCAACAGCGGACCCGGTTCAACGCCGGGTCCCGCTGTTTAAGGCAGAAACCAACTGGCCATCCTGCGAATTTAGCTCCAGTTCGCCGCCCCGAATGGGTGCTGCGCTAATGGTAATGGTGCCCACTTTTTCGGCATCTACAAACACAACCACCTTAGTTCCTGCGGCTAGCTTGCCGTCTTCCACCTCCACATTGAGCCGGGTGGGTCCCTGCGGTTCGATGGCACGGAAATCGGCTTGGCCTGAAGGGTGCCAGCCCTGCAATTGCCCCACCTGCCAACGCAGTGCGCATCCGGATTTCAGTAGCCTTGCCCAGGATCAGAACGGTGGTCAAGAATAACATTGCCGCAGCACGGAGCGTCTTTCGACGAGAAGTAAATTAGATCATTGAAGTAACTCCTTGGTTGTGGTTTTCAGAAGAGAGTAATTGTAACTACCTTCTGCAGAGTTAGGACAATTCACAAGGGAGCGCGGAACAGAAGATCACCTTAAAATCCGTTAACGGGCTTACAACGCGGCACGTTAAGGTTTTGTAAAAAAAATGTTTTCCGAAACCACTTTTGCACTTTCTACGTTTATTGGGGTGTGTGGCAATATACAGAATTTGCGCAGCAGTGAAGAAGAGCAGGAGTGAACCCATCGCCATCCCATCCTTCGGCTTTCCGAGCGCTTCACCATCGCATACGCCCCGAGGCGGTTGCTTTTGCAACCGCCTCTGAGGCGTTTTAAATAGCCTCTAGCTCCTGCTCCAACATCTGCTTCAAATGCAAATCAGCGTAATACCCATTCGCCTTAATCAACTCCTCATGCGTCCCCTGCTCTGTCACACGGCCCGCATCCAGAACTATAATCCTGTCCGCATGCCGTACTGTCGATACTCGATGCGAAATCAAAATATTGGTTCGCCCTTCCATCACCTTGCTCAAGCCAGTGAGTATCTTCTCTTCAGTAACAGTATCTACACTCGAAAGTGCGTCATCCAAAATCAACAATTTCGGATTGCGCAAAATTGCCCTGGCAATCGCCACTCGCTGTTTTTGTCCGCCCGATAGAGTGATCCCCCGTTCCCCCACAATGGTTTCCATTCCGTTAGGAAACGATTGAAGGTCGGTTTCAAGCCCAGCCACATTTGCCGCCCTCGAAATCTGTTCCGGCGTTGCACTGGGAACTCCCAGCGCAATGTTCTCCCCAAGCGTCATTCCGAAAAGGAAAGTCTCCTGCGGCACCATGGCGATCTGCGCCCGTAGCTGCACTAAATCCCATTGACGGGCGTCCACTCCATCCATACTGACAACGCCATCGCTTGGATCAATCAGCCTTGCCAGCAGCCGGATTAGAGTCGACTTCCCGCTGCCCGTGCGACCCACAATGGCTAAAGTCTCACCGGCTTGAATCGTAAGATCCACATTGTCCAGCGCCTTCATAGTGCCAAATTTCACCGTCACATTATTCAATACAACTGCTCCCTGCGGATCAGCGATCACAACAGGATTGGCAGGGGAAGCCACCGACGGTTTTTCTTGCAGCAATTCCCGAATCCGGCCCAACGAAGCGGTACCGCGTTCAATCAGATTCACCACCCAGCCCATAGCGATCATTGGCCAAATCAACATGCCCATGTAGGTGTGGAACATCACGAAACCGCCAATGGTTAGATCACCTGCCAGCAAAC
>JAYUSZ010000105.1:0-13795 GCA_043755435.1 Bryobacterales bacterium | reverse complement strand
CGGAGACGCAACAACACCGGGGGCTTTGGTCGGACCCGGTGCACCATCTATTCTCAGTGCAAGCAATCGCGAGTATAGGGTGGAGCCGCTGGCACATTCCTCTGGACGCAGGCTGGCGTTGGCGCGCTGGCTTACTCATTCGGACCATCCACTTACAGCGAGAGTGATGGTAAACCGGCTTTGGCAACATCATTTCGGGACTGGATTGGTGGCGTCGCCGGGCAATTTCGGGCGCATGGGAATAGCTCCTACCAATCAAAAGCTTCTTGATTTCCTTGCTACAGAATTCGTCCGCTCGGGTTGGGACATAAAAGCAACCCAGCGTTTGATCATGACGTCTGCCGCTTATCGTCAACAATCGGGGGAGGCTGGTTTTCCGCTGCGGCGCATTGATGCGGAAAACATTCGCGATTCCATTCTGCAGATAGCGGGCAGGCTGGAAAACAAACCTTATGGCCCAGCAGATGCTTTCAAAGCTTTGCCTGACGGCGAAGTGGTTACCACCAGCAACCGGCGCAGTATTTTTGTTTCTCATCGACGTACGCAGCCTTTGTCGTTGCTGGAAACATTCGACCAGCCTTTCATGAACCCGAACTGTGTACGCCGGGGACTCTCCGTAGTTTCCTCGCAAGCCTTGCACTTGATGAATGGCGATCTTGTGCGCGATAATTCGCGCTTTATGGCCGGCCGCATTATTGATGTAGTTGGTGAATCACTTAAGGCGCAAGTGGAGCGGGCCTACTTACTCGCATTCGCCCGCACACCCACAGCGGAGGAATCGAGTGCGGCGCAGGCTGCGCTAGCTCAGCTGTCCACTGAATGGGAAAAGCCTCTGGAAAAAGATAAGCCTGCCGAACCTGTTCGCAGCCGAGCCCGTTGGATGGCGCTGTCAACGCTTTGCCATACGCTGATCAACTCGGCTGAATTCTTATATATTGACTAAGGACACCCATGAAAACGCGTCGCGACTTTTTTTCTAGAATTTCAGATGGCTTCATGGGTACAGCGCTAGCTGGTTTGCTGGCTGAGGACCTGCAAGCGAAGCAGGAACTATACGATCTTTCCCCGAAAAAGCCTCATCACAAACCCAAAGCGAAATCGATCATTCAGCTATTCATGAATGGTGGCCCAAGCCAGGTGGATCTTTTTGATCATAAGCCGGCTTTGACGAAGTATGCCGGGCAAGCGCCTAGCCGTGATTTAGCTGCTGAAGTTCGGGCCGTGCGCGAAACCGGGGGACTTATGCCATCGCCCTACAAATTCGCAAAGCATGGACAGTCTGGGATTGAGCTATCGGAAATGCTGCCGCATCTTGCCAAGGTTGTGGACGACATTTGCGTTATCCGTTCCATGTATACAGAACACATTGCCCATGAAGCAGCTTTGTTTTTGATGCACGGTGGACGCATACTTCCAACACGGCCGTCATTGGGTTCATGGATTACTTATGGGTTGGGTTCTGAGAATCAGAACTTACCGGCTTATGTAGTGCTGGATGATCCGAAGGGTCCACCGATCAACTTCATTAGTAACTGGCAATCGGGATGGCTTCCTGCTGTTTATCAGGGGACGCGCGTTCGTTCGGAAGGGTCTCCGATTTTGAATTTGCAAGCCAAGCAGGAATACCCCGGGACGATTGTGGACCTCAGCCGCAGCATGCTGCATCGCATGGATCTGTCGCATCGCAACAGCCATCCGGGCAATGTAGAGTTGGAGGCCCGCATCGCTAATTATGAGTTGGCCGCGCGGATGCAGATGGAAGCTACTGACGCCTTGGACTTTGAGAAGGAGACCGACGCTACCAAAGAGGCTTACGGCATGAACGAGGAGCGAACGGCGTCCTATGGCAAGCGTTGTTTAATGGCTCGCCGGTTGGTGGAACGAGGCGTTCGGTTGGTGCAGATTTATATTGAATCGCAGATATGGGACAACCACAATAAGCTGCGTCCAGGATTGGAGTACGCTTGCGGAAAGACTGATCGGCCGGCTGCTGCCTTGATCAGCGATTTGAAGCAGAGAGGTTTGCTAGATTCAACGCTGGTTGTTTGGGGCGGAGAATTTGGGCGACTACCGATTGCGCAGGATCCAGGGCCGAATGCGGGGCGTGACCACGGTCCTTCGGGATTTAGTATTTGGATGGCAGGCGGCGGTATCAAGGGTGGAACCACTTACGGATCGACCGACGAGATAGGGTTTCGCGCAGTAGAGAATAAAGTGAGCGTGCATGATTTTCATGCCACGGTGTTGCATATGCTAGGGATGGACAATCGCAAATTAGTTTTCGAGCGGGAAGGCCGTCAGGAACGCATCACCGATGAATATGCGGCGCGAGTGTTGACCGACATTATTCGCTAATCGCTGCTATTCATTCAAAGTAAAGGACAATCATCAAAATGGATTTGGAATTGGATGGGCGCGTAGCTGTTGTTACGGGCGGAGCCAGCGGTATTGGTTTGGCCTGTGCCCGCGGATTGGCGAGTGAAGGATGCCGCGTGGCTTTGTGGGATCTGACTGAAGGAGTGAAGGACAAGGCGAAATCGCTTGGGGATGATTTCGGCGGTGACCCAATTGGGCTGGTTGTAGATGTAAGCGATTTTGCGGCTGTTCAAGCAGCGGTGAAAGAGACGACTGAACTGCAGGGGCCTATTAGTCATCTTGTGCATTCGGCTGCAATTGGATCAGGTAAGTTTGGATTCCCATTCACCAATTTGAAGCCTGCCGATTGGTCGCGTGTGTTGAATGTGAACATATTGGGAATGGTTCACGTGGCACATGCAATTGCCCCGGGAATGATTACGCAGAAAGACGGAACGATGGTGTTTATAGCTTCAGTTGCGGGGCAGATCGGATCGCAAACCGATCCGCCTTATAGTGCAAGCAAGGCAGCGAATATCAACTTTGCGCAATGCCTGGCGAAGGACTTAGCGCCACATAATGTCCGGGTGAATATTGTGAATCCAGGCATGGTACAAACGCCGCTGAACAAGGGAGTTTGGCAGGCGTGGAATGATCAACAAACTCCAGACAAGCGGCTTTCCTATGAGGACTGGGCTGGTGCCAAGGTGCGGTCAGTTGTGCCTCTTGGACGATGGCAGCAGACGGAGGATGTGGCCGATATGGTGGCGTTTCTTTCTTCTGCGCGGGCAAGCCAAGTTACTGGGCAGGCCATCAATGTGGATGGCGGGCAAGTGATGCATTGGTGAGCTACGGAGTTAGGTAAGCGGGCAGGCTAGGAACCTGCCCATATTCGAGCTGACTAATTTACTGTTACGACCATAGCGGTCCACCTATTCGGCAATGCGAAGGCACTAGGTTTGACGACATTAATGTTAACTGTCGACAGTCCGGTTGATGCGACAAACGTTGTGGGGAATGCAGTGCTGGAAGTGCCGGGTTGAATGTCGACACTCGCCGGGATGGTTATCTTTGCCGGATTTCCATTTGTGAGACTCACACTCAGCGCCGCTCCGCCTGCAAGAGCTTGCTGCGTAGTTGGGGTGTTGGATCCATCGAGCAGTGCAGTGAAGATACTGATTGAGTTACTTGTTTGACCCACCGTTCCAGTGATGGTGGACGAGAAAGTGTCGTTAGTAAGAATCACGATTCCGGATGCCGCAAAGGTGGCCGTTGCAGTGGAGGAACCTAATCCTGGACTGCTAGCCGTGTAAGTGGCAGTCCCGCTATCGGTCAGCGACTGCACAAAGAACGAGGCCCCTTGGGATCCTTGTGGAACCGTCAACAATAGTGTGCTGGTTCCGGCAGCATTGGCAGTTGCTGAGAACTTCAAGGATGGGGAGGCTGTTGTAATGGTGACAAGAACACCTCCTGGTCCTGCTGGCTGCGGTAGAGAAACGCTATCAGCCGCCTGAAGATTCTTACCGATAAGCAAGTTTCCGGTGAGGAACAGCGGTACGATGCTAAAGTTCCCTACAACCTGGGCTGTTGCGGAGGTTGATCCAAAGTTTGCGGTGGCAGTAACAGTAGTGGATCCTGCACCACCCAGAGGTTGCAGTAAGGTTGAAGCGCTACCAGTGCCTCCAACAATCGTGATGGGTGAACTGCTGATGGTGGCAATGCCCGTATTGCTGCTGGTTAGATTTACTTGAACAGACGTGCCTCCAGCAACCACTTGACTTTCGGCGAAGCCTCCGTCGGCACGGCCGGTTTCAACCGTGATATTTGCTCCGCCAAATCCCACAGGAGATGTGAAGCTGCCTGCTCCAACTCCTCCTGGTGAATTGATTCGGATTGCAGCTGGGACAATGGTTACTGTGCCATTGATAGTCGCGAAGCCGGGAGCGGTGACTGTGTAGCCGACGACGCCTGGATCTCCAAACCCCTGCACGTTGAAGGTGGAACTATTGGATTGATTGGGTGGAATGATGACTTCAATGGAATTGGATCCAGCCACGCCAGGACTTCCAACTGCACTGGAGAAGAGGAGTTTGGCAGGGTTGAGGCTAGTAACTGTTGCGATCACTCCTGCAACCGCACTGCCGTTGATTCCGACGCTGCGAACCGTTTGCAAGTTCTTGCCAACTGTTGCAGTAAAGGGAATCAAACCACTGCCAAGAACCGTTGCGGCAACGGAACCGCCGGATGCAGGGGTATTGAATCCAAAGGGAGGAGTAGCGGTGATGTTGGTGACCCCCGTACCTGAGCCACTGGCTGTGAATTGAGCAGTAGCGCTGTCATCTCCGCCGCTAAAAGTTACTTGAGCAGGATTAGTGCTTCCAAGGCCAGGGGACGATATCGTCAAAGGCACGATTACAGAAAGGCCACCGCGCACTTGTTGAACTCCAGCGGGATTATTCCCGGCATCCAGTCTCACAGCAAACACAGTAAGTGGAGTGGTGGCACCCTGGAAAACAGTGAAAGGTGTGCCGGCGGCGGAAGCATTTGGAGCCAGGACAAATCCTGAAGGCGTCATGGTAACCGTTGAAGTTGCAGTATTGTATCCCGGTGCAGTAATGGTTACTGAAGCTGTTCCAGTTCCAGCAAGAGCCTGGAAGGAAGTGCTAAGGGAGTTAAGCCCTTCCGAAAGCGTTGCCACAAGTGTTGCCCTACCTGCTGCACTGCCGCCAAGCAGAATTTGTGCTCCGGAACTGGAAGCGATAGTAACTGGCACGCCGCCAGCAGGGGCCACTGGGCTAAACGTGATCAGAACGGAAGTTTGAAGGTCTTTGCCGATCGAGACGTTGCTGACGGTAATGGTTCCGTTGCCGCCCGAGAAGGCACTGTTTGTTAGCTCAAATGTCAAAGGCGGTTGACCGGCCAGTGTAGCAGTTACGTTATAAGTGCCAAGTGTTCCGTTTGCGATTGCCATTGCATGGGCCTCCCCAATACCATCCGTGAAGACTTGTGCCCCTGGGGGCGCAAAACTTGCGGAAGCGCCGCTTCCTGGCGCTGCAAAGGTCACAAAGGTTCCACGAGGAGCTGGCTGTCCTGTCACAGCATCGATTACCTTAACCACAAGATCCTCACCAAACTGAGTGTTTCTCAAAGTTGACTGACCTGATCCACGTACAATCGTGAAGATGTAAGGAAACGCACCTGTATTGGTTAGTACAAAATTGGTTGACAACGCACCGGCGCTGGCAACTACGTTGTAAGTGCCAGTAGTGCCGTTGGCTGTGAACGCCGCCGATGTGGCGACACCAGCGGCATCCGTAACTGCCGTTGTAACTCCCCCGGCAAAAGTGCCGGAAGCTCCGGAAACAGGGGCGGCGAAAGTCACCGTGACATTTGGCACTGGGTTATTTCCTGAATCTCTCACTAGTGCTTTCAGGGGACCTGCAAATACAGTGTTGATAGAGGCGCTTTGTGGGGATCCGCTTTGCACCGAAATTGAACTGGCCACATTGGATGCCGATACGGTAACGTTTGCAGTGGCATTGGTGAGGCCAGAGAAACTGGCGGTTATTACGGCTGAGCCGACAGAGGCTCCGGTAACAGGCACGGCTACAGTAGTAGCACCAGCAGTCATGTTAACCGAGGATGGCACTGTAGCGGAGGCGTTGCTGGAAGACAGAGTAAAGGTAAGGCCACCAGCCGGTGCTGGAGCAGACAGTGTCAGAGTTAGGTTCTGTGTGCTTCCCGTGTTCATTGCCAAAGTGGCCGGAGTTAAGCTGATTGTTGCAGTAACATTGACCGTCTTAGTTCCTGTTGTGTAACCGGAAGCGGAGGCACTGATTGTCGCAGTGCCAAAGTTGACACCAGTTACTTGTGGTTGCGATGCGGGGGTGGTCTGGCCGGCGAGAATCAGAACCGACGAAGGGGAGATGGTGACCTTTGCAGTATCTGAACTGGAAAGTGAGACAGTGACGTCAGTTACTGCCGGGGCCAGTAGTGTGACAGCGAAGGCAGCCGTTTGCGCTGGAGCAAGCACTACGCCTGACGGCAGCCCGATGACACCGCCACTTGCGGCGGCTGTGTTAGTAAGCAGGAAGGGTGCGGTGGCAACCACTCCTGCTAGAGAGGCGGAGACGGTGTACGGACCACCAACAGATGCGTTGGCGGTGGCCGTAATACTAGCAAGGCCTGAAGCGTTTGTGGTTGCTGTGAGGCTGCTGAGTGTTGCGCTGGCAGCTCCACTGGTTCCTGCGGAGTAAGTCACGGTTGCACCAGGAACCGGATTGTTGAATGTGTCCCGTACAAGAGCAGTTAGAGAAGAAGTGAATGCTGAGTTTACGGAAGCACTTTGCGGGCTTCCGGAACTCATTGTGACGGAAGCCGGTGCACCTGCGCTATTTGTGAGAGAGAAGCTGGCAGGAGAGGGGGCTCCAGTCACAGAAGCGGTAACAGCATAGGAACCGGCTGTCGTATTGGCGGTAGGAGTGACACTGGCCAAACCAGCGGCGTTGGTTATAGCCGTTGCGCTGGATAACGTTGCACTAGCACCGCTACCAGGAACTGCAAAGGTTACCGTAGCGTTGGGGACAGGATTGTTTCCTGCATCCTTGACAAGTGCCACTATTGGGGCAAACGCGGTATTGACAGTTGCGTTCTGACCACTGCCTGAACTGACTGTGATTGAACCCGCCGAACCGTTCGTGTTGGTAAGTGAGAAGGTTGCAGGTGTTGACACACCGGGGACAGTTGCATTGACAGTGTATGGCCCGCCCGCTGTAGCGTTGGCGCTGACAGTGACCGAGGCTAAACCCGAACCATTAGTTACAGCAGTAACAGTGGAAGCAATGCCCGCACCGCTGCCAGGACCGGCGAAGGTTACTGTGAAACCGGGGAGAGGGTTGTTGCTACCATCTTTGACTAAGGCAACCAATTGATTGCTGAATGCACTGTTGATGGCGGCGGTTTGGCCGCTGCCGGAGGATACAGCAATGGAGGCTGGAACTGCAGCCGAAATGCTGAGGTTCAATGTTGCGTTCGCTGTCTGCGGAGAACTACTGGAATCGCGAACTGTGAAGACTGGGCTGCTGGAGCCTGATGCTGAGGGGGTTCCAGTAATGACGCCTGCCGGGCTGATGGAAAGACCGGCGGGGAGACTAATTGCTGTCCAGCTATAGGGTGCGACACCTCCGGCTGCTGACATAGCGAACGAATAGGGAACGCCGACTCCTCCGCTGGGTAGCGAAGATGTTGTGATGTTCACGGGACCGGTGACCGTCAAATTCATGATTACATCAGCAATGTTTACGCCGCTGGCGTGAATCTGGGTAGTGCCTGCACCAATGATGTTTACGGTGACGCGGGTTGCTGGGACGGTGCTGCCATCCCAGAAGAAATTCACCGGCGTTTGAACCGTTGCGATGGAAGTGTTGGAAGAAGAGATGTTGATCGGAATGCCGTCGAGTATGGAGAACGCGTTGCTGCCCGGTACTGTTGCAAACAACAGCAGGTTGAACTGTAACTGCTGCCCAATAGAGTTGAGCGTTACATTTGGAGTTTCCCAAGCGATGGTGGCTCCTATTTGCATGGTGATTGGGGATGCAGAAGAATAGCCGGGGGCCGAAGCGCCAAGACTGTAGTTACCGACAGTTTCACCGTAGACCAAAGTTGTGCCGCTGGTGGCTCCTTGAGGAATCAGGATGGAGGACGGAACACAGTTGATCTTCCTGTTGTCAAAGCCCAGAGTAACTATGGTTCCGCCGAAGGGGGCTGGCTGAGATAAGGTGGCAGTAACGGTGGCAGGGGGTTGAGCAAGTTGAATGGACGTGGTGTTTGCTGTCAGCGTTATTGTTGGTGATGGGGCGACGGTAACGTTTGTTGTAACGTCGGCAAAGCCTGGGGAACTGGCCCGGATAACTGTTGTTCCCTGACTGATGGCTGTTAGTCTGAAGCCGATAACTTGTGAGGAAGCGGTGAACGTCACAAAGGGTCCAACAATAGCCACCGAGGGGTTACTTGATGAAAGAGTGAAAGTGGTGTTCGACTGCGCAGGTCCGGAAAGAGAAAGCGTTAACGTTGCGTCAGAACCGGCACCGAGCAAGGTTACATTTGCAGGCGAAAGCGACGCGGATAAGCCAACCGTTACCAGTGTGGAAGCCGTGGTCAAGCCTGGTGCTGTAGCGGTGATGGTTGTTGTGCCGAGTGCAGTGCTATTGAGGATCACAGTGCGAGTTGGTATGGTTGAACCAGCATTGAAAGTGACGTTGCTGGTAACAGTGGCTTTGGATGGATCGCTGCTGATGAGTTGCGCCGATATGGTGGTGGCTGCAGGGCGAGCGAGTGTGATTGGGAAGTCCATCGTGGCGTTTGGACCAATGGTAAGAGTTGCTGGGATGATGAAATCCACCACACCGCCACCAGTTACGGTCACATTGGCAGTGGCATCCGTTAGTCCCACTAAGCTGGCGCGGATGACTGACGAGCCTGCCGCAACACCGGTCACGGAAACAGTAGCTGTGGTTGCACCGGCGCCCATGCTTATAGAAGCCGGGACAGTGGCAGCAGCCGTGTTGGAAGAGCTCAACGTGAAACTTAAACCGCCCGCTGGAGCAGGGGCGGAGAGGTTCAAGGTAAGATTCTGCGAACCAGGAGCAACAATAGAAAGAGTTGCTGGGGAGAAGCTGATAGTGGCAGTTACATTGACCGGCTGCGAGCCCGTGGTGTAACCAGGTGAGGAAGCGCTAATGGACGCAGTGCCGAAGTTGACACCAGTGACTTGCGGCTGTACAGCGGGTTGGGTTAAGCCAGCGCCGATGAAGATGGACGACGGGGAGATGGTGACCTTCGATGTGTCTCCACTGGAAAGAGCCACAGTTACGCCGCCGACTGGAGCAGCAGAAGGAAGAGTAACTGCGAACGGGGCGGACTGTCCTGGAGCGAGAACGACACCTGAAGGCAGACCGATAATACCGCCGCTGGCAGCAGCAGTATTGGTGAGCGAGAAGTTTGCAGGCGAGGCAACTCCCACAACAGAAGCTGTAACCGTGTAAGGGCCGCCTACAGTTGCGTTGGCTGAAACTGAAGCGGAGGCCAACCCCGAGAGGTTTGTTATCGCAGTAACTGTGGAGGCAATGCCGGCACCACCAGCCACATTGGCGAAAGTAACTGTGACATTGGGAACAGGGTTATTGCCGGAGTCTTTCACAAGGGCAACCAGTGGATTGGTGAATGGTGCGTTGACCGTAGCACTCTGGCCGCTGCCAGCACTAACAGTGACTGATGCGGGAGAGCTTCCACTTACTGTAAGATTCAAGAACCTGCTAGCACTTAGCGGCACCACGCTGGAATCGGTGACATTGATCGTGGCGGGGCTTGTGCCAGCCGAGGTTGGAGTACCCGTAATTATTCCGCCGTTGCTGATAGACAAGCCTGCTGGCAGGCCCGCTGCCGTCCAGCGATAAGGAGCTGTGCCGCCAGTGGCACCCATTGTAAAGGAGTAAGGAACACCGACGGCTCCGCTTGGGAGCGATGCAGTTGTGATCGTTAGAGGGGATCCACTACCAATCGTGAGATTCATCACAACGTTCGCAATATTGACTCCGCTGGCATTGATCTCAGTTGTGCCGAAGCCGACGGTATCGACAGTGACGCGAGTTGCTGGAACAGTGCTGCCATCCCAGAAGAAGTTTACCGGCGTCTGAACGGTGGCAACTGATGGGTTTGAGGAAGAGATATTGATCGGGATACCGTCAAGTATGGAAAACGCATTGCTGCCAGGAACAGTGGCGAATAGGAGTAAGTTGAACTGCAGTTGCTGTCCAATACTACTTAGCGTAACGTTCGGAGTTTCCCAGGCAATGTCAGCACCAACTGACATAGTTATTGGAGCAGGAGAAGAATATCCAGCAGCGGAAGCAGTAAGTGGGAAGTTACCAACGGTTTCACCGAACACCGAAGTTGTTCCACTGGTTGCACCGCGTGGGATGACGATTATTGATGGAACGCAGTTAATTTTTCGGTTATCGAAGCCTAGAGTTACTGTAGTGCCACCAAATGGGGCTGGCTGGGATAATGTCACAGTAACGATGGCTGGAGCTTGAGCAAGCTTGATGGAAGTGGCGCTGGCCGACATACTGATGGAATTCGGCGGCTGAACGCTAACGTTGGCCGTGACATCGGCAAAGCCCGGCGCGCTGGCTCGTATGACCGTTGTACCCTGCCCCATCGCGGTTACTTTGAAACCGATAACTTGGCTGGAGGTACTGAATGCGATCAGATTCGGCACGATGGCCACTGAGGGATTGGACGAAGTAAGTGTGAAATTTGTGTTGGGTTGCGCCGGGCCGGAAAGCGTCAAAGTGAGTGTGGCATCAGAACCCGGACCGGCCAGAATGATGTTGGACGGAGCAAGAGAGGCAGTAAGTCCAACAGTGATCAAGCTAGTGGCCGAGGCAAGGCCTGGCCCAACAGCTGTGATAGTAGTTGTTCCCAAGCCAACGCCATTTAATATAACGGAACGGGAAGGAGTTGTTTGACCCGTATTGAATGTTACTCCCCCGGTGATAGTTGCCTTAGTTGGATCGCTACTGAAGAGTTCAACGTAAGTTGTGGTGACTGCTGGCCGGGCGAGTACGATGGGGAAATCTACGGTGGTGCTAGGAGCGATGGTCATTGTGGCAGGCATGACGATATCGCCCGAAGTGGTTGAGGTAACCGTAACGTTAGCTGTAGCATTGGTGAGTCCAGCCAAACTGGCGGTGATTACGCTGGAGCCGGCGGCAACGGCAGTTACAGGAACGGTGGCACTGGTTGCTCCGGCGGCCATGGAAACGGAAGCGGGTACAGTGGCTTTGGCCATGTTGGAAGAATTCAGCGTGAAGACTAGACCGCCAGCAGGTGCGGGGGCCGATAGGTTCAACGTAAGATTCTGTGAACCAGGAGCAGCTATAGAGAGGTTTGCGGGGGAGAAGCTGATAGTGGCTGTCACATTGACGGACTGCGAGCCGGTTGTGTAACCAGGAGCGGCAGCGCTAATGGAGGCCGAGCCGAAGTTGCCACCAGTAACTTGGGGTTGAATTGCGGGTTGCGTCAGACCAGCACCAATGAACACAGACGATGGGGACACGGTTACCTTGGAAGTATCGCCGCTGGATAGCGAAACAGTTACGCCGCCGACAGGAGCAGCTACTGGAAGTGTAACCGCGAAAGGTGCTGATTGCCCTGGAGCGACAACCACGCCTGAAGGTAGCACGATTGTGCCGCCACCGGCGACGGCTATGTTAGTAAGTGAGAAATTAGCAGGCGATGGCCCACCAACCACTGAAGCGGCCACAATGTACGGGCCACCGACAGTTGCGTTGGCTGATACAGAAGCAGAGGCCAAGCCAGAAGCATTCGTCAAAACTGTAACCGTTGATGCAATTCCTGCGCCACTGGCGACATTAGCGAAAGTAACCGATACGTTGGGGATAGGGTTGGTGCTGGCATCCCGAACAAGAGCAACCAGCTGATTAGTGAAGGGGCTGTTGATGGTTGCAGTCTGGCCGCTGCCTGAACTTACTGTTACTGAGGCAGGAACGCTTCCGCCGACGGTGACATTGGATGTGGCGTCAGGAAAGCCTGGAGCGCTGGCACGGATAACAGCTGTGCCTAAGCCTGTAGCAGTTACTCTGAAACTGAGAATTTGGGTTGAGGCGTTGAGCAACAACGAGGATGGAACGATGGCCACTGCCGTATTCGAGGATGACAACGTAAAGGTTGTGTTGAACGCAACCGGTGCGGAAAGAGTCAAAAGCAGAGTGGCTTCCGCCCCAACGGCAGCTAATGTAGTATTTGCCGGCGAAAGGGACGCGCTCACACCAACAGTTACAAGAGTGGAAGCGGGTGCCAATCCAGCAGCCGTCGCCGAAATAGTAGCGGTTCCAGCCGCGAGTCCAATCAGATTCGCACCACGGTTTGGTGTTGTTTGGCCGGCATTGATAGTAAGTCCGGTGGTCCCTATTACTGCTTTCGTTGCATCACTGCTAGTAAGTTGAACGAAGACAGGACTGGCCGCTGGTGCTGCTAAAGAAAGGGGAAAGAGAACACTATCACCGGGGGCAATCGTCATTGTGGACGGTACAGTAATGTCCACAGAGCTTGCTTCGCGTGGGGTTGATCCCTCAGCTCCAACGATGATGGCAGTGGTCACAGGTTCGCTGCTGGCGAGTCCATCGTTAACCATCAACTGCACCACATAGATTCCCGCGGCATCGGGCACAAAGGAGGAATCCTTGCTGTTTGGTGAAATCAGGAATGTCCGGCTTCCTGCAGGACGGCTGAGAAGAGCCCAAAAGTAAGTTAGAGAGTCGCCATCGGCGTCGGAAGATCGGTCTGCTTTCAGGGAGACGCTTGAATGAAGGGAAGTTTTGAGATAAGAACCTGGATCGGCGACTGGGGCAGTGTTTATGGTGGAGATCACTACGGTTTTTGGCTCACTGCTTGTCAACCCGTCGTGAGTGATCAGTTGCGCGATGTACGTTCCGGGCTGGTCAGCAAGGAACGACGCATTCTTACCGCGGGCATTTGTCAATATTGCCTGACTGCCTGAAGGCTTGGTAATCAAAGACCAACTGAAATTCAGCGGCACTTCGCGTGTTCGTTCGCCTGATCCCTGAAGCTGTACCAAAGCACCTTTGGAAACAGTCTGGTTCGGCCCCGGTTCAGCGAATGGCCTAGCCCTTTTTTCCGTTGTTATTGTGACAGTAACTGGGGCACTCTGCATTTGCCCGTCGTCCACAATGAGCTGAGCGATATAGGTACCTGGAAGGTCTGGTGTAAGTTCTGGATTGATTGCGCTGAAGCTGCTCAGTTCAGCTTCACTACCTGCTGGGGCACTGACAAGCCGCCATTCATAGGTAAGGGAATCGCCATCAACGTCGGTTGAGTTTGCGCCATTCAATCGAACCGCACTGTCAACGCTGCCGCTTATGGAATCACCGGCATTGGCAACAGGAGCTGAGTTTGCGGTAGAAAATGTGACTGTAGACGGCACGCTATCCTTCAAGCCATCATTCACTACCAGTTGTAAAACGTAGATCCCTGATTTATCTGCTGAGAATGCACCTAACGCTGATCGCAGGTTTTCCAATGTAGCGTTGCTGCCTTCTGGTTGACTGACCATTGTCCATGTGTAGGCAAGGGGGTCGCCATCAACGTCCAACGAGCCGCTACCGTTTAGGACGATTCGGGAACCAAGTGCAACGGTCTGATCGCGCCCAGCCATCGCCATGGGTACGGAATTGTTTGTGCTGATTGAAACGCTGGAAGTATCTCCACTGATGCCATTGTCGACCTTCAATTGAATTACATAATCACCTGGGGCATCGACTACATAGGAAGGTGTTGCGCTGTTTTCATCGACTAGAACTGCATTGGATCCGGCCGGTTTTGAAAGGAACGACCAATA
>JAYUSZ010000104.1:0-5370 GCA_043755435.1 Bryobacterales bacterium | reverse complement strand
CGTGGCCGGTATCCCGCACAAGGAATCCGTGGTTGGCATGTATATAGGCATCGACGGATATAATCCAAGCCGAACCTATTTCTATAAAGATGAATCCCTGAATGGACAGCTTGAAGTGGAGCGGAGATGGTATATGGAGATGTTGTGGGGGCGGATTTCCTACAATCCAGGCATTGGTGACGATGTGTTCAGGAACCTATTGGCGAAGCGGTATCCGAAGGTATCCGCCGGCGATCTTTTTGAGGCGTGGGCTTTGGCCTCCCGCTCCTTACCGAAAGTCACCGAACTAGTAATGGGCAAATGGAATTTGGATTTTCATTGGTACCCCGAAGCTTGCTGGAGCGATCCGAAGAGGGAAACCGGCTTTAGAACCATCGAAGGATTTGCAAATGATACCACTGTGGCCAAGGGGTCGAATTTTTGCGATATCGCCACTTCAGCGGCGGGTGAATGCAAGGTCCGGAAATCCGCATACCTGATTGCCGATGAAATGCAGACGGATGCCACCAAGGCGCTTTCTTTGATCAAAACCATGGAAAGCGGAGGGAGTGCAAGTCAGGAAGTCGCCATTAACAATATCAAACAGATGGCGTATCTCAGCACGTATTATGCGCACAAAGTTCGTGGTGCTACCTACAAAAAAGCTGGAGAAAATGATAGGGCGAGGTCGGAAATGGGCCAAGCATACTGCAGGTGGATGGCCTACAGCCGATCGATGGAAGGCACATACATTGCGGATTCCTTTCGAAACCTATCGATTGCTCCCGACTGGAAGTTTGCTGACAAGGCGGTTTTGAAGGAATATATCGACTTGGGTGGAGTGGGAATCCCTGAATGCAGTGCAACTGCAAAACTCGACTGAGGTGAGCTTGCCTGTAAAGCGAGGCCACTTCCGCTGCGGCTCGACTCAGCGTGATTGCCATTCGACGATCAACCAGACGCAGTCGAGGTGCCCCTGGGTAGGATTGTACAAGTATTCACGTAATTTATCCTATCCACCAGCGCTATTCTTCGATAGTATCCATACTGGAGCATAGGAAATAAGCCGGATGTCGGTTCTTCCTTTTTTGAGGGAGTTGTTTAGTAGCCGTGCTGCTTCGGTTGACGCATTTAATCCAATGTTTGGAGATCATGATGATAATAAAGATGAAGCTTAGTCCGATCGAGAAAGTTGCGTGGTTGTGCGTCAAGGGGGCAGGTGTCGTGCGAGGAGTACTCATCATCATGACTCTCGTAGCGGCGCTGCTGACAGCGCAAGATTATCGCGGAAGAATTCAGGGAGTCATCCGGGACACATCCGATGCTGTTATTTCGGGTGCGAATGTCACCCTGCGCAACAACAATACGGGCGTCACCGTTGCTCGCAAGACCGACGCGACGGGTCTTTATATTTTCGATCTGGTCACCCCTGGCTCCTACAGCGTCAGCGTAGAATCTCCTGGCTTCACCAAATATATTCAATCAAACGTGCCCTTGGCGGCCCGTGGTTCGATAACTGTCGATGCCATGCTAAAACCGGGAAGCGTTCGCGAAACCGTCACGGTCACTACCGAGGCGAGTCAGGTGCAGTTCACTACCAGCAATCTGGATACCACGGTGGAAGCAAAGCTATCCGAGGATCTTCCGCAACTTTATAGAAACCCATTCATGCTGGCGATGCTGGATCCGTCAGTCCTTAAGAACGATAGCAGTAGCGAATACCAACCGTTCAACAGTTGGGGAGCCGGGAACTTAAACGTTGGCGGCGGAGCTGCTTACTCGAATGATCTTCAGGTGGATGGTAGCCGCGTTGGCGTCAGCGTGAAGACGGGTTACGTGCCTGCGCCGGACATGGTCCAGCAAGTGACTATTTCGCAGAATTCGGTGGACGCAGAATTCGGTCATGGGTCCGGTTCTGCGATCTCCATCGTCACGAAAGGCGGGGCTAACGAACTGCATGGCAGCGCTTTCTATTACGGCCGTTTCCCCTGGGCCAATGCCGTTTCGGACCGCTATTTCCGGACCGAAAACAGAGACCGGCAGCACATGTACGGAGGTACTGTAGGTCACCGCATTATCAAGAATCGGCTGTTCCACTTCGTCTCCTTTGAGGGTTGGCAGTTCACCAACGCGGGGAGTCCCTACACGGCGACGTTGCCAACGGATCTTGAGAGAGTGGGTGACTTTTCAAAGTCGATCAATAAAGCTGGGGCAACGCTACTGATCTACGATCCCTGGACCACAACGACTGGTGCAAACGGGGCTAACATCGCGCGGACGCCGTTCCCTGGCAATGTGATCCCCGCGTCGAACCGGGATCCGGTTGCCGTGAAGTTTATGGGAGCGCTGTGGAAACCCAACCGTCCTGGGTCTGGGTGGGATCATTTGAACAATTACGTGAGCTCTTTGCCCGTTCTGTATCCGTACAAGAATTTCGCTGATCGAGTAGATTTCCATGTCAACGACAGGCTCAACGTCAGCGGCCGAGTGCAAATCTTCAGGACGCCTGCTTCGGTTGGGAATCCAACGGGTTCACCCCTGTTTGTCAGCGACCGCGGAAGCAAGCGCGATGGGAGTACCTACTCAGGCACGGTGACCTACACGCTGGATACGAAAACGGTCCTCACTGTATCGGGGGATTATCACAGTTTCACGGATGCCTCGGCATTCGCACCGCAAAATCAGGATTACACCTTCGCCTCGCTCTATCAAAACAGCAAGTTCTATGCCCCGCTGTACAATGATCCGGCGATACCCAAACTACAGGTTCGTGCAACCATTAGCGGCGACGGTGGCCGCTGGGTGTCGATGGGACCGTCGGGCGGATATTGGAATCAGACACCCAACGGCGACGGTTTGAATATCAAGGTATCCCGGCAGCAGGGCCGTCACTATTGGAAGGCCGGCTTCGAGACTTTAGGCACACGTGCGGCGAGTCTGATTCAGCAATCGAATCCGGGCTTCGGATTTAACGGAGACATCACTAACGCGACTTATATCAGCCCCAGCTTGAATGTGTCTGGGAACCCATATGCGTCTTTCCTTTTAGGCGCAGTGGTCCCGGTGGGCGCCAGCCCAAGTAGCTGGGACAGCAACGAAACCTCCATGTCGAGTCTGATCCGGCCCACGGTATCGACCCGATTCTTTGGAGGCTTCATCAACGACGACATCAAGGTGACGCGGAATCTGACTTTGAACCTTGGTCTGCGCTACGAGTTCGATCAGCCGTACACGGAAGAGCAGAACCGGATTACAGCGGCACTGGATCTGACAAAGCCGATCCCGGAACTGCAGGGTGTCCAAATGCCGGCCGGAACCAAACAGTTCTACACAGGCAACTGGAATTTAAACGGTGCGTTCCGATTCACCAGCGCTGAAAATCGGACCGCGTGGAACGCAGACAAAGGTGCCTGGTCACCGCGCATCGGAATGGGTCTTCGACTTAACAACAAGACAGCGCTGCGTGTGGCGTTCGGCCGTTATTCGCTGCCGCATAACATGAATTCGAAAACAGCAGATCAGTTCAGCACCCCTAACACGGGCTTCTCCAACTATACCGACGCACCGCCGCATGTGCAGGGCGTGCCTCAAATGCGTTTTGCGGACCCGTTCACATCGGCCTGGCCGGTGGTGCCCTCTTATGGAAAGTCTTACGGCGACTATACGGGAATCGGGGACAACATATCGTTTATCAATCCTAATCGCCCCCGGACTTACAGCAACCGGGTGAACATCTCGGTGCAAAGGCAGTTGCCGCAGAACATATTATTGGAAGTTACTTACTTTTTGAATCTCACCGGCAGGTTTAACCAAGCCAACTACAATATCAACCAGGTGGATCCGCGCATTCAATTGCAGTATGGATCTGCCACCAACGTGCAGGTTGCCAACCCATTCTATCGCCTGAGCACTCCCAACAAATCTCCCGGTTCGCTGTGGAACCAGCCCACCGTGAGCGCACTTACGCTGGCCAAGCCCTACCCTCAATACGGGAACATCAATGTGATTGACGGGTTGACGGGCGGCAACATGAGGTACCACTCTCTGCAGATGAAGGCCATCAAAGCCTATAGTTCAGGGTATAGCCTTCTGGTGGGGTACAACTATAGCGTTCAGAAGAACAAAACCTTCTATGACAACGTGGATAACTACTTGAAGAACTTTACATACCAGGATGCTGGCAACTATCGGCACCGGTTGAGTGTAGCGAACACCTATAATATTCCGGTCGGCAGGGGCCGCAAGTTCGCGCCAAAGAGCAATCGCCTGACCGATGCTGTGATCGGTGGCTGGAATCTGGCGTCCATCACCACTTGGCACACTGGAACCCTTCTGAACTTCGGTGCCTTTGCGGTGAGCGGCGATCCGAAGATCGACAACCCTGGACGGGACGCGTGGTTCAATACTTCGGTGTTCAGCTTTTTGCCGGCATTCACCCGTCGTACGAACCCGTGGTTTTTCGACAACATCAGGGGGCCAAAATTCTTTCACATCGATTCGACGATGACAAAGGAGTTCGCGCTGACAGATAAATACAAGATGCAGTTGAAGCTAGAAGCGTTCAACCCCATCAACAACGCGAATGCCAACAATCCGAACATGAGCCTTGCGAGCAGCTTGTTTGGAAAGTCGTTTGACATCTATCCCCAGGATTATGGCCGGCGGTTGCAGATGGGGTTACGGCTGCGGTTCTAAATTCAACTTGTCCACGGCGCAGGCCGTCGTTTCTGTGGCCTGCAGAGGTAAAATTATACGGGAAGGGGGCCCGTCTCCTTTCATTAGTTTGGCTGGTTTGCCGTCCACGCTTTCGAGTGCTGAGAGCGTGTGAATTCCCTTCAATTGCGAAAATGGCGCGATTCGGCATCCGTCAATTGAAGGAAGCCGTCTTCCCACAACGGGTTAAAACTCGGGGAAACGTTGCACTCCAGGTCCTGCGAGATCGCCACCATGTGGAGGTTCACGCTTAATAATGGGATCACCGAAGGTTTCCATAATAAAATGGAGTTAATTACAAGGCAAGCTTTCGGATTTAGAAGGTTTCCCAACTACAGACTTAGGGTGAAAGTGTTATGCGGTTAAAACGATTCAGATTCATGGGTCGTCCCCCATCTTTGGCGTAGAGCCCTTAATTTTAATGGTCGGGGCGGCGGGATTCGAACTCGCGACCCCCTGTGCCCAAGACAGGTGCGCTACCAGGCTGCGCTACGCCCCGACGTGTTCAACCTCTCTATTGTAGCGCACTTCGGCCTACTTCACCCAACGGGCAAGGATTGGCTTCAATTCTTCGTAGCTTATCTGTCCTGGATGATACATTCTCACCACTCCCGCCTTATCTACAAGCACTAGCGTTGGTGTGGAACTCGCCCCGTAGGCACGGAAATTTTCCTCGCT
>JAYUSZ010000103.1:0-74432 GCA_043755435.1 Bryobacterales bacterium | reverse complement strand
TTATCGCGCCCGGTGAGCGCTCCCGCTTTTCGCCGGTTTGATTTCTTAGGTGAAGGGTTTGGTTGGCTGTGCGTTTGGTGATGTGATGGCTGGGACTGCGACGGATTCTTGCTGCCAGGTTTGCCTTGGAGCTTCGAGGTAGCGCAGGACTTTGACCACGTGATTTAGAAGTGCGGTGAGAAGTTCGTTCAACGGGGCCAGGTGGCAATGGTTAATTTCAATGTTGAGTTGATTGGGTTCGATTTCAATATGGGCGTCGGCGGCGATTAGGATTGGGCGGTGGATGGTTTCGTACAGCGAGCGGTTCCTATTAATTTCGCGAACGCGCACGGGGACTCCGCGACGGATACGAGTAAGGGCAGCCTTGCGCTTTTCGGAAATGAAGGGGCTGGAATCGAATGCCAGCACGCTGTTCCATTGGGCCATTTGGCCCAGTTGATTTTCGGTGGTGGGCATGGGGAGGAGTGGGTGGACGACGGGGTCGATTATGTTTCGGAGCAGGCGGGCGGCTTCGGCGCGGGCGTTGCCGGTGATTACTAATATTGGCTGCGTGGCGGTGGGGATCATGGACAAAGCCAGCCAGTTGGAGAGTGTTTCGGCGATGGGGAGGGTAGTGGAAAAAGCTCTCATTAGGTATTGGGCGATGGTGGCTTTTGTGATTGCGGGGGCGGGAATGGGCAGATTTGGTTCGGGCCGGCGGAAGAGGGTGGGATGGTCGCTGGTGATTCGCCAATGATCTTTGGTGATTTCGATTACCTGGTTATCGCTGGTTTCGGGGTCAATGGATTGGAGGTCGACTAAGAGCGTGTGGTTTTGAGCCGCGATGCGGGTGTGCACGGGGCTGACCTGTGATTCGTAAGTGTGGAGGATGTTGTCATGGTGGCGGAGGAGGCGGCCTAATGTGGATGCGGTTGGCCAGGGGAGGCCGCGGGCTTCGATGCGGGTAAGTAGCCAGCCTCGGAATTGTTCCGAATAGAGTGGGGCGGAAGTGCCATTGAAGGAGACGTAGGATTGGCGGTTTGGGGTTAGGAAAAAAGTGGCTTTATCGCAGGCGAGGATCAGGTTATCGAAGGCGGAGAGCTTTCGGGGCTGATGATGATTTCCTGGCATGCGCTTTGGTTAGAAAGTACCAGCGGGTTTTGGCGGGCAGGTGAGTTGCTGAGTATGGGTCGCGTGGAAAGCATTGAGCGGTGGGGAGTTAGAGGGAGGATAATTGTTTTGATGCTTGGTGACCGATGTTTTTTGATTAGGCAAATCAGGGCATTTGTCCCGAATAAGGGTGGTTGTGGTAAGTCTTGAAATGGCAATTTGGCACGGCAAGGTGGCGGGTACTAGTTTGCGGATGACTGCGCCGTTTTGCGCGGTCTAACTCTTCCGCTCGGCTGAATCCCCTTGACTCTAGAGGCGCTTGGTGAGGACATGTAAGCAACCCATCGCCTGTCTCACTCGTTCGTCAGCACGATCGTCCGCACTGAATCACTTGAGCATTTCAGCGTCTTGGGGCGATGCATCGCCTGCTGTAGTCGATTCATCCCCCTCGACGAAAACGCCCTGTAGAAATTTCGCGTAGCGGTCTTGGAGGTGTTTTAGCGATGCGCCTTTGTCAGCTTCGTATTCAAGCCGCTCCTGAAAGAACTGCATCCGGGCGCGGTTCTCATCGAGTACTTGCGCCCAGGTCTTTACCCAGATGGTGACGTTTTCAGCTTCGTGAATCTTCCCCCCGTTGTTGGGGCTTTTGTTCATCCTGTACTCGGCGTAGTCGCCGTAGCCATCACTGATGGCCCAGAAGACCCAGGTGGTCTTGACGCTCTTGAAACCTTCATGACGGAGATCGCGTATTCTTCGACCTGCGTAATTTCGTCCTTGTCGATCTTGACTTTGGGGGCCTTTAGTTCAACCACCAAATGGGTAAGCTCATCCGCCTTATGGCGCCGGATGGCCCGCGACAGCACGAGGTCAACGATCCCCCGCTCTTTGGAAATATGCTTCACCGGTTCGTCGATTACCGTACCGTCGCCCAGCAGCTTGCGATGTTTTCGGAGCACTTCGGTGAGCGACTTGTCGTCGACGGACAGGTTATACTCCTCCCCAAACAGCCAGCAGTTCTGCGCGATGATGCGATGCAGCTGTGAGCGTTCCTTCAAACGCTTCTTGCTCTCATCATCGAAGAGAATGGCCTCTAAGCCGGAGAGGAACTTAAGTCGGTCGGCGACGATCTTCGCCGCGCTGATGATCGCCGAGAGCGATACGTCCCGCAGTAGGTCCGCCAGCTCCTCTTGCTTGCGCTTGGGAAGTTTCAGCACCTCCCCAAGGATGAGCTGCAGCTCTTCCGGGCTTTTCTCGATAGCCTGCCGCAACAGCCGTAGGTGCAACGCTTTGTTTTTTGGCGGCACCGTTGAAAAATCCGTGAGATATTGGGCGACGTTCACGGCCACGATATCGAACACTTGGCGCTCCGCCTGTTCGATCTTGCTCGTCGCCTCCCCTTCAAAGGGGTAGACTTGCGATTCTTTCCACTCCTCAACCACGGTTCGCGCCTCCTGCGCAGCGCGGTTGCGAAAGTAGTCCCGAATAGCGTCCTGAGCTTCGTCAGCGACAGCCACCATGAGCGGGTTCATTTCCGCCAGTTCCAGCGTTCCTTCTTTCTGCAGCTTCGAGATGTATTCAGATTTTAGGTAGGCGGAAAATTGAAAAGAGCCTATGTGAAACCGCCGCTCCACCTCAGTGAGTGGAAAGCCTTTGTTGTTGCACAGGTAGAGACTGCGGTTGGTGGCCGACTTCCATTCAATGATGTCTAGTCGGACCGGGTAGGCTTTCCCGTCTTCAACAATGTCGGTGAGGTTAACGCTCGCCTGCGACGCGATGAGGCTGGATGGATCAATGCGTGATCCGTCAACGCTAATCGTCACGCCGTTATAGTCGGCAAGGTAGAGGGCGAAGATTTCTGTCAGCTCTTGAAGGCCGGCCTCCGATGTGAGGGACCTATAATCCTTGTGCAGTTCAGAAACGGTGAGCGTGACTCCGGCCTTCGCCCCCGGATCGGTCGCGTCCTCGTCAGAAATCACAACCTCCTTCATGTTCGCGGCCGCCATGACCACCGTAAACGTAGAAAGGCCCTTTCCCTTGGCGTAAGTCACGTCCCATTCCGCAATGCGGCCGAGAGTGAACGCTTTGAAGCGCCCCCGGCCGTCCTGCCCGTGGAGAAAACGCCCGTCCCGCTTGGTCGTCGCGCCCGCGCGCTTCCACGATCCGCCTAGGCTCTTGAAGAGTTCTGGAGCCTTTTCATACTCCATTCCAGTACCGTTATCGCGGATGATGACCCGTGACATCGCGCCGAGATCATTTTGTTCGACAAACACGTCAACTTTAGAAGCATCGGCGTCGAGGCTGTTCCAGATGAATTCGGCGAGGGCCTGGACTGGCTTGGCGCGCGTGATCTTCTCGAGAAAATCGCTCTGCACCTCCACTGGATAGCTGTGATTAGCCATCAGTGTGTCGCCTCCACGCCTAAGAATCGAGCTTGCGCTACGTGCTGCTCTGGAGCTTCCGCCTTGAGCGCCGGGCCGATAGGGCGTTCGTATAGAAGAAAATCTGGAATGTCCGGAGGGCCCACCTTCTGCCAGTCTTCGGGCGACGCATGACGGACCTTATCGCGGAGTTCCATGAGAAGACGGCCCAGCACATTGCAGCCGACGAGGATACAAGGGTCTTCCTTCGTTGCGATGGCTCCCCAGTAATCATCTTTTCTGGAATCCTCGACAATCGGGCGCTCGGTGGTCAACAGAAGCATCGATCTGAACTTTTCCCAATTCTGAACAAGCTTCACGCGCAAGGACCAGCGCATGACCTTCACTCTCACCTCGTCCCAATCGGGCCGAGATTCGTCGCGGTAAGGCTTGCTCCGCATCTTGGCGGTCATTGGGCTGGTCTGGCTGATGATTAGACGCTGCACGTCTGGCCGGTGCGGAAACCGGCAGGCCTGGTAAAGGGCCTCGGCGGTCATAACAGAAACGCCGTTCACGCATAGTGGATAACCTGGGGCCATGTTGGAGAGCCCGCCGAACGGTTCATCCGTCTTGCGGAAGGTCACGCACTCATCGCGCCGGTACGTTCGGGATTCAACGGGGCGCATCAGTTCGTTTTCCTTCTAAACAACGGGTACCACGGATCGCCCGCCCAAAGGGCAAGCGGGGCGTTGTTCGGGCAGTTTCAGTAAGTTACCACCGTCGCCCCGAAGCCAAGCGTCTTGAGCAAGGAAAAGCCCAACGGACGGGCGCTTTCCTTGAGGTTCGGGCACATCGAACGAATTCTGACTCCGCTTTCTAGAAAGACGCGCTCCAGAAGGGCGCGGCCCTCCTCGCCGGAAAACACGCTATCCTTCGGCGTTCCGCCCTTTGCTCTTTTCTCCGGCGGAAATCCAGCGTCACTCAGCGTCTTGACGTAGGCCGCTACCGGTCCTTCTTCCGGGATCTCGGATGGCCACAGAATTTCCGACTGGTTCCGGTAGAACTTACGGTTCTCGACCGATTTCGCCCTCCACCAAGTGAACGTAATGTCCTTGCCCGCGGCCTTCACCGCTTTGTCGAACTGCTGCGCTGCGTAATAGCTGCCCGCATGAAGCGCATTAACGATTACGTGCACCGTCGCTTTCACCGGAGCGCCGCCGCTGATCCACGGCTCAAGGTCGCGCCGGACCCGGTTGCCGGTGTAGATCGCGTCGTCAACATAGACGAAGTTCCCTGAGGTTCCAGCGCAATCCTGCAAGTCCATTCCAAACTGTTCCCGCAAGACAGCCCCGAATCGCTCCAGCATTTCCTTCTGGCTGTTCCCGCCCTGTTGGATGTCGAGCACGCCTGCCCCTCTCCAGAAGCCGACCGGGTCGCCGCCGACAAGCTTCGATTCCTTGGCAAGACTTTGCAGAAAATCGGTGACGACTGATTCTGAGAAGTACGTTTTCTTTAGAACATGGTCCAGTTCGGCGAGAAGACCAAGCCGATCTTCCGCGCTAAACTGTTCGGTCCACCGGGTCACATGCTCGGCCGGAAACGGCCCGAGCTCATCGTTCCGGTAGTCAGTGGCCGTTGCGGCGATAGATGCTGCAAGTTCTTGAATGGTGCTCATGATAGGGAGCTTCCTGAAAATGCAGGCCGCGCGGTTGGCATGACCACGATTCTCCCATGATAGAACCCGTGAAGTCGCATAGTGTAGAGTTTATCAGTACCCGCAATCCCCCTTGTGCCAACGGACGGAAGCACTTGTCCCGCAACGGGCAATTTTCGCGGCTGAAACCGGCCCAATGTGTAAGACAGGATTGCGGCTAGTGCGATGCGCGATAGCGGTCCCGGGCTTTTCGAAACTTAGGGGCTTGAACTCAGCCCTTCAATTTCCCTATTGCCGGGCAGTTTGAGCCATGGCCCGTGCTACGATGAGCCGGAAGATTTTCCCCGCTCCGGTTCTGGAGATCCCTGCATCCAATGTGGACAAGGCTTGCAGTCTACAATGTGAACAAGCTGGGCTTTACCTTTGGATTGGGGGACGACGAAGGCGGCATTGCAGATTGTTTAATCTCCAATCGCAGCTTCCGCGAAGCCTACGGCAACGTGGGCCTGCTCCTTTACTGAAAGGTAATTCGTATTTCTGTAGGCTATTCGAAAAAGCGCGCAAGAGATCACGTTATGTTGAAATGCTTTGGGTATGCACTCAGGGCAGTTCCATCGGAAGGGTTCGCCGTGTCGCGTGTTAGTTCGACTTACTCTGGATGAAATTCTTGGAAGATGGGAGGATCGATTCCGGAAGGGCTTCCGTCGTCGACAGCAAGGCGACCCTTCCCAGCGTGACGTCTCAGTCTATCTGCCGCCCAGTTACAAGATCTCCAAGAATCGCCACTACCCGGTTATTTACCTGCTCCACGGTTTCACGGACAGCAATGAAAAATGGTTCCACACTCCCACCCATTGGATCCAACTTGCCAGCGTCCTCGATCGCGCTCTCGCCGGTCCAAGTGCGGCGTGATACGATCGTCGTTATGCCAAACGCTTTCAATGCGTTTCAAGGGAGCATGTACTCCTCATCCGCCACTCTCGGTGACTGGGAAGGTTTCATTTCGCGCGAACTGGTATCGTTTATCGATGGCCGTTACCGCACATTCGCGCAAAAAGAAAGTCGCGGCTTGGCCGGCCATTCTATGGGTGGCTACGGTGCCATGCGTATCAGCATGAAGTTTCCTGAAGTTTTCTCCAGCGCCTACCTGCTCAGCCCCTGTTGCATGTCTCCGAACTTGAGTCCTCGCCCTGGCTCGCGTGCCGAGACACTTAAAGAATTGTCCGAAGTAGACAAGGCCGATTTCGGCACCAAAGCGCAACTGGCTTCAGCCGCAGCGTGGTCGCCTAACCCGAAGAATCCTCCATTCTATTTCGACCTCCCTACAAAAAGCGGCGAGACCCAGCAGCACGTAATTGCCAAATGGACAGCCAACGCTCCATTGGCAATGCCCGATCAGTACATTCCCAATATTAAGCGCCTAGCCGCATTGGCCTTCGATGCTGGCAACGAAGACCGCAGTATTGCCGCAACGAATAGGGAACTCGATAAACGGCTTACCGTATATGGAATACCTCACACTTACGAAGAATATCCAGGCACACATACCAACCACGTGGCCGAACGAATTGAGACGAAAATGATGCCGTTCTTCGCCGCTCATTTGGTGGGTGAAAAGCGTTCTGGACGACGCTAGCATGCGAAACATTTGGTACTGCGTAGCAATGAGTCTCGACGGATTTATCGCCGGTCCCAACGGAGAATACGACTGGATCCCTGCTGAACCGGATATCGATTGGGGTGCGTTTATGCAGCGATTCGATACAGTCTTGATGGGACGGCGATCTTATGAAGCCTCACTTACAGCCCCCGGTGGCGGTGCAATGCCCGGTATACAAAGTTATGTTTGCTCCAACACTCTGCAACAGCAAGACCACCCGAAAGTCACCATCATAAACAGCCGCAATCTCCCAGCCACCCTCGACGCGCTCCGCAAACAAGAGGGCAAAGAAATCTGGCTATTCGGTGGTGGCGAGTTATTCCGTTGCCTGTTGCAACTCGGCGAAGTTGATCGGATCGAAGTGGGTCTTGTCCCCATAATCCTTGGAAGGGGAATTCAGTTTCTTCCAGGGTTGGATCAAATCACCCCACTTCACTTAATAGATACACGCCGCTATCCATCGGGAATTATGATGTTGACTTACCAACTCGCTAACGCAAAGCACAATAGTTCGTCATCTCAGTAGCAGACCGGAAAAGCACATAGGAGTCAGCACCATAGTTGGAAACATCCTGGCTTGGAACACGCGCGCGTTCCCGCTTAGCATCAACAAACAAATACTGCGCTTCAGGAACAGCCGCAAGAACTTTATCAAGGGTTTCGCCCGAAGCTAACCGCCCATCGCTTGCCATCCAAGGCAGTTCACTTTTATCTCCACGCCAGAAAGATCGGCCCGAGAGTGGAAAGGTGATCAGTGTATAAATTTTGATCCCAGCCTGTTCCAAACGATGTGCTACCGGCCAAAGTGGCTGGTCTCTTTGCGGACCACCGTCCTTCCGCTGTCGTCTCGAAAGATGATCGGAACCATACAACACCAAGAGCGGGTTCGATCCACTCACCAAATCTTCTATGTTGCTGGTAATGGCTTGTTCCCTGTCCTCCAAATAAGGGCTCCCTTTCGGTCGTCCTATACCCACCTCAAGTCCTTCCTTATTTGCACGAATTGAGTGCTCCACTGTCCGAAGTTCCGTTCGAACGGACGGACTCACAGCCAATCTCTTGAGTCGCACCACAACCGCAAGCCCTCGCTGCCGAATATCGCTCGCACCTGGAATCTCCACTGCCTCAACCTTGTCGATTCGTTTCTTCAGGCTTAGCAAATGTTGGCGAATAGCGGACGCGGGCGAATCAACGTCTATCAAATGAACGCGAATCAAGGCCTTCGGATTCGATGAATTCATCCTGCGAATGCCATTCAAAATCCCCGCGCGAAGGCACAGCGCTTCAGGCAAGGTTTCAGCCCGACCCTCCACAAAGGCCTGCGCCTGTTCCTCGTAGACTGCGTCCTCTTCAATCGCAACATCTCGAACACCAATACTACTTTGTAGTTTTTCCAGGTATTGCAATTGGAATGCCTCATTCTCCTGCACACCGTGCAGTTCGCCCACCATGTAAACCTGGTAACCAGTTGAAGGAAGCGGCAGTTCTGCCACCTGTTGCCCCGCCCAAACACCCGGCCGGACTTCTTTCGCTCCTGAACAGAGCAATGCAGTCGACCACAAAACAACTGTTCGATAAAACATTTCTTAGCACTCTACCAAAAAGCATCCGCACGCGCTGTTACGCTAAAATTGAATTAGCCCCACAATACTCATGTCAAAGCTCAACTCTTTCGGCTCATCCGCCACTCTCAGCGTTGGAACACGCTCCTATAAAATCTTTAAGCTTGATGCCATTGAAAAGCACGGCCTCGGCAAATTGAGCCGCATTCCATACTCTATCCGCGTGCTTTTGGAAAACTTGCTGCGTAACGAAGATGGCACCACCGTAAAGAAGGGCGACATTGAATACATCGCCAAATGGGATGTCGACGCTACTGCAATGGAAATCAATTTCCGCCCAGCTCGCGTAATTCTCCAGGATTTCACTGGCGTCCCCTGCGTGGTCGACGTCGCCGCTATGCGCGATGCCCTTGCCGAAATGGGTGCCGATCCTAGAAAGGCCAACCCCCTAATCCCTGTCGACCTGGTGATCGATCACTCCGTTCAAGTCGACAACTTCGGAACCAGCAATGCTTTCGATCTGAACTCAATTCTGGAATTCCAACGCAATCGCGAACGCTACGAATTCCTCCGCTGGGGTCAGGGCGCTTTGAAAAACTTCCGCGCAGTGCCCCCTGAAACCGGCATCATCCATCAGGTGAATCTCGAATACCTCGCTCCCACAGTTTTCACAGCCACGGAGAATGGCGAAACCACAGCCTATCCCGATACAGTTGTGGGCACCGATTCCCACACCACCATGATTAACGGGCTTGGCGTAGTCGGTTGGGGCGTCGGCGGCATTGAAGCCGAGGCTTGCATGTTGGGCCAGCCTGTTTCCATGTTGCTGCCGCAAGTGGTGGGCTTCAAACTCTTCAGCAAGCTGCCCGAGGGCGCAACCGCTACTGATCTCGTGTTAACCGTCACTCAAATGCTTCGCAAGAAAGGCGTCGTCGGAAAGTTTGTCGAATTCTTCGGACCAGGCGTCGCTGCACTTGCCTTGGCTGATCGCGCAACCATCGCCAACATGGCCCCTGAATACGGAGCCACAATCGGTTTCTTCCCAGTCGATGGCCAGACCCTTGATTACCTCCGCATGACCAACCGTCCCGAAGAGCAGGTGCTTTTGGTGGAAGCCTATTCCAAGGCCCAAGGCCTGTTCCTTGAAGCAGACGCACCAGATCCTGTTTATAACGGTACACTCGAACTGGACCTCGGCACTGTAGTTCCATCCATGGCTGGCCCCAAGAGGCCTCAGGATAGAATTAACCTTCCGGATGTGAAAGCAAATTTCCAAACCGCTCTAGCCGGTGAATTGAAGACTCAAGGAAATTTGAAGGATGGCGCCGTGGTCATCGCAGCAATCACATCGTGCACCAATACTTCAAATCCATCCGTATTGATTGCCGCCGGTCTTGTCGCCAAAAAAGCTGTTGCCAAAGGCCTCACCACTAAACCTTGGGTTAAGACTTCGCTTGCTCCAGGCTCCAAAGTTGTCATCGATTATCTGAATGATGCTGGCCTCATGCAGCCGCTCGAAGCCTTGAAATTCCACTTGGTCGGCTACGGCTGCACCACCTGCATTGGCAACTCTGGCCCTTTGCCAGACGATGTTTCAGCCGACGTCACTGCCGGAAAACTAAACGTAGCCGCAGTCCTAAGCGGCAATCGAAACTTTGAAGGCCGCGTCAATCCGCTAGTACGCTCCAATTACCTGGCATCGCCACCCTTAGTCGTCGCCTACGCTCTGGCCGGCACAGTCGATATCGACCTCACCCGCGACTCGCTAGGGAAAGGCAGCAATGGTCAAGACGTTTTCCTGAAAGATATTTGGCCAACTGACCTGGAAGTTCAAACCGCCGTCAAAGCCAGCGTCCGTCGGGAAATGTTTGAAAAACAGTACGCCGAAGTCTTCACCGGTGACGCAAATTGGGCCGCCATCAAAGCACCAAAAGGTGACCAGTATGTTTGGGACAACGCGTCTACTTATATAAAGAAGCCACCCTACTTTGAAAATATGGCCGACCCCAAGTCGCCCATCACCGACCACCTTGGCTTAAGTGTTCTTTGCACTCTGGGAGATTCCGTCACAACCGACCACATTTCCCCAGCCGGCAATATCGCCAAGGATTCCCCTGCTGGAAAGTACCTCCAGGAAATGGGCGTGAAACCCACGGATTTCAATTCATACGGTGCTCGTCGCGGAAATCATGAAGTTATGGTGCGCGGAACGCTTGCGAACATCCGTCTGAAAAACTTGATGGTCCCAGGAACTGAAGGCACTTGGACTGTCCATGTGCCTACGGGTGGAAAAATGTGGATCTACGATGCTGCCATGAAGTATCAAACTGCGGGCATAGGCCAACTGATTATTGCCGGCAAGGAATATGGCTCTGGCAGTTCGCGCGATTGGGCGGCCAAGGGTGTACGGTTGCTGGGAGTCAAGGCAGTTATTGCCGAAAGCTTCGAGCGGATTCACCGGTCAAATCTGGTTGGCATGGGCGTATTGCCCACTGAATTCGTAGATGGTCAAAATCGCGAAACGCTTGGGCTAACCGGGCTTGAAACCTATTCCATCACAGGCGTTTCCTCGGCCGCCCAGACTGGAACCCGAGCCTCCGTAACGGCCACTGCCCCAGACGGTTCCACCAAGACTTTTACAGTAAAGGTCCGGATCGATACCCCGCAAGAAGTGGAATATTTCCGATCTGGAGGAATATTGCCTTATGTTTTGAGGCAGTTAGCCGCTAGATAGAATTCTTCTTGACACTTGCTAGGTATAACGATACAATAATTACACCATGGCATTGAATTTAAAAAACTACGAAGTGGAGATGCTAGCGCAGGAAGTTGCTGTAATTGCTGGCTCTTCCAAAACCGAGGCCATCCGCCAGGCCCTGCTTGAAAAGAAGCAGCGCTTGCAATTGGGGTTAGCTCGCGATCCCAGGACCAGTGCGCTTCAGTTCCTGCATGATCGCGTTTGGCCCACCTTGCCCCCAGACGCCAGCCGTACTCTTAGCCGCCAGGAAGAGGAAGCAATCCTGGGTTATGGTGAAGACGGCGCTCCAATCTAAATGGCGGGCCACGGGGTTATACTCGACACGTCCGCCATTGTTGCAATTATCACCCGGGAATCCACGGCAGAAGTGCTGCTCGAAAAACTCCTGGCGGCCCAGCTTCGAGCGGTACCTACTCCGTGTGCTGCTGAGGCGATCATTGTCCTCAACTCAAAACTGCGTCGAGATCCAAGTTCTATCCTGCTTGAGTTCTATCACGAATTCGACATTGAACTAATTCCCTTCTACTCAAAGCATATAAGTTGGTATAGTCACGCCTTTACTCGCTATGGCAAGGGTCGGCATCCAGCCGCACTTAACATGGGCGACTGCTTCACCTACGCTATAACCAAGGCTGCTGGCCTCCCCTTGCTCTTCACTGGAAACGACTTCTCCCAAACCGACCTCACCGCATCGTAAGATTAAGGTCATGATTTCGCGGCGATGCCTGCTTACCGCTCCGTTCGTTTCCGCGGCCCCACTTGCTCAATCTCGCCCCACAAAATTCCAACTAGCTTGCATGACGCTTCCCTATTCCGCCTTTCCCTTAGAACGCGCACTGACAGGGATCAAGAACAGCGGGTACGATTTTGTAGCTTGGGGCGTAAATCACGTTGGCAAACCACTATTAGCCGTTGATGCCCCAATCTCCGAAGCCTCCTCATTATCCACCCGTTGCCGCAACGTGGGATTGGAACCGGTGATGATGTTTTCAACGGTCCAATTGGAATCTCCAAGAGCGCTGGAATCTCATCTCCGCCGCCTAGATCAAGCTGCCGCTGCGAAGATTCCTTATCTCCTGACCTTCGGAAAAACTACACCTGGGCAATCGGAAACTTTCGTACGCAACCTAATTCAAATGGCTCCTCACGCAAAAGAACTAGGAGTTACGGTCGTGATCAAGCAGCATGGAGGCAATACCGCAACCGGTCAGCAATGCGCCAATATTCTTCGACAAGTGAATCACGAAGCAGTGAAGATTTGCTACGACGCCGGCAATGTCCTGGACTACGAAAATAACGATCCTATTCAGGACATCCAAACCTGTTGGCGGGACATTCGTGCGTTCAATATCAAGGATCACCGAAACACACCCAAAGACGAAGATTGCGGTCCGGGCTTCGGTGAAATTGATCACTACAAACTCCTAGCACCGGTGATGCAAACCGGCCTCACCATCCCTTTGACTTTCGAAAACATCTTTGAACCTCTGGTGCCTAGGCCAACTTCTCCAGAAGCAGTAGATGCTCTTGCCCGTCGCGCGCGCGAATACATAAACACCGTCTTGCGCGGATTACAAACCCAAGGAAAATAAATATGAACAGACGACACTTCCTGCTTAGTTCTGCAGCCGCATCGCAGGCCGTATTTTCGCAATCACCCAACAATCAAACCGCCACAGCAATTATCGGCGTCGGCAATCGAGGCAGCTTCCTATTAAGCAGCATTGTGGCGCAACCGAATGCCCGGGTGGTTGCCATTTGCGATAACAAACCCGATCGTTTGGACAAAGCAGCAACTGTAGCCGCGAAATCCAACCCCGCCACTACCACCGATTGGCGCAAGATTATTGAACGCAAGGATGTTGATGCTGTCTTCATTGCCACGCCGCCTTACCTGCATGCGGAAATGGCGATCGCAGCCCTGAAGGCTGGTAAACATGTCTATTGCGAAAAGCCTGTTGGAACCACTCCTACTGCAATTCGCGAACTCCTCGCCGCAGCCAAGCAAAGCAACAAAATCTTTCACGCTGGCCAACAAATGCGCTCGCAAATTCAATTAGGATCCGCCATCAAGCAGATTCATGAAGGTGTTATTGGCGATGTTCTATTCGTTAAAGCGCAACGCCATGCCTCCGCTGATTTGGACTACGCGGGGCCTTCCGGCGACTGGTACTTCGACTTCAAGAAATCCGGTGGCTACCTTGTTGAACAGTCAGTGCACAACCTCGATGCCTGCAATTGGGCCATCGGCCAGCATCCCATTCGCGCAGCCGGCTTTGGTGGAACCAACTTGTATAAAAACAAACCAAAGGGCCGCGACATCATGGACCATCAAAGCATTACCTACGACTATGCCAATGGCGCAAAAATGTCTTTCACGCAGATGGTTTTCCATCCGCGCAAAATGCCTGCCAACAACCAGATCATCAATGTTTACGGTAGCAAGGGCTCGGTGGAACTTATGAACGCCACCACTTTCTATTCGCTAGACGGCAACCAACAGTCAATCCTTTCCCCAAAGGTGGAGGAGAAAAACGATGCCCATATTGTGATTTTTTACGATTGCATTCAGAATGGAACCAAGTCCAACGCGGATATCACAATCGGCGCTACGGCTGCGCTTACAGCGATTTTGGGTAACGAAGTCTGCCTTCAAGGAAAGGTCCTGCAATGGAGTGATTTAGGAGTTGAGGTTTGAGGAACATTCTGTTGCAAGCTCAGGAAATAAATTCCCAGCCTGATGGGATGTACAACTAATGCATTTCGCCATTATCGGAAATGGAGTAGCCGGCATCACCGCAGCACTGACTTTGCGGGAGCGCGATCGATCAGCAAAAATCACGCTCATCAGTGGAGAGAGTGACTACTTCTTTTCCCGCACAGCATTGATGTACGCTTACATGGATCGAATGACTCTTCGCGATCTGGAACCCATGGAACGGAAAGTATTTGATGCCCAGCGCATTGAACGGATCCGCAGTTGGGTGAAGGACCTGGACGCAAATTCTAAAACCCTTACTCTTGACTCCGGAAAAACCATTCAATACGACGCCTTGCTATTGGCCACCGGCTCTGGTGCCAATCAACTTGCGGTCCCCGGCGCTGCCGATGTCAAACATGGCATGGTTAATTTCGTCACTCTTCAGGATTTGGAACAATGCGAGAAATACACCCGCTTAGGTGGCAATGCCGTTGTGGTGGGAGGCGGACTGATTGGAATTGAACTGGTGGAGTGTCTGGTGCATCACGGTATGAAAGTCGATTTCATGGTCCGCGACCCCTGGTATTGGCCCGCCGCACTCGATAAGGAAGAGGCCGCCATGGTTACTGCTCATATGCGCCATCATGGCGTAAATGTGCTGCTGGAAGAATCCGTCGCCGAAATCAAAGCAGGAAGCTCTGGCAAAGTGGAAGCTATCATCGGGAAATCAGGCAAACGTTACGATTTAGAATTGTTAGGTGTCGCCGTCGGAGTCCATCCATCCATTGAGTGGCTTGCGGCCACCAAAACTGTACCCAAAGTGAATAGAGGAATTCTGGTTGATCCCGCATTCCGCACTTCCCTCCCTCAAGTTTGGGCCGCTGGCGATTGTGCAGAACTTGAAGCAACCGGCACCGTGGAACAAATTTGGTACAGTGCCAAACGCCATGGCGAGCTAGCCGCGAAATCGATGCTTGGCGACAAGATCGAATACCATCCGCCAATTTTCTACAACAGCTCTAAGTTTTTTGAAATTGAATTTACCACGACCGGCCGCATGGGACCGGAGGACTTCTACCATCGCTTTGAAGGGAAGGAAGCCAGTATTCGCATCAGTTGGGAAAATTCAGCAGTGACTGGATTCAACATGTTGGGCTCGCGTTGGAACCACGAATTTTTTGAACGTTGGATCACCGAACGCCGCACTCCGGAATACGTCGTAGAACACTTGGCAGAAGCGCAATTCGATGGAGAATTCGGAACACTGCCCCTCAACTTCAAATTTCAACGAGGCAGCAAATGATTCGCCAAACTACTTACGATCGCTTCGCGCATGACATCACCAATCGCGGAATTTCCGCATGGATCCTGGCTGCGTTGCTTACCGGATTCTACCTTGCCCTATACTTCACGGAATGGTTTACGCCCATCGCAAAAGGGATTGGCTTAGATGGGAAATGGACGCTCTACGGACTCATTTATACGATTGCCGTAGTTGCGGGTGGCCTCTTTGTCATTCGTCGTTACAGGCACAATCGCTATCAGGTAATTCGAACGTGCGTCGTGATGTTCGTCCAATCTGTTCTTGCCTTCGCCCTGCCGCAATTCCTGAAAGCCATCCATCAGCCGGAATATTATTTCTCTTACTTCTGGCCGTTGAAACTCGATTACCTCACACCCAACACCATCTTTCACTATCCACTCCCCATCATACTTTTCAGCTTCGCCTCGTCACTCCTTCTGGTTCCCATTGCAGGAGCCTTCTTCGGCAAACGCTGGTATTGTTCCTGGGTGTGCGGATGCGGTGGCTTGGCCAATACCGCAGGTGAACCTTTTCGACATTTATCCGACAAATCAAGCAATGCCTGGAAGTTTGAAAAGGCAACTATCTATGCAGTGCTGGCCATATGCGTTATCCTGACGGCGCTGCTGTTCACTACCTACGCAGTTGGTACGAAACATCCAGACCTGGCAGCATTCACTTACAAATTTCAATCGTTCTACGGATTAATTGTCGGAACCATGCTATCCGGAGTAGTTGGGGTTGGACTCTATCCAATCGGTGGCACACGAGTTTGGTGCCGCAATTTTTGTCCCATGGCAGCGCTGTTAGGTCTGGTCCAAAAAATTGGCCGGTATCGCATCACAGTAAAAAAGAACATGTGCATCTCTTGTGGACTCTGTTCCAAGTATTGCGAAATGGGAATTGACGTCCGCTCCTATGCGCAGTCCAACCAAAGCTTCACTCGGGCATCTTGCGTGGGATGTGGATTGTGCGCGGAGGTTTGTCCGCGTGGAGTTTTGAAACTGGAAAATGTATCGAAGCAAGCACCGCAGCAACGGCTGGTTCAAATCACTCTTTAACTGGCGGCGGTTTCACTTCTAAAACCACTGCTGGCTTGGCCGGGTCCACTACATCTTTTTTCTGGGGCCGACGGAAACGAGGTGCTTTCACTACTGGCTTGGCACTCACCAGTTCAATCATCACTTTCTGCACAACATCTTTTTTCTCAGGGTCAGAAATCAGATACTGATGCTTCCCAGTTGCGGAAGGAACAAACTGCGTTGTACCATCGTCCAGCACTTTCACAGTGCCCGAGGGTGACATCTTAAAGTAGTTTTCTTTAGGACGAATCGCCGCCAAAACTGCCGCTACTCCTGGAGCCGGAGCATCATAGGGCATGGCCCGAAATGCTTTATAGGCGTCAACTACAGGATGATCCTGCGTGTAAGCAAAATCACTCTCAATGCTGGATGCAGGGTATTTCAATTGAGCGCCGAGTTCAGCGCCTGCCACAATAATCTGGGTAGGCCATTCAGCAAACAATTCACGAGCCGCAGCAATATCGGCCTTGATGTTGAATTCCGCAGGGCCACCGCCGAAGTCGCCCGCAACAATACTCAGCAAGCGAACCTTCTGCGAAATCAACTGCTTCACACCGGGCAAACGAAGGGTTTGCACAAGATTCGTAGCCGGACCCGCCAGAACAACCAGACAGTTTTGGTCATACTGCGAGGTGAAGGCGTTGCGAATAAGAGCCGACACTTCAGCGGTATCAACTACCCGATGAATTCCATGACCATACACGGGCTTGCCGTCTTGATCTTTCTTTTCGAGGGGCACCGTCAGCATCGGCGTTTCGCCGGCGATCCGTCCGTCCGTCGCTAAACCAACGGGCAAATTGCGGCCGACTGCCCCAAAATCACCACTCACAGCACCTGCATAAAATCGACCAATGGCCTCACTAAAAGCTGCGGAACTGACGTTTGACCGGCTAACACTCACGGAGACCACACGGGCTTCGTTCTTGCCGTCAAGTCCATACATCAGCGCCATTGCCAAAGCATCATCAATGCGGCTACCCATCGCCGAATCGAAAATAATGCCAACAGGCGGCTTGCCTTGTGGAAATTGCATAGGGCGTTTTAGCTCAGGTTCAGATCAGCAAGGCGGCCCGTGGAGTCAGCAAAATGATCCACGCTAACGCCCATGCGATCCATCATCGACAAGTGCAAGTTCGTGATCGGCGTTTCCCTACGGACAACAATTCTTCGTCCCGGTTTGATCGTGTTACCACCGCGGCCCAGCAAAACAGTAGGAAGATCTTCGTGGTTATGACGATTGCCGTCGCACAGACCAGCACCGTAAACAATCATCGAGTTATCCAGCAAGGACCGGTCACCTTCTTTTATGCTCTTGAGTTTTTCCATCCAGCCGGCAAATTGTTTCACGTGGTAGGTGTTAATTTGAGTCACTTTTTCCATCAATGCTGGTTCGTTGCGGTGATGGGTTAGGGGATGGTGGCCATCTGGAATCCCTAATTCCCTGTAAGAACGCAAGGACCCTTCGCGAGTCACCATGAAGGTGAATACGCGGGTCAAATCGGCCTGCATCGCGATGGTTGTCATATCGGTCATCAGCTTGAAGTGCTCTGCGAAATCAGCTGGTACACCATAGGGCTTGGGCATGTGCGGATCGATTTGTGCGTTGTCTTTTTCCGCACGTTCCAGTTGTCGTTCCACTTCGCGGATCGAGGAAAGATATTCGTCCAGCTTGCGTCTGTCCGTTGGCCCCAGATTCGATTCCAGCTTGCGGGTATCGTCAGATACAAAATCCAAAATGCTGCGGCGGAACTTGTTGCGCCGGGCTCGTTGTTCTGGCGTTAATCCGGCGTCCACACCAAACAACCGTTCAAATAAAGCACGTGGATCGAGGATTGGAGGAAGCGGCTGCGTTTCACTACGCCAAGCCAAGTTGTTGGTGTAAGCGCATGAGTAACCGGAATCGCAATCACCAGCCTGCCGTGCATCGTCCATCCCGAGTTCAAGCGAAGGGAAGCGTGTTTGACTGCCAATCTTGTTGGCCACAATTTGATCGCAGGAAATGCCGCAATGAATATCCACGGCGGACTTCTTCACGTGGACCCCAGTGAGGTATGCTCCAGCGCAACGTCCATGGTCACCAGCACCATCCAAAAGAGCTCGTCCGTTGTTTTGAGTAAGGTTCCCGAACACGGTCATTTCATCTTTGAACTGTTCCAAAGGAGCCATAATCCGCGAAAGCTTCCCCAGCTTTCCTTCGTAATCCAGGTTCCAATTACGAATGTCCATTCCGTTGGGGACATAAACAAACCCCATACGCACAGGAGCCTTTCCAGGAAGTTGGCTTGAAGCCATAGCAGGAGCCATTGCATCCATCGCTGGAAGAGCAATTGCGGCACCCAGGCCGCGCAGGAAGGTCCGTCGTGGGAGTACTTTCTTCGTAATCATCGCTGTGCAATCTCCTTGGATTTCACCTGTTTTTCACTGCTAATCAACTCACCTCGCCGCATTTGAAACGGCAAGCTATTCACAATTTCAAGAACCAGACTCTGGAACGGATACCCTGCTGCTGCAATTTTCTGATTGATGTCCTCAACAGTTCGGCGATCGAAGCGCTCCAAACCCCGCCCTAAAGAGTATGTCAACATTTTTTCAGTGATGCAGCGGGCAAACTGGGGTACTTCTTCCTTCAAAAGCGTTCGCATTTCCGCTGGAGTGGAAAACTGCTTTCCATTTGGAAAAGTGCCGCTTACATCAAGGGCAAAAGTACCATCCTTTGTGCGCCATTTGCCCAGAGCATCATAGTTTTCCAAACCAAAGCCAAGCACGTCCATACGATTGTGGCAGGACGCGCAAACGGCATTCGTGCGATGCTTTTCCATCTGCTGCCGCAAGGAACCAGAACTAGCTACTTTGTCTTCATCAAGCGGCGGCACATCAGGAGGAGGAGGGGGCGGGGGAGTGCCCAGAATATTTTGCAAAATATATTTGCCGCGAATCACCGGCGACGTTCGCGTGGGGTAGCTTGAGATGGCCAGCACGCTGGCGTGGCTCAGAATTCCTCCACGTTGTTCGGTAATCAATTCCACCTTGCGGAATTCAGGACCATCCACTCCGTCAATGCCATAATGCTTCGCTAAACGCCCATTTAGGAATGTGTACTTGGCATCAATAAATTCAGGTAACGGCCGATTTTCACGGAGCATATATTCAAAGAACATGCGAGTTTCCGTCTTCATCGCATCGCGAAGCTCTGGACTCCAATCAGGGAACTTCTTCGGGTCGGGCTTCAAGCTATCCAGGTTTCGTACTTCCAACCATTGACCCGCAAAATTATTCGCAAACGCGGAAGACCGTTCATCCGCAAGCAGACGCTTCACCTGCGCTTCCAGAACTCCAGGACTGCGTAGTTTCCCCGCTTCGGCCAACCCTCGCAGTTGATCGTCAGGCATGGAACTCCACAGGAAGTAGCTAAGACGAGAAGCCAATTCCAATTCAGTGAGCTTATGCACCGTGGTGGCATCCGTAGGGTTCACGTCGCGCTCAATCCGGAACAAGAAGTGAGGGGAAACCAGCATGGCTTGAATGGCAAGTTGAATTCCCTGTTCCACCGATTGCCCTTCGGCCTTGGCCATGCGAACAAATTTCATAAGGCCGGCTGTATCAGTCTTCGTCACCGGACGTCTGTATGCCCTATGTGCGAGTTCGGAAAGAATCTTTTCAACACAAACATCGCCGGACGTTGGATTGCAGATCAGAATCTTCTTCCGGCTGGCTTTTTCAACCTTTGAAGAATAGGGACCAAGGAACCAAATCATGTTTGGGAATTTGTTCTTTTTATCACTGAATGCGTCTTTCTCGTCCAGCGTCTTCACGAAATCATCATTAATGAAACCCGCCCTAAAAACGTGATCGCCTTCCGGAAGATTCAGTTTAAATTCTTCTTCTGAATACGGATTGAAGGCAACCATCTTCGACGGCCTCGTTTCCACGTCCATCATGTGAAGTAGCTTTCCGTCCATCCAAAAGCCCATCTTCACTGGCTTGGCATCGGTTGCTCTCTCTCCTGGCAAACCAATACGAATGGTATATTCGCCATCAAAATCCACGCGGTGCGTTGCTTCAACATTGCTGCGGTCAAGCCGCCGGATATTCGCGTTTTTACGGGAGTATTCAGCCAGCAAGGGCTTGGGAAGTGGATCAGCACCAACCGCCCGCGCGGCGATGCGCTCGGCCGCCACCAGGTACTTTTCCATCAAGATGGGAGAAATTGTCAGAACGTCACCAATGTTGTCGAACCCGTAGCCAGAATCATCTGTCGGAAAATCTTTTTCAGCGCGGAAGTCAACGGCCAGAAGATCGCGAATGGTGTTGGAGTACTCATTGCGGTTCAGGCGTTTGGCTGTGACGCGGCCTGGATCCGGCTTAACACTCTTGTCTGCACGGGCAAACTCATCGTGCAGGAACTTCATCATCGCATCCAGCTTTTCAGCAGGCCGCAGCACACCCTTGGGTGGCATCTCGCCAGTGCGAATTTTTTGAATAATCAGTTCCCAGCCCTCTCGCTGCTCAATGACCGAAGCTTTTGTAGCAAAAAGTCCAAGATTGAGGCCGCCGGAAGCCATACGGTCGTTGTGACAAGGGGCGCAAGTACTTGTAATCACTGGTAGGACTGATTGTTCAAACCCTGTTGGCGTCCTGGGAGGCTCAGCCAAGGCTGTCAAGACAGGGATATAAACCAGTATTCTGTGAAGTTGCAGACTCAGCATTGGCACTACCATTGTAAGCGGAATTTTGCTCAAAAAGGTTACCGTGCAGGTAACCAACGAAGAACTCTAGCCTTACCTGCTTTAGTACCTAAAGTTTGCTAGGGTTCTTACCGATAAACCCTATGAATTAGAAAATTCTTGTCTACGGATGGAGCTCCTTCTCCACGAAGGCGTACCCTATGAAGACGAAAATGATGGACTATGATACCGCCTAGAGGACTTTGGTCTCTCAATTTTTCCGATTGGTTAGCCACTAGTGCAGCTTCCGACACCACCTGGTTGTTGAAGCAATACTACAAGCGTATTGTACTATGGGGATTTATAGGCGCTGTCATCACTTTTGGCGTGGTTCATTTCTTCCCTGATCAATATGTTTCCCGTGCCCAAGTGCGGTTCATCCCACCGCAAGTCGCTGAAAAATATGTAACTCCGAACGTTGCGATGCAAGTGGATCAACGCATATTCGCACTGACGCAATTGGTAAATAGCCGATTGACGGGCACCAAAATGATTGAAAGTTTTGGGCTCTATCCAGAACGCCGAATCCTTTCAACCATTGCCGATCTTGTTCCGCACTTTCAGCAAAACTTACAAATACACGGTGTTACTACTGGCGAGAACAACACACGAAGTGTTCCCACAATCTTGATTTCCTTCCAGTATTCCAACCCCGTGCAATCGCAAAAAGTTGTACAGCGGATAGTAGAACTGATCTACGAGGAAAACCGGCGTTACCGTGGGGAACAGTCCATTGGCACAACGGAATTCTTGCAGCAAGAAGTGAAGAAGGTTCTGGACCAGTTGATGGAAATGGAAGCCAAACTCGGTTCATTGCCCTCCCCGACTCAAACGGTAACAACTCAATACACGTTTGAAGTGGAAGAAATGCACCATGTAGATTCCCGGATGTCCGCAGTACAAAAAGATCTTCGCGCGGCCAACTCAGACAGAACATTTAAGCGTTCAATTATTTCGGCATTGGAAGGTCAAATTGCCACTGTAGATCAGTCACCACTTTCACAACCGGGCAGCGCGCCACCAACTCTAAGCGGTGATCGTGCCAGGGATAACGTTCTAGCGTTGAGAGCCAAAGTTGACGAAGCCAGGGCGCGGTATGTGCCGGGGCAGGCGGATCGTGAGTTCGTGGAACAGTCGTTAACAAAAGCAGAAAACGCCCTAAGGCGGGTAGAAGAACAGGAAGCTAAATTGGCTAGGGAAAGCAGTCGAGAGCAGTTCACAAATCAATTGGTGAGGGCAAAAGCGGAATTGCAAGCTCTGGAGTTTTCGCGATCAGCGCTTATGGCAGAAGAAGCACAATTGAAGCGGCAGATGAATGCACTTCGTGAAAGTCTTGCACCAGCGCCAGATAGCGAAATGGAACGTCTCGTGCTAAACCGCGAATATACCGTATTGAAAGAGCAGTATTCTGAATTGAATCGGAAGCAGCGGGAATCTCAAGTTGCCTCCAACATGGAACGTCGCGGGCAAGGTGAAACCGTGGAATTGATTGAACCTCCAACGTTCCCCGATTCGGCGGAACAACCGATTGCGCTTATAAGAATAGCCGCTGGCCTAATAGGCGGCTTGTCGTTTGGGTCCCTATTAGGGCTATTCTCGTTTCTTCGACGTCCTCAAGTTCGCACGGCCAAACACTTGGCATTGCTTGGAAACATTCCTTTGTTGGCAGAATTACCTCAGGGCCCAGTACTCTTAACACAAGCACGACAAAACTTTGCCATGGGTGGTCTGATTAGTGTTTTGCTATCGGCGTTGCTTCTTACAAGCAGTTGCAACTCCCGTTCTGCTGAATCCTTGTTGAAGCAGGGGGAGCAGCTTGCTGCAAAAGGGGATTACGATAGTGCCATATTGCTATTCAGGCAAGTACTGAAACGGCAGCCGAAAAACGGGACGGCAAATTTTCAATTGTCCCAAGCCTTACGCGAGACCGCCCAAACAAAACAGGCACGTGAACACTTAATTCGTGCGGTAGAACTACTGCCAAACCGAAAAGACGTTCTTGTGAAGCTGGCCGAACTTACATACCAAGTCTATTTCGCAGATCCCGGCAGGCCCACTGTTCTTTTGCGCGAAGTGGAAGATCAAGCACAACGGCTTATGGAAAAGTGGCCAGATGCAACGGAAGGTTACCGGTTGAAAACGCAAGTCCTAATTGAGCAACGCCGAACAGGCGAAGCCATTGCATTTCTTGAAAAAGCCATTGGGAAAGAAACCAAAGATCCAGCATTGGTTGCACAACTTTCGGCAGTGTACTTCCAAGGCAACCAAACTGAAAAAGCAAAACTTCTGCTGACCAATTTGCTGGTCGAAAATAATACCTACGGGCCAGCATACGATCTCCTTTATCTGCAATTGATGGAGCAAAGAAAAACCGCAGAGGCCCGGAAGGTTCTAGAGCTGAAGGCCGAAAAAATGCAGAGCATTGTCGTCTCTCTTCAACTAGCTGCACACTTAGACGCATCTGGAGACCGCGCAGGTGCGTTGGCGATAGTAACCCAGGTTGCATCAAAGTATGAACAACAGGACTTAACCGAAGCTCAAGTCGGGGATTTCTGGTTGCACAGGGGACTGTTTGAAGAAGCCCAGAACTGGTTTGAATTGGGCCGAACCAAGCACCCGTCATCCAGAAACATGTATTCCACCCGCTTGATGGACCTTCAAATAATGAAGAAAAACCCTGCGGCGGCAAAAAGAATTCTTGAATCAGAACTTAAGTTAAGCCCCAATGATCCGCTGTTGAATGCCTATCAGGCTGCGATTCAAATTGACTCAGAAACGGAGGGGCAACGAAATGCAGCCAGGGCGAAGCTGGAAACGATTCTCAGCAAAATGCCAAACTCTTCGTTTGTCCGCCTCCATCTTGGTAGAGCGTATTTAAGGGCTGGTGATTTAGTGAAAGCGGAAAAGCAGTTGGAACGTAGCGTCACGTTAGACCCAAACTATGCTCCAGGCTGGATTGCCCTAGCCGAGTCGGATCTATTGGCCGGAAAACCTTCTTCCGCCCAAGACCGTTTGCATGCATTGCTTCAACGGGCTCCTGGGTATACCCCCGCATTAATTCTTCAAGCTAAGGCAAGTTTGGCCAGAAAGCGACCTGCAGAAGCAGAAGCATCGTTGGCAAAAATTCTGGAGCAGGATCCAAATGACTTGGAAGCGATTCTGACATTAGCAGGAGCTCAAAGCAGTCTGCAGAACGACAAAGAGGTTGCTTCTCTGCTTGACAGAGCCCAGAAACTTGCACCAAAAGACGTCCGGCCGGTTCTAATGAAAGCACAATGGGATGCAGCAGGAGGAAGAGCCGTCTCAGCCCTGAAAACGCTGCAACGATCGAGACCGACGTTTCCTCACAATTCCGAAATTCGCTCTTTGACAGCAGGGTTGGCGCTGCACAATAGAGACCTCCCATTGGCAATTCAAGAGTACAAATCATTAATGATTGAGTTTCCCAAGAACACAGAGTTTCGATTAGGATACGCCAACGCCATTGGATTATCTGGCGACAAAAAACAAGCGGCTGCGGAATACAAAGCTATTCAGCAACAGGGTGGGGACGATGCCAGGGCTTGGCTCAACTACGGCGTTTTGATGGCAACAGCCGGTGATTCAGCGCAAGCCAAAACCGCTTATCTGGAAGCCATCAAGCGGGACAAATTCAATGCATATGCTCTCAACAATCTGGCATACCTTATGGCACGCGCAGGGGAAGATCTCCAGACCGCGTTGCACTATGCCGAAGACGCCAAGAGATCCATGCCAAAGAGTGTGGAAATACATGACACGCTCACCTACATTTATCTCCGTATGGGGATGAACCGCAATGCTTCTGCGGTTCTTGAAGAAATGATGCAGTGGCTACCAGACCGTGACAAATCGAATACGGAAAGAATGCTTGCGATGATCCGGCGCGGCGAATCAACAAAGGTACGCAGCGAAATGGAACGATCGGCGGTGAACTAATGGCCATAGACGAAACAACCAACAAATCCCCAGAATCCTTGGCTCACAGAGCCGTTCAAGATTTGGCGCTGGAAGCTGAAAACAGTGTTGAGCAAATGTTGCGTCTGGTGGACCGATTGCATCGCGCGGAAAGGAAAATCCCTGAACCGGTTCCCGCTGCTTTAGGGACGAACTTGAATGGCGATTTTCAAAATGAAGTTTCACCTGAAGTAACCACTAAAACAACCGTCGCACCAAAGCTTGATTGGGAAAAGTGCCTCCAGGTTTTTTCCGTGCTTCATCCCAAGTGCAAGAAAGAATATGTGGAAGTCTTTCGCTTGTTGCGAGCCCGCGTAAGCTTGGCAAAACGGGAGTGGGCAACCGGAAATGTACCCCTTCAGTTGCTAGCTATCGTCAGCCCGACTGCCAAGAACGGAAAATCCTTTGTTGCTACAAATTTGGCCGCTGCCTTGGCATTGGGTAGCGACGAAAAAGTGTTGATCATCGACTTGAATCCCTTTTCTAATGAGATGAGCACGGCTTTAGGAGTAGCCAAAAGTGCGGGTGTCCCTGAGGCTGTTCGCAGTGGGCAATGGGAGCCATCCGTGCACCAGGTGGGCGAGACCAACCTATTCGTCATGCCTGCCGGAAGAGCCAATGAAAACCGCATGGACAGCGTTGATTTCCGTCGGTTGCCTTTGCTTTTGGAATCACTCCGCAGTACTTTTGCCTGGATCATTCTGGATGGCCCCGCTTCATCCGATTCCTCCGATGCAGAGTTATTGGCAAACTATGCAGATGCCAATTTGCTGGTAATGCGCAAGGGAGTCACGGAATTCAGCGAGGTTGCCCAATTGAAGGAAACCATCCCTGAGGGCCGCTTGCTTGGTGCCGTATTCAACTCTCAATTGGACGAAAAGAAAAAGAGCTGGTTCCGCCGGGACAAATAGTCTGCTGAAATAGCTGAATGACTATTTCCCGGCGAGCTTTGTTGCCTCTGCCCATTGTAGTTTTGGCGTCGTGTACGCGCAAGCACCCAAAGTTAATTGCGGTGGTTCCCAAAGCCACGTCCCACCTCTTCTTTGTCACCATTCACAAGGGAGTGGATCAGGCGGCGGCAGAATTTGGCGTCGATATTCTGTGGAACGGACCCAATGAGGAAACCGATCACGGCAGGCAGATCCAAATTGTAGACTCCCTGGTTGCCCAGCATGTGGACGCCATAGCAATTTCCGCAACCGACGAAAATGCCCTAGCGGCTCCTGTCCAACGGGCGATTGATGCCGGCATTCCCGTAACGATATTCGACTCAGGCGTGAAAGTGGAAAACTATGTCAGCTTCGTGGCCACTGGAAATTTTGAAGCAGGCTGCACCGCAGCGCGACGTCTGGCTGGGTTAATCAAAGGCAAAGGCAAAATTGCGATTGTTGCCCATAAGCCCGGTGGTTCATCCACGGTGCTGCGGGAACAAGGTTTCGAGGAGACCATGGCCAAGGAGTTTCCTCAAATGATAATTGCAGCCAAACAATTTGGCATGTCTGACCGGGCAAAGGCTCGCGCCATTGCCGAAAATATCCTGACAGCAAATCCGAACCTGGACGGAGTGTTTGCTTCCAGCGAAGCCAGTTCGCTAGGGGCCATTCAGGCAATCCGGACGCGCAATCTCAGTGGCAAGGTAAAGTTAATCACCTTCGATACTAGCGAATCGCATGTGGAGGCTTTGAGGGAAGGAACTATTGATTTGATGCTGGTTCAAGACACGGTGCGAATCGGTTATGAGGCAGTTCGAACCTTGGCTGAAAAACTAGCTGGAAAGTCGCCATTGAAACGTTTGGATTTGCCGGTTAGAGAAATAGACAAGGCCGGGTTGGAAAATCCAGACATCCGAAAACTGCTTTTCCCCCAAGGAGAAAACGGTAGGCGATGACGTGGCTTGTGGGATATGATCAAGGAAATTTATGAACAAGATTATTGTTTTTATCGTTAATGCTGCAATTTGTTCAGCACAGGTTGTGATTAAAACTGAGACGGATCGAGTGCGGGTTGAAATTGACGGAAAGCCATTCACCGACTTCATCCTAACTGGTGGCGAAGCAATGAAACCCTACCTGCATCCGCTGCGCTCAGCTTCCGGCAAAGTGGTAACGCGCTACTTTCCAATGGAAAAGGTGGCTGGAGAACCCGTAGATCATCCTCATCAAAGAGGCTTATGGTTTGCCCACGACCGCGTGAATGGCTTCGATTTCTGGAACAACGAGACAAGCTATAAGACGCCTATCCGGGGGAAAATTACAGTGGATAAAATCACAGGTTCCAAGGGTGGAAAGAATTCTGGCACCATCTCCGCCTTGATGAGTTGGACAGCCCCCGATGGGGCGAAACTGCTTGAAGAAACGCGCGTGATGACGTTTAGAAAAACAAAAGCGCTTCGTGTGGTGGATTTGGATATCACTCTTTTAGCAACAGCTGACAAAGTAAAGTTTGACGATTCAAAGGATGGGGTGCTGGGAATTCGCATGGCCAGAGTATTGCAGGAAGGCAAAAATACAGGTCGTGGAATTGTGGATGATCAGCCGCACACTGGCGTAATCAGCAACGCTGAAGGCAAAACTGGCGAGCCTGCAGTGTGGGGCAAGGCATCTAACTGGATTGACTATGCTGGCGAAGTAGACGGCGAGAAGCTGGGGATTGCAATTTTTGATCATCCTCAAAATTCCCGGCGCGCCCGTTGGCACGTCAGAGCTTATGGCCTGTTTGCCGCGAACCCGTTTGGTCGGAATACCTTCGGAAAGGAAAAGGGCGAGGATGGCACAGTACTGCTTGAAAAGGGCGGCAAACTGCACTTTCGCTATCGAGTTGTGATCCATCCGGGGGATACGAAAACAGCTGGAATCGAAAAGCTGTGGGCTGCTTACGCAAAATAAGTTATCTGGACCAAACCAACTTGCCCGCCACAACGGTTGCCTCGGGTCCACCCTTGAACTTGTGTCCATCGAACGGCGAGTTCTTACTTTTTGAATAAGTCTGGCTCACGTCGTAAGTCCATTCGTGATCTGTTGAAAAGATGGTTACGTCAGCGGAAGCACCCTTGGCCAAAGTACCTCGCGGTAGATTCATGATGCGCGCAGGGTTGGTTGTAAACAGCTCAACCATTCGTTTCACTGAAATTTTGCCGGGATGCACCAGATGTTCCAGCGTCAACCCAATGGCGGTTTCAAGGCCAGTTATGCCGAACGGACAGCGCTCAAATTCCTGCATCTTTTCCGATCCGGCGTGCGGCGCATGATCGGTTGCTAACACCTCAACGGTGCCATTCACCACACCATCAATCACAGCACCAAGATCCCCATGACCGCGCAATGGCGGTTTCATTTTGTAGTTGGAATCGTAGGGAAGAATATCGGAATCGCAAAGAGCAAAGTGGTGCGGAGTAGCTTCGCAACTCACATCCAAGCCCTTCATTTTGGCGTAGGCCACCATCTTCACGGAACGTTCGGTGGAAATATGGGCAACGTGAAATCGAGCACCAGTGAGTTCGGCAAGCAGCAGATCCCGCGCCACCATTACATCTTCAGAACAAGAGGGAATACCACGCAATCCAAGATTGGTGGACACCAAACCTTCGTGCATATCGCCACCAGAACTCAGGTTTAAATCCTCACAATGATCAATCACTGGAAGCCCGAATGACTTGGCTGTTTCCATGGCTCGGCGCATAATGCGCGAATTCATCACCGGCTTGCCATCGTCGGAAATGGCAACAACACCAGCCTGGGCCATTGACCCAATGCTGGCTAGTTCTTCGCCCTGGCTTCCTTTCGTGATCGCGCCAATTGGGTATACATTCACTATCGCTAGGCGGCGCGCCCGCTCTACTATGTAGCTGGTCACCGTCGCATTGTCATTCACCGGCGATGTGTTGGGCATGCAACAAATCGACGTGAACCCACCAGCAGCAGCAGCTTTGGCACCGCTCTCAATCGTCTCCGCGTGTTCAAAGCCTGGTTCACGCAAATGGACGTGTATGTCTAAGAAGCCCGGAGCCACAATCATTCCGCTGGCATCGAATAACTCTGCACCAGGGGATGTCAAATTTTGGCCGATGCCAGAGATGAGTCCGTCTTCCATCAACAGATCTGCCACTTGGTCAAAGCCCGATGCTGGGTCTATGATGCGGCCGTTTTTAATGAGCAGTTTCGCCATTCGTTTCTTTAGGTGAGAAGTCTCTCAAGCACAGCCATGCGCACGGCTACTCCGTTTTCCACTTGGTTCAGAATCACTGAGCTTTGAGAATCGGCCACGTCGCTGGAAATTTCTCGCCCTCTGTTGATTGGGCCAGGATGCATTACCAGCACATTGGGTTTTGCCAAGCTTAAATGTTCCAGCCGCAGGCCATAAAACTTGAAGTAATCGCCCGCAGGAAAGTTGGATTCATGCTGCCGTTCCAACTGCACGCGCAACATCATAATAACGTCGGCATCCTGAATGGCGTGGCGAATGTTGTTTGTCAAACTGACGCCTGGAGCCATGTCCGCCAACTGACGCGGCAGCAACGGCGCTGGCCCACAAAGGACAATTTCTGCTCCGAACTTGGAAAGCAAATGAATGTTGGAACGCGCTACTCGGCTGTGGGCAATGTCACCAATAATGGTGACTTTCAGATTTTCGAGACGCTCCCGAATATCCAAAATGGTTCGCGCATCAAGCAATGCCTGCGTTGGATGTTCATGAGTACCATCGCCTGCGTTAACAATTGGCGTTGAAAGATAGCGGGAAAGAAAGTGCGGCGCACCAGAGGCGGCATGGCGCATCACAATGGCATCAGGCCGCATTGCAACCAGTGTGTTCAGAGTATCTACGAGGGATTCGCCTTTGGACACGGACGATCCAGAGGCGGTAATTGAAAGCGTATCGGCACCCAACCGCTTGGCAGCAATTTCAAAACTAGTGCGAGTACGCGTGGAGTTTTCAAAAAACAGATTCACTACAGTACGCCCGCGCAATTTATCAAGTCTTGGAAACGATTCACCCTGAGCTGGTTGAAAATGTTTTGCACGATCCAAAATGGATTCAATCTCAACCCGGCTTAAATCCTCAATGCTGAGCAGTCCCTTAGCCATCCTTCTCCACTAGAAGCACTTTTTCCATTCCGTCAATTTCTTGAAATTTCACTTCAATAATTTCGTTAGCGCTGGTTTGCACCATACGCCCCACGTAGCGTGCTTCAATCGGCAATTCACGCCAGCCACGGTCAATCAAAGTCAGCAATTGCACACGCGCTGGGCGGCCTTTGTGGAACAAGGCATCGAGCGCTGCTCGAATTGTGCGACCGGTATAAAGAACATCATCCGTCATTACGATATCGAGGCCTGTTATGTCGAAGGGAATATCTGTGGCGTTCAAAATCGGTGAAGACCCGACGGTGCTCAGGTCGTCCCGATACAAAGTAATGTCGAGGATGCCAACAGGGACCTTGCGATTTTCCAGTGCCTCGATTTTGGCAGCCAATCGTTGTGCCAGCGGTACACCGCGGCGGCGGATGCCAATGAATGCCAACTTGTCTAGATCCTGACTTTTTTCCAGAATCTCATGCGCCAGTCGCACCAAAGTGCGGTCAATTTCTGAGGCGCTCATTAATTGTGACTTCAGCCGGGTGCTCATAGTTTGGAAGGTAACTTCCACTTTACTGCAATAGAGTGGCTGCCGTCAGCCGACTTTTGAGGAACACGCGCAAAACGGAGCTCCGGCAGCTAGGGACTTTCGTGTCCTTAGCGCTCCTAATCAAGACTTAAATTCGTTTCATTCGGGCACGAATTCGCTTCACCAGTTTTTCCATTTCATCCAACTTCTTCAAGGTCTGCATGGAAACCACATGACGATTGTTCTTTTCCAGATCAGCTGACAATTCCTCAGAAAGCTGTTTCAGTCGTTGCGAATCTTTGAGCGAAGAGGCATGCTCAGCCTTTAGTATTTCCTCGCTTTGCAACGAACCATTCGGCATGCGCGCTGGAGGCGTGCGGTCCTTGGGGTCAACCGGGTCTTGGCAAAATAGCGCGCCGACGGAAAAAATGAGGCTTAAATATCTCGTACGCATCGGAATGAAATATTAGTGGTCGCCGAATCTGGCGTATTGGAAGTCCTGGCGCCCACGCGATAGCGGTTGCAATAGGACTTGTGACAAAGATAGCTGCCGCCCTTCATGACTCGCCGTGTGCCATTAGACGGACCAACCGGATTTGTTTTTGTAGCAGTAATATGCCAAGAAGGATGAAACCAATCGCTGCACCATTCCCATGCATTGCCGGTGATTGTAAAAAGACCAAAGCCGTTCGGCTCAAATGAATTTACTGGCCCAGGAGCAGTGAAGCCATCGTCACCGGAATCCAGTTTGGGAAAATCACCTTGCCAAACATTGCACAGGTGCCGGCCGTCTGGCGTGAGTTCATCGCCCCACGGGTAGATTTTCTGTTCCAGTCCACCTCGCGATGCGTACTCCCATTCGGCTTCTGTTGGAAGCCGCTTGCCGGCCCACTTGGCGTAAGCCGCGCAATCAGACCAGGAAACATGAGTCACTGGAAAGTGTTGCCGGGCATCAATGCCTGAATGCGGACCTTCGGGATGCTTCCAATCTGCACCAGGAACCTTGCACCACCACTCAATCCCCATCGCTGTATCTTCCACAACATTTGGATAAAACTCTTTTGGAATATGGCCGTGAAATACAAAAGACCAGTTGAACCGCTCTGAATCGGTCACGTAACTGGTGGCTTTGGTGAATTCCTGAAACTGTTCATTGGTGACGGCGTATCGGTCCATATAGAATCCGTCAATGGTAACGCGCCGCACCGGACCTTCGCCATCGGCTGGAAACCCCTCCGGATTTTCCGTTCCCATCCAGAATGGTCCCCCATCCAACTTGATCATTTCGCCGGTAGATCCTTCGTGCACCTTCACCCGACTTGCAGCGGATTGGACGGAGTCAATAAATTGCTTCCTCCTGCTTTTGCTGGGAACGCAGCAGGGATGTGGGACAATCTCCGGGAGTTCAGTGCTCATGCGGCTCCGTCAGACTTTGCTGCTTCCGCCTTTACTGTTTCCACTTTGGCTCCGGCCAACAACTTGTCTAAATAATGTTCCATGGCTCGCTCCTGCTTTTCGCGCAAGAGTGTTGCTTCAATTTCGTTTTTCACATCGTTAAGCGGAACAGGTCCGGCTTCGCGCTTGTCCACAACTTTGGCAATGTGCAGGCCGAACACGGAGCGGAAAATACCACTGCGTCCGCCAACGGGAAGTGCGAAGGCGATCTTCTCAAATTCGTCAACCATCTCGCCGCGTGGAAAGTAACCCAGGTCTCCACCATTGCCGCCACAATCAGAATATTTATTTGCTACTTCGTGAAAATCAGCACCGGCTTCAATTTCAGCCAGCGCTGCTTCCATAACTTTTTGGGCTTCAGTTTCGTCCGCACCTTCTCCCAGATTCTTCACCACATGGGCGGCACGAACCATATCTTCCAACCAGAAGCGGTCCTTATTTTTCTTGTAGTATTCAGTGACGTCTTTGTTCTTCGGGGGCGCAACTTTACCACTAATACGCCTCACCAAACGCTCCACTCTTAGACGAGCTTCAATTTCCTTTCGGGCTGCGGCTTCGTCAAATTGCTCGCGCGCGGGCCCACCATCGCAGCTGTCGGCAGCCTCGGGACGAATGCGTTCCAGTTCCTCTTCGATTACTTCACTTGGAACCGGCTCAGGATCTTTCCAACCTTCCTGACGGAGCAAAACGCGCTCAATGACGTTCTCTTTGGACCATTCGTGCAATTGGATTTCCCGCGCCACCGGATCCATTTCTCCCATGACTTCTTCATAGCGGGGGCGCAACAACGCAGCCTCCTGCTTCACTACTTCATCGTCTATGTATTCGCCGTTAACTAGGATTGCCATCGTTTCTCGCCCTATTCTATCCGAACTCCGTGCTACAACGGAATAATGAAGACTCGCGACTTCTTCCGACCTCTCCTAAATATGCGCCGACAAAATGGACCCAGAGCGGCGACTTTTTGCATGCCACGAGGCCGCCCCGGCCTTTGTCTGATAACTTTGACTGCGGTCACTTTGGCCTTGGCCTTAGGCCAAACTGCTCCTAAGATTGACGTCGATATCCCCTTTGAGAAATTCGCTCTCCCTAATGGACTCACGGTGATCGTCCATGAAGACCACAAGGCACCAATCGTGGCGGTCAACGTCTGGTACCACGTTGGATCGAAGAACGAAAAGCCTGGTAAAACAGGGTTTGCTCATTTGTATGAACACCTAATGTTCAATGGCAGTGAGCATTACAATACCGACATTTTTCAGGCGTTTGAGCGGCTTGGTGCAACGGATACGAACGGGACGACGAACAACGACCGGACAAACTATTTCACCAACGTTCCAACTTCAGGACTGGATCAAATCCTGTGGCTGGAATCTGATCGAATGGGTTTCATGCTGGCCGTAATCGACAAGGCTAGGCTGGACGAACAACGCGGAGTAGTGCAGAACGAAAAGCGACAAGGGGAAAATCAGCCCTATGGCATTACTGAAGAATTGATCACCAAAAACATTTGGCCGGCAAGTCATCCTTATTCCTGGACTGTTATCGGATCCATGGAAGATTTGAGCGCGGCATCCATCGACGATGTTAAGGAATGGTTCAAAGCCTACTACGGGGCAGCGAACGCGACGATAGTGATTGCCGGCGATATTGATGTTAAGACCGCCAAAGAAAAAGTATTCAGGTATTTTGGGGCCATCCCTTCAGGGCCTCCGGTAATGCATCAAAAAGCTTGGATTGCCAAGCGCACTGGTGCGCAACGGCAAGTGGCGTTCGACCGAGTTCCCGCGGCCCGCTTGTACAAAGTTTGGAACGTGCCGGAATTTGGCGCGGAAGAAAATGAGTATCTGGATTTGGCGGCGGGTGTTCTTGGTGCGGGCAGAACTTCGCGCCTGTATAAACGATTAGTGTTTCAAGATCAGATAGCTACTGACGTGCAGGTGAACAATGAAACTTCGGAAATCGCGGGGATGTTCACCATTATGGCAACTGTCCGTAACGGAGTAGCTTTGGAGAAAGTAGAAAAAGCTGTGGACGAAGAGCTAGCCCGCTTCCTGAAGGAAGGACCCACTGTTGATGAATTGCAAATCGCCAAGACGCGCTCTTTTGCAACATTTCTCCGAGGTGCAGAGCGAATTGGCGGCTTCGGAGGAAAAAGCGATGTGCTAGCTATTGGTCAGGTTTACGCTGGCGATCCTGCTTTCTACAAGAAGCAACTGACACTGACTCAGGCTGCGACAACGCAACAAGTGCGGAATACTGCGGTGAAATGGCTATCCGATGGAGTGTTCAATTTAGAGGTCCAGCCATTTCCGGAATACACTTCATCGACAAAGGATACAGACCGCAGCAAACTTCCTGAACCCGGGGCAACACCTGCATTCAAGATGCCGAAGATGGAACGTACTAAATTGTCCAACGGCATTCAGGTTGTGTTGGCTGAACGCCATGCCCTTCCCTTGGTGAACGTGAAGTTGATGGTGGATGCTGGATATTCGGCAGATCAATTTGGAGTTGCTGGGACTTCGAACCTGGCGGTGAAGATGATGATTGATGGAACGTCGAAGCGCTCGGCATTGCAGATCAGCGAAGAGTCAGCAAGGCTGGGGGCGGTTCTTGCGACGAACTCTAATCTCGATTTTTCCGCAGTGAACGTTTCCGCACTAAGGTCTAACTTAGATGCAACGTTGGAACTTTTTTCTGACGTTGTGCTGAACCCTGCGTATCCTACGGCTGATGTGGAACGTCAGAAGCGCCAGCAGATTGCAGCAGTTCAGCGGGAACGGATGTCACCCATGGGAGCGGCCCTGCGTGTAATGCCAGTGAAGCTTTACGGTGCGGGACACGCATATGGTCAACCGTTAAGTGGGTCAGGTACCGAAGAAAGTATCGGCAAGATCAATCCGCAAATGCTTGCGAAATTCCATTCAACCTGGTTCAAACCGAACAACGCCACCATTCTGATTGTTGGCGATACAACGCTGGCTGAAATCGCCCCTAAACTGGAAAAGCTGTTTGCCGGTTGGAAAGGTGGTGAGGTTCCCAAGAAGAATCTGGCGGAAGTGAAGCATCGTGAAAAGCCAATTGTGTATTTGATCGATCAACCTGGTGCACAGCTGACCAACGTATTGGCCGGACAAATTGCGCCACCACGATCCCATCCGGCAGACCTCAGCATGTTTGCGTTCGATCAGGTTTTAGGCGGCAGCTTCACCTCGCGGATCAACATGAACCTGCGTGAAGACAAGCATTGGTCCTATGGATCGCAAACATTTTATCCATACACTCGTGGACAGCGTCCGTTCATGGTGGTTGCGCCCGTGCAAACGGACAAGACCAAAGAGACGATTGTGGAGATTCAGAGGGAACTGCGGGAGATCGCCAAGGCAAAGCCTGTTACTGGTGAAGAGCTATTGAAAATTCAGCAGAGTGAAGTCCGCAGTCAGGCAGGCAGCAGGGAAACTTCTAATGGATTGTTGCAGGCGATGGAGACAATCGTCCGATTCAAGTTGCCTGAAGACTACTTTGATACTTATGCGCCACGTCTTGAAGCGCTTACTTTGAAAGACATGACAGCGGCGGCAGAAACGCTATTGCGGCCAGAGCAACTGACCTGGGTGATTGTCGGCGATCTTTCAAAGATTGAAGCCGGAGTGCGGTCCCTGAATCTGGGTGAAATTCAGAAGGTGAACGGAGATGGGAATCCGGTAAAATGAGGGTTGGCTACTGAAACAAAAAGCACCTTTTTAGAAGAACTCCGTTGGCGTGGCTTCCTTGAAGCCGTCACGAGCGAAGATCTTGACGCCTACCTGAATGAAGCGAAGCGGACTATGTACGTGGGGTTTGATCCTACTGCCGACAGCTTGCATTTAGGAAGTCTGATTCCAGTAATGGCCCTTGCTCATGCCCAACGGCATGGCCATCGGCCGTTGGTACTTGTAGGCGGCGGCACTGGCTTAATTGGGGATCCAAGTGGAAAATCGGCCGAGCGGACACTTCTCACCAGCGAAAAGACAGAAGAGAATTCCGTAGCAATTCGACAACAGTTGAGTCGGTTTTTCGATCTCTCATCCGACGACAAAGCGCTGATGCTGAATAACGCCGAATGGCTAGTTCCATTGAACCTGTTGGATTTCCTTCGCGACTACGGTAAGCATTTTTCGGTGAATGAAATGATTAAGCGCGATTCCGTTCGAACGCGTCTTGAAGAGCGCGACCACGGTATTTCCTTTACCGAGTTCAGCTACATGCTGTTGCAGGCTTACGATTTCTTGTACCTGTGCCAGCATCATGACTGCGCCATTCAGATGGGCGGCAGCGATCAGTGGGGGAATATCCTTTCTGGAAAAGAACTGATTCGCCGCGTACTGAGCAAGCGTGGAGATGGGATCACGTTTCCCTTGTTGACCACGTCCACTGGGAAGAAATTCGGCAAGACCGAAGAGGGTGCTTTGTGGCTGGATGCAAAGCGGACAAGTCCATATACGATGTACCAATATTGGCTGCAAACTGCTGATGCGGATGTGGTCCGCTACTTGAAACTATTCACGTTTCTTGAGCAACCTCGCATTGAGGAATTGGCGAAAGATGTGGAAGCACAGCCAGAAAACCGTGAGGCCCAGCGAGTATTGGCCGCGGAGTGCACGGGCGTGATCCATGGGGTTGAGACAGTGAAAGCGGTAGAGGCGGCGAGCCGGATTCTGTTTTCAGCATCGAATGAAGTGCCTACTGCGGAAACGGTGACGATGTTGGCTGGGGAAGTCCCGGTTACGGAAGTATCTGCAGTTGAAGTGCAAGCAGGGATCAGTTTGGTGGATTTGTTGGTTCGGACAAAACTTGCCGACAGTAAAGGGGCAGCCAGAAAATTGATTGAAGGCGGCGGAGTGAATTTGAACAATGAGCGACAGAGCCAGGCTCAGAAGATGGTTTCAGCAGAAGACTTGAAATGGCCCGGAGCAATGTTGCTTCGATCCGGGAAGAAGAATTTCCACTTGGTTGTTGTTGCTTAGACGCCCGGCACCAATCGCACCATGGCGATGGTAACCGTCAGTGGCCGCTGATCATCCACAGGCTCCCAAACTGGACTAGCTTTGATGCGGATGCGGTATTCGGTGGCATCTGGCAAATTTGCCTCAAGCACAAACAGGCCTTTGCGATCCAGGGGCCATCGGCCCACGTTCACCCCGTTTGCCTCAATTTCCACAAGCGGTTCCTGCCCGTGTGAGAAGAGGTTTTCATGGGCATGCCCTCGAAGACGCAAGCGCTGCGGTCCCTCATGAACGGGCTTCAAAACCGCTTCAGCAGTCCCCGCAATCCAACGGTATTTATTACCGTAGACACCTTCCAAATCGTAAAAACCGGAAGTCAGTTTCGATTCGTGCCCGGGGATAGAAAAGTCAATCACGTCCTGCCGGTCACCAGGGTACAGTTCTTTTTTGTCCTCCGAAGGCAGCAGGTTGTAGACGCCCCCTTCATTCGGCGCCGTGTAACTGCACCTCGAACAACTGAGAATCTCATCCTTGGACCGGTTGAGCGCTGCATGGCAATCCGGACAGCGGAGACAAGTTTCAAACCGCTCCCCTGGTTCCAAACCTTGTGGCCGCTCGCCTTCCTTTTTCAAGAATGCTGCTAGCGTTCCACCTAACAAGCGGGCCGCGCGCCACACTGTTTTGTGCCGGTCCGTTTTAATCAAAGCCTGCTTCACAATCCGTTCGCCCCATCCACGTTCAGGGACAAACATTTCATATTCGTGGGCTGCGAAATGCTTCGTTGTCAAAGCATGCCAATGGCGCAAGGTCATGCGGTGATTCTGCCGAATGCCGAAACTTTCTTCCTGATGCGCACCGATGACGTCCCTTACAAAATACCCAAGCAGGCCCCATTCGTACAGCTTGCGTTCCCAGGGCTTCATTGTGTCCCAGTAAGGCGCACGATAAAGACTCATCGTCAATTGCCGTTTCAGTGGTTCTTCGGCAAAGATGAAAACTCCTCCAGGAGCCAGCACGCGTTTCACTTCAAGGAACACGGCTTCAATATCCATGAATTGGCTTAACATTTGAAATGCCAGCACAGAGCCCAGCGAACCATCTTTAAATGGAAGATGCAGCGCATCACCGGCAAGCCGGACAGGGGCGCGCTCCATATGCCATTCATGTTGCAAGGCAATGCCGTGGCGTAAGGAATCAGCAGAAATATCAAGGGCGTAGCCTTCAACCCCGAATTCATTGCAGAGCATGTAGCTGGTGTGACCAGCATTGGCGCCGATTTCAAGGAACGGACCCAACCCACCGGTGAAATGTAGATGGTTTCGGATCAGAGCGCCGCGACGGTAATTTTCTTCAGCATAAACCTTGGTGGCACGTTCCGGTTCTCCCAGCGAAGCAAAGTTGTGAAACTCCACCTGCGCTCGTTTAACTGAAAATGATTGAGCTTCCATTTATCGGCCAGCCTGCCATTCGCCGGCAACCATGCGCCGCTCTACTTGAAACATGCTCCTCCAATTAGTTAGCGGATTCCCACGAATGACTAAAATGTTGGCATCCGCTCCAGAGCTGAGGCTTAGGTTAGTAAGATAGGCTCGAACCAGCTGCTTATTATCCAACCCTACTTGTGCCAATACTGCAATTTCTGCTTCTGCATCCGGTCCTGGAGGAATACATATATGTATGTCCTCATCAACCAGAATTCTTGTGTTCTTTTTGGCTCGTTCCAATTCAACGCCAGGTTTCACTCTTGAAAGCCGGGGAAAAACGCGAATCCTTTGAGCCCTCATCAACGCGATAATGTGCCGTTCCCACTGGGTGCTATCAAGAGGCACACCTACAATCAATGGACGGCGGACAGCTACCTGCTCTACAAATTTCTGCATATCCAGGGCAGGAACATCCAACTGCGATTCCTCCACTGGGGAAGGGATAGGAATAAGGAATTTCCCTTTGACATCCACTTTCTCCGCCGAAGCTGGAAGCGGAGTGATGGACCGATGACCTGAGGCACGAATAAAGGCACCCTTTACCATAATGATGGAATCGTCAATGATCAACATTTGTGGTTGCGTGGTGTCAAGAAGTCCCCCGCCGACAAGCGCAATGCCATCAGGCTTGTTCACACATGCGGATAAACTCAGGATTAGCAGTGATATAAAAAGCGAATTCAGTTTCATTTCAAGAACAAGTTTTCCCAATCGAGGCTATTTAAATTGTCGACAACCATGTGAGGGTTGTGGCTGGACAATTCTTCCCGGCTAGTTAGTCCGGTGGTTACTGCAACTGCCCGCACACCATTCTTCCGGGCGGCGTTCACATCATTCGGATGATCTCCTATTAGGGCAACGGGAGTATGCCGAGTAGAAAACCCCTTCAACTTAGCTTGGCGCAAAGCAATGCGCACAAGTGCTGCGCGGTCACGACCTTGTTCCGCAAACGCTCCAAACTGGAAATGTTGTCGCAACCCGGCACTTTCCATTTTCCTCCATCCAATAGCCGTCAAGTTTCCCGTTACCAATCCTGCAACCGTATCCCGTTTGCTCAACGTACCAAGGAACTGCCGAACTCCGGGGCAAACCTTTCTGCGAAGATCAGGGCAAGTGGACTCATATTCAGTTTGCGCAAAAGCAATAATTGCCGGCATTGCAACGGCTATCTGTTTTGGCTTCATTCCAACATCCAACATCATGAGCTTCAAAATGTCCCCATCCAGCATGCCTTGTGTCGCTATATGTTCGTTGCTGGTTTCAATGCCCGTTACGTGCCGGACGGCGGAAACCAAGGCTTGGCGATGTTGTGGACCCACTCGGCGCAACAAAGTGCCGTCAATGTCGAAAAGAAGGACCGCCGAAAATGGACGTGACTGGCTACTCACTCATCTATTACTATAGCGAGGTGCACTATTGTCTTCTATTTTCTTTCATGATTCTTTTGCCTTGCATGGCAGAATGGCCACAAGCTGGTGGTCCGCAGGGTAACTGGCAAGCCACCGGTAAAACGGCGGTAAACAATTGGAGCGTGGCGAGGAACCAGAATATTCTCTGGAAAACATCGCTTCCAAATGGCGGCCAGAGCGGAATTGTCATTTGCAAGGATCGGCTGTTTCTCACCACGTTTACTGAAGGCGAAAAGGGATTCAGCACAAAGATCAGCGGCCACGCCATTGACCGGAAAACCGGGAAACTGCTTTGGACGGTGAATCTGGAAGGCGTTACAAAAAGTCCCATTGCGTACAGTTATAGTGATTCCACATCGCCTTCGCCTATCACAGATGGGAAGTATGTTTGGTTCATCAACGCAAGCGGAGAAATGGGCTGCTGGACAGTGGATGGGAAAGAAGTTTGGCGGCACAAGTGGACTCCGTGGGGGGAGCCCTTTCCCTTCAACAAACAACACGAACCGATTCTTTCTGGGAATTGGATTTTGAATGTGGAGCCGCTGGACGGTAACCCCGCAGATAAACAGGGATGGAACTATTTACGTGCGATTGATAAGCTTACAGGCAAGACAGCTTGGATCGCCGAAGACGGCACTACAACTTACGCTACATCGATGCTCGGTATGACTGCTGCCGGAAAGCCTGCTGTGATGACTGGTCGCGGAGGGTGGCATGATGTTCCGGAAAGGCCTGTAGGTTTGAGCTTGATTAGTCTCGACTACAACAATGCTGGGAAATCTCTGTGGCGCTTCGTGGCTGGTAGTGGCGATGAAGGTGGACCAACCTGGCAATCTTTGTACGTCTTGCATTGGAACAAGAATGAGGGGTATTGGTTCAGGATGAATCCTGAAGAGACTCATCTTGTGATTGATGCGAATACTGGAAAATTATTGCGGGAGCAATCGTTGATCCGTGATGTGGATTACCGTCAATGGGATCCTGTCGCCAAGAGGTATATAACACATGCAGGAGTGAATCTGCGTGAAGTTAGGGATTTGTCTCCCCGCAACAAAATGGCTGCGGATGAAGTGATACGGGTAATGCCGGCATGGCACGCAAATATAGTGGTTGGCGATTTCCATTACTTCATGGCTAGCACTGCGCATCGGCGCAATCGGATGGAACCGAAGGGAAAGGGTGGGCCATCGCACTGCTTGGCGCGAATCAACGTGAAGAGTGGCAAGGTGGAATACCTTGAAGTTCCTGTCACGGTGATTCGCAAACCCGGGATGCCCGACGAGAAAGTTTACGGGGTGGCTGTGAAGACCCAGACCATTAACAGCAAGGGAGTGGACGTAGCCGCGGAGGAACGTTCAAGAATGGACGGCTGGGAGACTCCGGCATTCTGGGGCAGCCCGACTGCGGTGAATGGAAAAGTGTTTTTCAATACTCAACTGGGGATTACTTACGTTGTGGATGGTGCGGCAAAAGTGTTTGACGAAAAAGCTCTGCTGGCTGTGAACGATCTTGGCCCAAGCGGAGAAACCTGGAGTTTGAATTCCATTGCTTATAGCGAAGGCATACTATACCATCGCAGTTTGAAACAATTGGTTGCCATTGGGCAAGACAAGTGAAGTTGATGAGCAAACGCACTGCGCCCTTGCGAACGGTAAGGCAAAATTCTTTTGACTGATGTCTCCAATATCACCAAGTCACCTACCGGCTTGTTATGAAAACACCTGGCATTTTTTCGATTTCATTTAGAAAGCTGTAATCGGGCGTGCGCCGCATGCAGGCCATGGTGGGTCAGGAGGCACCCTTCGGTCTGGCGGTCACCGCCAAGTCGGTCGAGCGTACGGCCGAAGCGATCGGCGCTGACATCGCCGCCGGCGAGCAGCGCGAAATCCGTTGAAGATTGTCGATCTCTATCACGCTCGCCAGCACCTGTGGGATCTGGCTCGCAGGTTGTACCCCAACGATGCGGCGAATCAAAAAGCATGGATGAAAGTCCACCAGAACGCCTGCTCGATAAGGGAAAAATCGAAAAGCTGGTTGTCTTGCTACGCTCCATGGCATCAACCAATGCCGACGTTCTGGGAAAGATTCGTACGGAGGCGGACTACTTCGAGCGCAATGCCGAGCGTATGCGATACCCGAAGTTCCGCCGTCAGCACCTCTTCGTCGGCTCCGGTGTCATCGAAGCTGGCTGCAAGACGGGCATCGGCTCTCGCCTCAAAAAGTCCGGCATGTTCTGGACCGTCAGGGGGGCCAACGCTATCATCGCCCTCAGATGTAGCCACCTCAGCGGTCGCTTCGAGAACTACTGGAGTCACGCCGCGCGGCCTAACTTCCCACTTCCATGTCGCACACCCGATCAGCAAAGCATCGATTTTCTGGGGTCTCCACACATCGGTGTGGGACAAGTAAGCGAGGCCACATTGCTATATGACGGGATACGGCGCAATCGTCTGGAGACGAAACTGCAAGAATTGAAGCAGCGGATGCATGAACCGATACCGAAGGTGGGCAAATGGATGAGCCGAGTGCTGACAGGGTACTACCAATATCACGCATTGCCGGGCAACTGGGCGAGCAACGCTTTCGGGAACGGATCGGATGGCCCTGAGAGACATACCGTGAAACGGCGGAGTCAAACAGAGCCGGATGACGGCGGTGTGACTCGATTGTTTGAAGGCTGTGTGCTTAAGCCCAAACTGGTGCATCCACATCCCGATGTGCGTTTCGATGTTAAATATCCGAGGTTGGAACCGTATGCGTTAGTAGCGCATGTGCGGGAGGTGCAAGGAAACTTGCATCCCTACCGCGACCAGAATATGTGCCAAATCCGTACGAATTCCGAAGACATTGCACCCCCGTCCCGGATTTCACGAATTCGGCCGATGGGCTGCCCTGTTGTGGCTTGCAATTACCGTTTTAATTTTCAACAGTTAACTCAAAATTTCAAGCTTCACCCAACCTGGCAGCGCGGCGGGTTGACCATTGACGTGGACGATCTTGCGGGTCTTCGGAAATGGGAGGCCGGTTTGAACGGCTTTCTGGTAGAACGGGATTGCTCGGAGGAGCTTTCTGTAATCGCTGGACTCTGGATTTCCAAAGCCTACCTTTGACAAGAATCCGCCGCCCCATCCTAATGGCAATAGGCAGCAATTCTTTCCGGCTGAGGCTAACTCACTGTTGAGTGCTGCTACGGTTTGGGCTAACACGGTTAGACCGGAACGTTCGGCGTACAGTTTTTCAGCTTCTAAAAGTTGTGCGGCAAATTTGTTGGCGGAGGTAGCAAGGGATTCCATGCTGATTGGCTCTTTCCAACGCAGTGCTCGCAATACTTCGGGTTCGTGGAATCGTTCGTTGTGGCCACCGAACATTCCTTCAAATTGAGTGCCGGGGCTGGCCATTTCTGCGAAAACGGGAGTGGGCTTGAAGCTGACTCCAAACTTGCCGGTACGCTCTTCCAGCTTTGCTGTCCGAACAAGATATACCTTAAATTGTTCACGTGAGATGGCGGAGGAATCGGCCATCATGATGGGGCGCATGCGGCTGGATTGACCATTGCCCGCTGTTCGATGTTCGGCTTCATCGGCTACGCGCCAAAGGTTGGGACGATCTTCATTCAAGCTTGCCGCGGCATTTTCCAGCATGTTTGGATTGGCGTGCGTGAACACATACCCCGTTCGCAAAGCACCTTTCAGCGCGCTACCTGGAATATATGGGCCCTGGGTACTGGAATTAAAAGTGGGGATGAACAGATCAGCGACACGTGTTGCGGCCCAAGCTTGTGCGGCGCTTTCATGTTCAAACGGAATGCGGTGTGATGCGAAGTTTTGGGCGAAGCCGCCCCAACTGGCGAAGTCCAATTTGTCGGCGCGGCGCAGTTGCGTTAAGTAGCCTTCTAGGCGCGGACCTTTGGCTAGCAGACGGAAGATTCGATTCTGATCAAGAACGCTCACCTGATCTTTGTACACCATGTAATCGATGGGTGAAAGCTGTTCTCCATTGCTGACAAGCAGCGGGGTTAGGGCTGTGACGCGGTATTTCATGCGTTGGCCCTCCATGGAATTTCAATGGTGACGGCGAATCCGTTTTTATAGACGGGATGCGGGAAGCCTTCGGGCGCGGAGTCGGGTGCGGAACCGATCGGTTTTTCTGAAGCCACCAGCACGGAGCCTTCAGCGATCATGGCTACCTTTTTCTTTTGCGAACCCCATTGTTCGGAACTTTCGATGCGGCCGGCGCGGTCTAAAAGACGATAGCCGCCGCGCGACCAATCGATGGAATCGGAAGTTGCAGGGTGCAGAAGGCTAAGGCTCCACCAAGCGCGTGCACCTTCAAGGGTTTGCGCTTCGGGCCAAATTAGCTGTTCAATGTGACGATCATCAAAAGAAGGTGTTGCTGATTTGCCCCATCCGCAGGAGCGGTTCCCACCAATTCCGGCATCGGCCAAGTAGCGAAAGCAAGATACAAGGCGGGCACGCCATTCAGTGCGGGCCTGATCATCCTTGAAACTGACGGCGTTCCACAATCCAGCATTTTCGGTGAACTCTACAGCACCGATTTTGTTGACGGGTCCATTCAAATTGGAAAGTCTGTCGATGCTGACGCGTGTTCGCAGAGCATGGCGGAACGGTCCGCCCCGATGAGCGCGATCGGCGAAGAGCAAGCAACCGCTGGCGGAATCTGGAGCCCATTTTGCTTCCTCAACCGGGAGACCTTGTAGCAAATTTCGAAGAACAGGGACGGGCAAAAATGTTGCTGAGCGGATGCGGCGGCCTGCGCCTTTCGGCGGCCATAGAGGGAGTGGGGCGGGGAAGTAGATTTGATCTCCCTGCCAGGGAAATGCGGATGTGAAAACTGCGGCAGGAGCCTGGGAGGCTCGTGCTGTTGCATCGAGCCATTCGGCGAGCCAACCAAAGGATTGCATGGCGGAGCACACTGCAGCGTACAGAGTGTCACTATGCAACACACCGGCAGATACTTCGCGCGATCCTGAATCATCCCCGATGCGCCATGGAGCTGTGGGCTTCCAGCGCACCAGCAGGGCTTTGGTTGCATTCATACGGTTACGCGCTCAGCTTTGAATGAAAATCCTCACCCGCAGTAAGCGGTTGCAGTGCGGCCAAGTCAGCGCCAGCGGCCAGCTCCGTTTCTGGAGTGCCGTTTGCATAGTAGCCGCGGCTGCGCCAAACCAATTTGGCTGAGGAAAGGCGAATGCGGCCATTGCCGCGGGAGCCACCGCCGCCCAGGGCGTCGTCTTCCAGCAATCGTAACCCTTCCATTAAGCGTGCGACTAGCGCCTTGTCTTCTTCGCAGAGAATGTCCAACACAACCCGCAAGTGGAAGCGGGCACCGGCTGGAACACGTTCCAGAGTGCGTGGATTGGCTTGCGAGGTAATGCGGTCAATGGCGTTTTCGTTCTTCACTTCGGTAAGTTCGTCGTCCAAATTTTCACGCATCTGTTGGGTGATGCTGGCTATGTCCAGGGGAGCATCTGAAACAGTCAACCGGGCTGGAGTGGCGGTATTGCTATCGAAAGCTTCCCCTTCCACGCGTTCCATGCGTCCGGGATTGCGGCCGAAAAGCAGGCAGATATCGTCACCGGGTTCGTTGCTTTGATGGATACGGACTTCCTGGCCTTTGCGGCGCGAAAGGTAAACCAAGTCGGCTGGTTTCAATAGGCCACTGGACTGTTCCAGCAAGCTGCGCAATTTTCCACGCAGCGAACTGCCGGGGATGTATGGGCGGCCGAAGGCATCTTTCACGACGGGATTATCTGCGCCGCCGATTTCAAGAGATCCTTTGCCGGCGCCGATGTGCAGACCGGTGAGGCATTCTATGTTGGCTTCCAGAATTAATTTGCCGACTAGTTGCAGCCGTGTTTGGGCGGTATGTGCGCTCATGCTGGTTTCCTTATTCGTTATAGGCGATGATGGCTTCAAAAAGGTCCTTGAACCGTTCGTAGCCCTTGGCGTCGTTCTTGCGGGTGACTTGCAGAAGCAGCTTTTCCAGGCTGTCCAGACTGCGTAGGGAGTGGCGCGCAATCGTGTAGGCCAAGCGTGCACGCAACATTACGAATTCGTGTTGCCGTTCGGCTTCAGGAGTGCGGCAAGCGCGGCGGACAGCATTGTAGAAACGCCGAAGATGGCTTTTAGTTGCTGAGTCCATATCGCGCATACGGCCAGCGACGATGTGTGCTTGATTGTCGAGGTACAAGCTATCAGCAACGAGTTTTTCCAATTCGATATCGACGTTGAAACCGAAATCGGGACGACGTTGTTCGAAGCGGCCACGGTCACGATCGCCACCACGGTCTGGCCGGTCTCCACCTTGATGAGGAGGCCGGTCGCCACGTTCGGGACGGCTGCCACCAGAACCAGCGCCTGCCTGAGGTGGACGATTTTCACGAGGCGGACGATTGGCTTGTCCTTGGCCTTGCGGTTGTCCTTGCCGGGGCGGTTGATTTTCTCGAGGAGGCCGCGGGCCCCGGTCGGGCCGCGGTTCCCGCTTCACTTGTGGTGACGTGGCTGATTTTTCCGAAGTAGCCGGGGCAGCTTCTTTCACGGCAGATGGTTCGGCGGCTGGAGCGATTGGCTCCACTGCTGCTGCTACCGTTTCAGCCACTGGAGCTGATTCAGTTACGGGCGTGCCGCTGGTTTGAGTTTCCTCTTCCATAGTGTCTCCTTCCCTTGCTAGCTCGAAGTTTCAACTGTCAGGCGGGCCCATTCAAGGGCAACACGGCCTGAGGGTCTTAAACGACGTCCAGCGGATCCCCGGGAAATTAATTCTTCAATCAAACTTGTTTTACGGCGTTCAAATTCGCGCATGCGCTGCGGATTCATGGCACGCGCCGGTTCTAGAACTGAATTCAAACGGCGATAAAATCGCCAAGGCCTGTCGAAACGTTTTTCCTTCTTGCGCATTACAACGCCGCCACCGGCTTCTTCAAGAAGGCTCTCGCGATAGAAGCCAGCCAACTCATCAAGAAACGCTGAGGAACAGTTGTAATCGCTGACGATTTTGGTCATGCGGCCAGCCAGTGCTGAGGCTTCGACTAGTTCTTTCCATTCCACGGAACGGCCGAACAATTGGAATCGACCCTTGCCCATTGCTTTGGCGGCATCTAGTTTGCGGCCAGCTTCCCGGTAGACTTCGCCAAGGGATTCCCCTTGACGACCTAATGCCAAGGCCATGGTAATGGTTTTGGCTTCAGGGCCAGGGAAGTCCGCCAAAGTTTCGGAAGTGAAGCGTTCAAAGAGCCGGTCAATTTCGCGAGCGAGGGCAATTAGTGCGTCCCAACTTCCGTGGACTGCGAATTCGTCGCCACCGGTGAAAAGGATTGTTGTCTTTTGCCAGAACTCAGGAAGTGAGCAGGCAACTTCCAATTCTCCGGCGAAGAATTGTTTGAAGACGACGGAGATGCGGATGTAGTCTTCAATGGAATTTGCGCTTTCCAGGCGGGCGAGGAAATTGTCTACGTTACCGCGCAGGACGCCCCATGCGTGTGCGCCATCGGCACGGGCTGCAAAAATTTCAGGAGTGGCGAAGGTGTTGGAACTTTCGCTGGGTGCGGCGTGACGGGCTAGCGGAATGATGTCGGGTGCATCGGCCAGCGGCCATTGATGTTTACCGCCGGTTGGGAGAATATTGGCGGGCAATTCCGGATTCCAGCCTGCTGACTTCGAGGACCGCATAGCGGTGAGCCACGCGTGATCCAGCGGGTGGGCGGATGTGGCGATATTGGGCTGATGCGAGAAATGAGCGAGACCTGCGGTTGCAAGGGGAGTGTTCGCTTTGCGGGAAAGATCGTCTTCCAAGCGCTTGCGGACGTTGGCCCATTCGCCCAAGTTTTCTGTTGCGGAATAGATGAGCCGCAGTTGGCCGAAGGAGATGGAGGTGATGGCTTCGCTGGCTTTCAGGAGGAACAGTTCAGCGTCGGAGCGGGTTTCTTCGGGGAGCACTAAAAGGAAGTAACCGGAGCTGGAAAATCCTAACAGAATGGGAGCGAGGCCGAGCTCTTTCAACAAGGCACGGGGAATGATCTCACTGGCGAGACTGAGCCATAAGGAGCGTGTTTCTAGACTCGATTCATTGGAATCTGGCGCTTCGGATAGAAAGCGTTCAATGCCAAGAAAGCGGCCTTCCAGGAAGATCTGTAAAGACATGCTAAGGACCGAACCAATGTAACATAAAGCGCTTGGGATGATTGGAAGTGTAAAAGGAAATTGTGAAACTCGGTTAAAATGAAAATGCGGACGCGATCTTAATCAAAGCCTGATGCGAATTCATTCCTTGTGGTTTTTGGGCATTGCTCATTCTTGCTGTTAATGTTGTTGCCTCCACGTTTCCGACCGGTGAATATCTGGTTCAATTTAGTGGATTTTGTTTTCCCCCGCAGAACCCATACAAACCCCTGTTGCTGCTGAACGGCGCTCTTGTTCTGTATTTTTTGTTGGCAAATCAGGGGACGGACACGAAATTGGAAAAGCGCGGACGGTTGGGTGGTCCTTTTATTTTTGTGCTGGTTTGCATAGTTAGTGCAGTTTACAGTCCTGCTTTATCCATTAACTTTTCGCATTATGATTGGACTCATCGGCACATTGGTGCAAGTTTGAACTCCTGGTCCGATGTGTGGCGACTGTTTGTAGAACGGCAACCGGATGGCATGTATAGGCCCTTAGCGTTTCTGAGTTTTGCGCTTGATTACCAGATCTTTGGTGCTGCTTTGTGGGGCTATCACTTGCAGAGTATTGGGCTCCATGTGTTGAACTGCGTACTAATAGGAATGTTGGCGATAAGGCTTGGATTCGGAGTTTGGACTGGCAGTGCGGCGGCACTTTTATTTGGAGTTGCAGGTTGTCATTTTGAGGCGGTGCTTTGGCCGGCGGCGCGGTTTGATTTGTTGGCTGCGGCTTTTGGGTTGATTTCATTACTGCTGTTTTTGGAGTATTGGGAATCCTTGGGGGCGAGGTCATGGTGGTCCGGCGGACTGGGATTGCTTAGTTATGTGATTGCTGTGCTGAACAAGGAAACTGCTTATTCGACTGTGCTGATTGTACCTATGCTTGTTGCTTTGAAGCCTTTGGTCAACCGCAGGCGGAGTGCGATGCCGTTCCTATTGTCCTTGCTTTGTTGCACGGTTTTATTGGTTGCGGTTCGGTATGCGGTGGTTGGCGGCATTGGTGGGTACACGGGGAACGCGGTAACTCTGAAATCATTTTATTCGATGGTGGTGAATTCCCTAACGCTGCCGGTGTTTGGAATTAATACAACGATGGAATCGCTGTGGGCAAGGTTAATTGCGATTGCATACGCTGGTCTGGTTGTGTTTTGGGCGACGGCTTATCGCGGTCCTTCAGCAACGCGCGCGCTGGCATGGCTCACGATAGTTAGCGCACTTCCTGCAATCAGCGTGATTGGCTGGATCAATCCTTCGTTACAGCACACCAGAAATCTGTATTGGCCATCTATTTGGACTGCAATATTTCTGGCGGTAGCTATGCGGGGGACTTCTCGACGGACGCTTTTCACATCGGTATTTTTGGCCGTGCAGATTTCTGCGCTGAGTGTCAACATATGGGTCTATCAAGATTTACTTGGGCATACGGACAGGAATGTGGAACTGGTTCGACGTACGGTTGGGCCGGCAACTGAAGTGCTGTTGATTGGTGTGCCTGCTGCGCCAAATGGGGTCTTCTATTTTGCATCGGAGTTAGAGGACAGGCTTCGTAGGGGGATGCCACGGGTAACGATTCGAACCTGCGCGAGTCTTCCATTGTGCGAAGCGGGGGCCGCAGTGGCGAGGTTTCAATGGGATAGTAGATCGCGATTGCTGAAGCCTGTGCCAGGGAGTTTATGAAAGCGAAGAAGTGCAATTTATCATCGAAAATGACGTTGGATCAGTTTGACAACGGGTATTGGTACGCGACTGAGTTGAAGAAATTCGCAAGGATAATTGGGATTCCAAGGTCCAACAATTTGCGCAAGGATGAGATTGAGAGAGCCATTCGGATGTTTCTAAACTCGGGCAGAATTGAGCGTCCTTCCAAGAGGAACTCTTCCCGATCCAGTTGCAAAGACGTAGAGCATGGGCTGCACTTAAGTCTTCCTATTGTGGTTTACACAAACGACACGGAAACGAAGGATTTTCTTGATAGGGAAGGCCGGAAGTTGTCTCCGGGAATGACGCGAAAATCTGGAGTGCGTTACCGCCTCAATCGGTGGAGAGAAGAGCAATTAGCGAAAGGCGCAATTACCTATGGAGATTTGGTGAAAGAGTACGTCCGGCTGAATTTGACAAGAGAGCCTTTTGCAAAGATTCCGTATGACTGCTACATCAATTTCCTGAGCGATTTTCTTGCTGGTGAGAAAGATGCGAAAAGAGAGCAGGCGATTAGCGCGTGGAGAGAAGTTAAGGAGATTGATGGACCGAAGAACTATGATTCATGGGTAAAGCTTCGTTCATAGCAGGCGGGCGGATACCCAGCGTGATACCCTGGAATTTCAACTATATGAGCAGCTATTCCATTACTCTGCCGGATGGCAGCGTAAAGACCGTTCCTGCCGGCTCCCGGCCCCTTGACGTGGCGCAGTCGATCAGTCCGCGCCTTGCACAAGACGCGATTGTGGCCCGTGTCAACAGTGAGCTTTTTGATTTGACTCGCCCTTTTGAAGGCGATGCGACCTTGCAGATTCTCACAACTAAGAATCCGGAGGCGTTGGAAGTTTACCGACACTCCACGGCGCACCTGCTTGCCTTATCGGTGCTGGAGCTTTGGCCTGAGACGCAACTGGGCATTGGTCCGCCGATTGAAAACGGATTTTACTATGACTTCGATCGTGCTGAGAAATTCACTCCTGAAGACCTTGAAAAAATCGAGGCCAAGATGTGGGAGATTCAGAAACGCAATCTACCCTACGAACGAGTCACCACGGGCAAGGAAGAAGGATTGCGGAAATATGCTTCCGCCTGGATGAAGTGTGAGTTGATTGCCGAACGCGCTGGGGAAACTTTTAGCGAGTACACGCTGGGGCCGAATTTCATTGACTTTTGCCGCGGACCGCACGTGCCTTCTACTGATCGGATTAAAGCATTCAAGTTGCAATCAATCGCCGGTGCTTATTGGAAGGGTGATGAAAAGAACAAGCAGTTGCAAAGGATTTATGGCACTGCGTTCTTTTCCACCAAAGATCTGGATGAATACGTAGCGCGGCTGGAAGAAGCGAAGCGCCGTGATCATCGGCGGCTGGGACAGGAATTGGATTTGTTCAGCATTCAGGATCTTGCAGGGCCAGGACTGATATTTTTCCATCCCAAAGGCGGAACGGTTCGGCGGTTGATGGAAGACTGGATGCGCGATCAGTATGTGGCGCGCGGGTATTCGCTGGTCTACACCCCGCACGTTGCGAAGATCGATTTGTGGAAGACTTCCGGCCACTTTAATTTCTATAACCAGAACATGTTCAAGGCCATGGAATTGGATGATGCTGAATATCAGCTTAAGCCGATGAACTGTCCGTTCCACATTTTGATATACGCTGATAAGCCGAAGAGCTATCGCGATCTGCCAGTGCGTTTGGGCGAACTTGGAACTGTCTATCGTTACGAACGCAGCGGGACCATGCACGGGCTGTTGCGAGTGCGCGGATTCACGCAGGACGACGCTCACATTTTCTGCACTCCGGAACAGGTTGAAGACGAAGTTGTGAATTGCCTGCAGTTTGCGATTGACACTTTGAAGGCGTTTGGATTTGAGAAGTATGAGGCTGAGTTGTCCACTTGGGACAATGGCGTCAGCGGTAAGTATGATGGCACTCCCGATCAGTGGGCGTTGGCGGAAAATGCATTGAAATCGGCTACTGAACGGTTGGGATTGAAAGTCCGGGTGATGACCGATGAGGCTGCTTTTTACGGGCCGAAGATCGATATGAAACTGGTGGATGCCATTGGCCGTTTGTGGCAGCTCTCCACGGTTCAGTTCGACTTCACGCTTCCTCGCCGTTTTGGCTTGGAATACATTGCGGATGATGGTAAGAAGCATCAACCGTTGATGGTGCATCGTGCGTTGTTCGGATCAGTGGAACGGTTTTTTGGCATCCTGGTGGAACATTATGCCGGGGCATTCCCAATCTGGCTGGCTCCAATTCAAGTGGCTGTGCTTCCGATTACTGACAGGCAGATGGACTATGCGCGGCAGGTGAAGAATCACCTGGCTGATGCTGGGGTTCGGGTTTGGCTGGATGAACGTAGCGAGAAAGTGAATTTGAAAATTCGCGACGCGCAGATGCAGAAAATTCCTTACATGCTGGTGCTGGGAGGCCGTGAGGCTGAGCAGGGTGCGGTATCTGTAAGGCATCGCAAGCTGGGTGATCTTGGTGTGAAACCGCTGGCCGATTTTATGGCTGAAGTGCAACAGAAGATCGAATCTAAGCAAACTACGGATTAGTTTTGTGACCTACATTCTTGCGGCCTTGGTTACTGGGTCGCTGGTATATTGCATTCTGGTAATTGTGGCGGCGAGGAAATATCTTGCCGCCGCTCCGATTAATCCTCCACAAACATTTCCTCCGATCAGCATCCTGAAGCCCTTGCATGGGTTGGACGATGGGCTTGAGCAAAACCTGACCAGTTTCTTCGAACAGGATTATCCTCACTTTGAAATTCTGTTGGCATTCCGAACTTCGGATGATCCAGCCTATGGGTTGGTGAAGCAGATTTGCCAACGGTATCCGGATGTACCTTCGCGCATACTGCTAGGAGGTGAGCCGCCTTGGCCGAATGCCAAAGTTTGGAGCCTCGATTTGATGATGAAAGCGGCGGCCAACGATTTGCTGGTGATGAGTGATAGCGACATTCGAGTGACTCCATCCATGCTGCGCGTGATTGCGGCAGAGTTCACTGACGACAAACTGGGGGTTACTACTTGTCCATACCGGGCAGTGCCGGGAAAATCGTTTTGGTCGACGCTGGAAGCGCTGGGGATGAACACCGAATTCTTGGGTGGGATTGTGGTGGCCCGAATGCTGGAGGGTATGCGCTTTGCTGTAGGACCGACGATTGCCGCCAGACGCAGTGTGATTGAAGCGATTGGTGGCTGGGATCTTTTGCGGCAGTATCTGGCGGAGGATTTTGTGTTGGGGCAGTTTGCCGCGGAGGCAGGGCATGGGGTGGCGCTTTCGAGTTATGTTGTTGAACACCGCATTGGGAGCGAATCGCTGAAGACCAATGCGTCGCATCGCATTCGATGGAATCGATCAACAAGGCGTTCGCGGCCGGCGGGATACATTGGGCAACTGTTTACCAACCCGCTGCCATTGGCGTTGCTGCTGGTTCTATGGGCCCCGGGTTGGTGGCCGGTGCTTTGCGTAACCGCATTAGTGCGGGCTGCTGCTGGGGCGGCTACGGCGTCGGCAATCTTGAAGGATCCCCTGAGTAGCCGACTTTGGCTCCTGGTGCCTTTGCAAGACTTGGCTAGTTTTTTGTTTTGGCTAGCCGGGTTCTTTGGCAACACGATAGTGTGGCGAGGGATCCCCTACAAGCTGCTGGCTGACGGAAAGTTTGAACTACTTGCCAGCGGGCGAGAGCACTAGGATTTCGTTTCCTGGGAGCGAATCAAAGGGGAGCGGGAAGCTACGGCCTGCCAAGTAACTTTCCCATTGATCCTTATAATGCCTTGACAAGATCTGCCCGGACTGGCCTATGGTGACGTTGCTAAGTGATTTGTCCCATTGCGATAGATCGGCAACGAATCGCATGGATGGTCCTAACCTGCGGGAGGTCTGCTTCACGGTGGTGCTGGCTCCGCGCATCGGGACGGTTGAAGTGTTGATGTAATTGTTGATGAAGCCCACGCGATTCAGCAAAGGAATGCGGCTGAGCACTGGATGGGTTAACGTCATCTCGGTGTATCGGCCATAGTCCCATTTGTTGACGTTGGGTCCTTGAATGCGCAGGCCTTCCTCCATGGCGTCGACGAAAACACGGAGCAATAATTGGTCCCAATCGGGGAACCAGTCGGCGGGTCTTTCGCGGAGTAGATTTTCCATCACGGCTGGGGCGATGCTGAATTCGTAAGTGATGCCTTTTCCTGGCGATGCTTTTTCTGCAATGGCTTTGCGCAGGTGTTGGAATAGAAACGTTGCGATGAGAGGTGCTGGTTTCCCTTCGAGCATTTGTCCATCCCATTGTTTGAGAATTCTAACGGCGTCTTGGAGGGCCGGATTGGAAGCTTTCCGCTTTTCTACAGCGGCTACGAATTGTTGTCCAAGGTAGTGGGAAAACGAGGAATAGACGTCGGTTTGAATAGCCAACATTTCTTCTGGCTTCCAGCCTTTCTTTGTTCCCAAACGCAATTCAATTTGGTGGGCGCGGTAATAGGGGGCGAAGGTGCCGTTGACTCGATAGGGCGAATCCTCCGGAAATGGATTTTGATTCGCGGTGACAATCATTCCAGATTCAGGATTGAACTCGCTGGGCAGTTCCTCAAACGGGACGGTACCTTCCCATTCGAATTCGCCGCTGGGGCCGTTCATGGGGACTGTTCCATCGAAAGTCTTGCGGATCGGCAACATGCCAGCAACCTGGTAGCCGATGTTGCCAGCTGTGTCTGCGTAGACAAAGTTCATTGAAGGGCCGGCGTAGTTGCGCAGGGCTGCTTGAAATTGGGTCCAATCGGCGGCTCGGTTCACTTCCAGAAACACGTAGGGATTGGCAGGGATTTGAGCACCCATCCAGCGGAGTGCGTATTGACGATTGGGTTCGTTCAGAATAATGGGGCCGTGGATGGTTGAGTATTGAATTGCTTCCACGGTTCTGGCGCCTTTGACGCGGATCAACTCAGTTTCGGCTTTTAGAGGGGCAGCTTTTCCACGGAATTCATAGGCTGTTGTGCTGAGCAGTTTTTCCGCATATAGATCCTGCACGTCAAAATGAAGGTTGGTCATGCCCCAGGCTATTTTTTCGTTGTGACCGATGATGATGCCGGGGACGCCAGGAACGGATGCTCCGATGACATTCAGATTCGGGGCTTTTATGTGGGCGGTGTACCAGAGGCCGGGGAAACTCCACTCCAAATGGGGATCGGAGGCGAGGATAGGCTTGCCGGATGCAGTGAGAGCACCGCTGATAGTCCAGGCGTTGGACCCGGGATGGGTTTCATCGCCAGTACGGGGAGGGAACAGCTGCTTAACCTTTTCCGCATCGCCGCCGTCGAGCATAGACAGTTTTACCAAGTCGGATTTCCAAGAGGTGGTCATAGAGCGGAACATGAGCAGTCCGATGGATAAGGTATCAACCGTCCTCCAAGGTTGCGGTTCATAATTAAGAACGGTGAACTCCACTGGTAGGTTGCGGCGGTTTTTTTCGATAAAGTAATTCACACCGCGAGCGTAAGCCGCGAAGACGCGGCGCTCGGGATCACCGAGTTGCCGTTCCTGATCAAAGGCGATGCGGCGAATGCGGAGTTGGCGTGATTCACGGTCATTTTCTAGAGCAGCGGGTCCGACAATTTCTGCCAGTTCGCCGTTGGCGGCGCGGCGCAGGGAATCCATTTGCCAGAGCCGGTCTTGGGCAGTGATGTAGCCTTGGGCGAAAAAAGCATCGTCCAGGTTTGTGGCATCTATGTGGGGGACCCCCAGCCTATCTCGACGCACGGTAACTCGGTCTGTTGTGATGGCCAACACAGTACCATTTGTTTGGGCCAATGGGCGCCACAAAATCCAGTAAAGGGCAGCTACAAATAATACGATGCCTGTAGCGATGGCATAATTAACATATTTGAGGAGCCGGTCCAGTGACACAATCGGCATTGTAGCTCGAATCGAAAACACTATGTCTACTGTTGCATCAGAAGAAGTAAATTATTTGTACCGGTTTTTGTTGTTAGGCGGCATTATTGCGCTTAACGGGTTTCTGGCAGGGGCTGAAGTTGCGCTGCTTTCTTCGCGTCGTCCAAGGTTGTTAGCCATGGCGGAAGAGGGTAACAGCGGCGCGAAAGTCGCCTTACAACTCCTTGAAAATCCAGAGCGGCTGTTGTCGGTTGTCCAATTTGGTGTAACCCTATTGAGTCTGATTTTGGGTTCGGTTGGAGAGGGCACGATCCACGAATTCTTGCTTAAGATGTTCCATCCATGGGTGAACTCTCAAACGGCTGTATGGATTGACCGCAGTACCTATTTTGCGGCATTCCTTGTGATTGCGTTCCCCCATGTGGTTTTAGGCGAAGTTGTGCCAAAGAATGTAGGTCTGGAAAGGGCGGAACGATTGGCTGCTCTGGCAGCCCCAGTGCTGCTGTTTCTAAGCCGGCTTAGTGGCCCATTTGTGGCGGTGATTGAAAGGACGTCGACTCATATTTCCAGATTGGCAGGAGTGCAGGGGGCAACTCATGCTGGAGGACACTCGGTTGAGGAATTGAAATTCATCATCTCCTCTGTGAAGACTGAGGGCAACTTGCGACCGTTTGAGGAAGAGGCGATGAAGCGCCTTTTGGAATTGAAAGACCTGACCGCTAGGCAGATTATGGTCCCTCGAAATCAATTTGTTTCAGTGCCTACCGATGCGGCTTTGAACTATGTGCTTTCGATCATAAACGAACATCAATTTTCAAGAATATTGGTTTACGAAGAGACACCTGAGCATATTGTTGGGATCGTACACCTGAAAGACTTGGTGAGAGTTTGGCTGGAGCGCCGAGCAGCACATGACGCGCGTAAACCAGTAACTGCCTTTCGGCTAAAACAAATTATGAGGAAGCCTTTGGAAGTCCCCGAGACAAAAAATATTTCAGAGCTAATTGATGAGTTTCGTGTGCATCATGCACATCTGGCTTTGGTGGTAAATGAATTTGGTACAGTTTCCGGGTTGGTGACGTTGGAGGATGTTCTGGAGCAGGTGTTTGGAGAAATTGAAGATGAACATGATGTAATGCGTCCTAAGCCTAAGAAAGGAGAGGAGCTTACGCTGGACGGCAGTATTACGATTCGCGATCTGGCAACACAATATGACATTGAACTGCCTACGGATGCAGGGTTTGAAACGCTCGCCGGTTTCATATTGTTTCGTTTGGGGTACATACCGAAGGCTGGCGTGTTAATCGAGCATAACGGTCATCGCTTCACAGTAACGGAAATGGAGCGCAACAGAATCGTACGAGTGCGCGTGGATGCCTTGTATTTACCGCAGCAGGAAAATGCTTTTCAAATTTGACCTTGTTCGAGGAACCGATTCAACAAAACCTAGCTGGAGGAGTTTACTGCTTGAGTTTCCAAACTTTTTCCAAGTTCGGCTGCGACAGCAATGGTGTTGCTTTCGGAAGTTCTTAATTTGCCGACAAAATCCTGTAATATTTGGTTTGAACCACCGTTGGCTGAAGCAACATTTGCGTCTCGGGCTAATCGTATTTCCTTGCGGAATACTGGTACATCTTTGGGGGCTCGGATACCGACTTTCACTTGAGTCGGACTGATATCTAGGATCTCGATTTCGATGCCATCGCCAATGACAATGACTTCACCGCGTCTGCGTCTGACTATTAACACGGCATCTCCCCTTCAGGAGTTGGATCTGCCAAAAGACTTGTTTCAAGAGAATGTGAAGCGGAGTACTTGGAATCATCTCGGATCGCTTGCACTGCGATGCGGTTCTTGCGATTGACTACAACCGGCCCCAATAGGTTCGCAGTTGCAGGACCGTTTTCCGGCAAGCATACGATGGCAAGGCAAGCCAGGTCTGCGGTTGCAGAGTTTTGTTCAGAAGCCGAGATCACTATCATGTCTTCATTCATGATTCGCAATTGATAGGCTTTGTCCACAAAATCCATGGGAACAGTAACAAAGCAAAGTTCCGGGGACCGCAAGCTCTGCAAGAAGACAACGGGCTCATACCCCCTCTTTTCAATGGGAACGAAAGAAGTTTCCATCTCGAAGCCAGCCAACCCTTTCGGGAAGGTGACGATGGCAGCAGCTTCGTATTCAAATTGTCCAAGTCTGAGACTATTCCATTTAGGCATCGATGAGAAAGACCATTCGGTCCTAAGTCGTTATCGGCTGAATGCGGCCAAATCTTAAGATCAAGTCTTGCTGGAGAGCAAACTGGAGTAGATCTCACCCATCCTTGCTGCTGCGGCCTGAAGCGCAAAATTGGTAGCCACGTAGCTAGCAGCGTTGGAGGCAAATCTTTGACGTGTATCCGGTTGAGATAAGAGTTGGTGAAGGCAATCGGCGAGGCTCTCGCTATTACCAGGCTCAAACAGCAATCCTGTGTGGTTTTGTTTCACGAGTTCTGGATTCCCGCCAGTGTTCGATGCAACGACTGCACATCCGCAGGCCATGGCTTCCATTAAAGAATTGGAAAAGGCTTCGGAGAGGCTGGGGAGCACAAATAAATCGATACCACTAAGCCAAGTTGAGACGTTTTTAGTGGAGGGTTCAAAGTGGCATTGCGCGGAAATTTCCAATGCAGCTGCCAGATCCTGGAGTTCTGCAAGCATCGGACCGCTGCCGACGATTGCCAGGCCCAATTGGGGATAGTTAGCGGAAACTCTAGCAAAAGCCTCGAGTAATGTCGCTAGCCCCTTTTCCTGACGTAAGACACAAACGACTCCGATGATAAGAGAGGCTTCCTGGAGAACGGTTGGGAAAAATGCTGGACGCATTCTATTTTGCGGGTTGAAGTTGGAGAGATCGATTCCATTCGGACAGTGATAAATTCTATTGGGAGAAATACTTTGGTCCTGAATCAAGTGGTTGCGCATTGCTTCGCAATTTACTACCATGCCGTGCGCTAGAGGATCAGTAAGCCGCAAGAGCTTTTGGTAAAAGGGCCGATAAAGGCTGCGATGTGCACGAGTGCTGGTAAGCACCACTTGGGTGGCAGCGAGTCGAGCAAAGGGTGCACCAAAACAAGCAGTGGAATAATCGAAAGAGTGGAATAGCTTAATACTGTGGGTTTTGATGTAGTTGCGAAGGCCCAATCCGGCTTTCAATGCTTTAACTGAGGCGAAGGAGTCCAGATCAAGATGGAGAACTGGTATGCCCTTATTGGCAAGCTCCTGCTGGCGGAAACCACCTTTCAGTGTGGCGACATGGGGGGTGAAGCGGCGGCGGTCAAGCGACTTTGCAATTTCCACCAACTGTCGTTCCGAGCCACCGGCGGAGAGCATTTCGCTCATGAGCATAACTGGGATTGAATCCATGTCTTTTAGCGAGTGGAGGACAGGGCCGAACCCGCACCATTCCACCATTTGTCCCGACGACCGGTTATGAAGACATCGCCCCAAAGCTGGAGATTCAGCAAGCGCCAAATACGATCGGTAGCATCCTCAAATCCACTGCGGTGCCTATTGATTAGACCGCGAAGCTGATCCAGATCTGTGTAGGCAGCGACGAATCCGTTCTTATCGGTGAGGGCGTCATACAGGGAATCCATGCCAGGATCGAGAAGCCATTGGCGGAGTGGAGTTGGGAAACCCATTTTCTTGCGGTGAACAATTTCGTGAGGGAGCAGATCTTCGATGGACTTCTTAAACAGGTACTTTTGCGTGGGGCCTTTGATTTTTAGGCTATCAGGGGCTCGCATGGCGAATTCTACAAACGTATGATCAAGAAATGGAACTCGGCTTTCAATGGAACAAGCCATGCTCATTTGATCCTGCTTCATGAGGAGTTCTACGAGATACGTTTTCTGATCAGCATAGAGCATGCGGCGCAAATGACTCATGTTCTGAAACTTGCTTTCGTAGCCAAGGTAGTTGTCATAAATATTCGAGGGGGCGGCACGAAGCAGCTCCTTTTGCTGCGACTCGGAAAAAGCGGAATAGAAATTGTCAAGGAAAAGGGATTCGGTGGTTTCCTCGCGGCCCACGAATGTATGGCATAGTTTGCGCCGAACCGAAGCATTAATTAGTGGGCTGCTTGCAACTTGTCCTCTAACCCAGCGGCGAATTCCCGATGGAACGGCCTTGTATGTGCCCAGGTATTGATTGTTGAGCAGGTTCCAGCGATAACGTTCGTAACCACCAAATAGTTCATCACTGCCTTCGCCAGTGAGGACCACTTTTACTTGGCGGGCCGCAAGTTTCGAAACAAAAAACAGAGAAACGCTGGAAGGCCAGCAAATTGGTTCATCTTCATGCCAGATGAGTTGCGGTAGGGCTTCGAAGAACTCGTTGCGACTGAGCCTGATTTCGTAATGATCGGTTCCAATGGATTTGGCAACTTGCGACGCATAGCCGAGTTCACTATATTTTTCTTCAGCGTAACCTACAGAGAACGTCTTCACAGGTCCATTTGCCATGCGTTTTACAAGTGCAGCTATGGCGGAGGAATCAACCCCACCGCTGAGGAACATGCCAAGGGGCACATCGCTCATCAGCCGCATTTGGACCGTTTCTTCCAAGCGGCGTCGTGTTTCTGCAACCCATTCGGTTTCAGAGATTTCCTCACCCGTGGTGCAGGATTTGGGAAGATCCCAATACTCTTCGACCGTGAGTTCCAGCTTTCCGTTTGCGACCTGAACCTTGGCCGTATGGCCGGGCATCAGTTTCCGGATGTTGCGAAACATGGTTTGCTCGCTACTTAAGTAGCCGAATGCCAAGTACTCGTTTAGAGTTGATTCCTCGAACTCCGGACTAATATCAGGATGTTCCAGGAGCGCCTTAATTTCTGAGGCGAAAGCGAAAGTCCGGCCGTTGAAGAAATAGTAAAAAGGCTTGATACCCAACCTGTCGCGGGCACATAAGAGCGTTTTAGTCTGGGTATTCCAAATGGCGAAGGCGAACATGCCACGAAACCTCTCGACGCATTTATTGCCCCATTGGGTTGCCGCGTGGAGAATAGTTTCAGTGTCACAACGTGTGAAGTAACGGTGGCCTAGTCGTTCCAGGTCGGGACGAATACTGGCATGGTTGAAAACTTCACCATTATAAACGATCCAATGAGTGCGGAGGGCGTTGGTCATGGGTTGATGCCCACCAGCGACATCGACGATGCTCAGGCGGCGATGCCCAAGAGCAACAAAGTCATCTTGAAAAAACCCGAAATCATCGGGGCCCCTGTGGGCAATTTCTCCATTCATCCTTTCGACAATAGAGCGAGCCTGACTTACCTCATTAAGAGCTTTGGAACTTACAAAACCTGCAATGCCACACATAATTTTCTTTTTACCCTTTACCTATGACGCTTATGGTCTGTTGGAGAGCGTCATTCGCCTTGCTTAGTCTTAGGCTAGCTTTTTAGCAGGCAGATCTGAATCATTTCGGTACCTAGTTCAGCGAAGAGCATTTTTTGGAGCAACGCCAAGAGCCTTGCCGTGGAGAATCTGGATGAACAGAAAACTCATCAACTGTAAGATCGGCAGAAGCAGTCATTAAAATTAAGACAGCTTTTTTAACTTGCAATCATATGGTAACAAGAGAATGAGAGATTATGCTTGGACGAGTTGAAATTGAATATTGCACCCAATGCCGATGGATGTTGAGGGCGGCTTGGATGGCGCAAGAACTGCTAATAAGTTTCGAGGACGAGTTAGGTTCAGTTGCTTTATGTCCAGGTAAGAGCGGTGTTTTTGAAGTGCGGGTGGGCGGCGCGATTGTTTGGTCGAGGAGTGGTGAAGGGAAGTTTCCTGACCTTAAGGAACTAAAGCAGCGAGTACGCGACAAGTTGGCTCCAGGAAGAGATTTGGGTCACTCCGAGAAGTAGGTTGAGGATTAGCACCAGATTAGGCCATTCGGCATAGAAGCTTTTGGTATTCTTCATCAAAACACATTTGATGATTCGGAACGTGTGTTACATGATGATTCCAAGAAACTTCCGAATGCAGTGGAGTGATATAATTCAGATGTCGGACAGTATGCTTCGGCGTTTGGGGCGGATCCCTGGAGCGGTTTAAATCCCGGCTGAGTTTCCACTCTGTTTACAAAAATGTCAACTTCAGTAAATACACCTACACATGCTGCGGAAGTCTCCCGTGGGGAGCGCTTTCGTTTTGGAGACAATTGGTCTCGCTTTTTAACACTGCTCAATGATGACCGGATCCGATCGGCTGAGCAGTCTCTCCGCGATATGCTGGAGGTTCAAGATCTAAATGGACGGACATTTCTGGACATCGGGTCAGGGAGTGGACTGTTTAGCTTGGCTGCCCGTAGATTGGGGGCGAAAGTTTTTTCGTTTGACTTTGACCCTTCTTCTGTGGCTTGCACGACAGAGTTGAGACGCAGGTACTTTCCCGAAGATCAACATTGGACGGTTCAACAAGGTTCAGCTTTGGACGCCGACTACGTTAAATCACTTGGTAAATTCGATATTGTCTATTCTTGGGGAGTTCTGCACCACACCGGAAACATGTGGCTGGCATTGGAAAATGCTGCGCTTGCCGCTGGTCCACAAAGTACTCTATTCGTGGCAATTTATAACGATACCGGAACTCAAGCTCGCCGTTGGGTTACCAAGAAGAAGATTTACAATCAACTGCCGGGATTTTTGCAAACGCCCTTTGCCATTGCAGTAACGCTTCCTGACGAAATTAAGATGTTTTCGCGGTCTCTGTTATACGGTGAACTTGGCAGTTATTTCAAAACTTGGAGTCTACGCACTGATGATCCGCGGGCGCGCGGCATGTCCAAATGGTATGACATTATTGATTGGGTCGGCGGGTACCCTTACGAATATGCGACGGCGGACGAGATCTTCGATTTCTACCGTAAACGTGGATTTACCATGACTCGGCTAAGGTCTGGTTATGTTGGGCTTGGATGCAACGAGTTTGTTTTCCAAAAAGTTGCTGTAGCTTCCTAAGAGGAAGCGTGGCAAACAGGCTAGATCTCGTTGCCAAAGCGCCGGAACCAGAGTTCCAACATCAATAGTGTCCACAACCAATGGAAGTTGTTTCGTCGGCCAGAATCGTGCTCTTCGAGCAACTGACGAACGAAAGGCCCAGAGGCAATTCCGCGACGAACGAAGGTTGAACCGGTCAAGTGATCCCAAAGAAATTCTTTGAGTGAACCTCGGAACCAAAGCGCCAAGGGCACACCGAAACCTTTTTTGGGCCGAGTGAGCAGATCCGGCGGCAGCCGGTCACCGATTGCATCGACAAGAATTGCCTTACCCTTTCCCTGCCTCATCTTCATGGAGTGAGGAACCCGAGCAGCGAGTTCGGCAAATTCGTGATCCAGCATAGGGCAGCGGACTTCAAGAGAGTTGGCCATGGACATGCGGTCAACTTTCGTTAACATGTCCCCTGTTAGTTTCGCGGTGGCCTCGAAAAAAAAGGCGTGAGTTAGAATGTCCGATCCTTGGGGAGCCAGGCATTCGGCAAATGTCCTGGTAATGTAACCAGCGTCGGCTGGCTCCATCCATTCTGGTGTGAGCAGTTGTTGGCGAAGGTAGAACGGAGTGTAATTCAGCTCGAAGTACCGCTCTAATGGCGTTTTGCGGCTGAGCAGGCGAAGGAAGTTTTTTCCATATGCAGCGTAGCTAAGTTGGTCGGCCATCTTTGAAACAGCACCGCGAACCCACTGAGGAATTTTGTCGAATTTACGGTATTGATCGATAAGGAAAAAACTTTCATACCCGGCGAAAAGTTCGTCCCCGCCGTCACCGGTGAGTGCAACCTTAACGTGTTGGACTGCGAATTGACTTACAAGGTATGTTGGAATTGCCGAAGAATCACCGAAAGGTTCATCGAAGGATTCAACGAGTTTATTTACTAGATCCACCGAATCGGGTTTGACAAGAATTTCGTGGTGTTCGGTATTGTATTGTTGTGCAACCTGTTTTGCCCAGGGGAGTTCATTGAACTCGGCCTCTTCAAATCCTATGGAGAATGTTTTAATGGGATCCTTGGTGGTACTAGCCATGGAAGCTACAACGGAGGTTGAATCGATGCCACCACTCAGGAAAGCACCAAGCGGTACGTCGGCGATCATACGAATACGCACAGCTTCGTCGAATTTTTGGCGGATCTGGCTGCACCATTGTGCGTGGGTTTGGTTGGTTGGATCCGTTTCCGCGGGTATCGGTAGTTTCCAGTAGCGATCCTGCTGAATCGTACCAGTATTGGCGTTGTAGACCAGCCAGGAACCTGGAGGAAGTTTCTTAATGTCTTTATAAGGGCTGAGAGGATCGGGGATATAGGAGAACTGGAAGTACTGGCGAATTGCTTCGTTATCCAATTCCAGAGGAACCCCTGCAACGCGCAGGCACTTCAGTTCGCTTCCGAAGTAGAAACCGTCCTTGGTGTGAGCGTAATAAAGTGGTTTTTTGCCAAAGCGATCACGGGCTACTAACAATTTTCGGGTTTTGCTATTCCAAATGGCGAAGGTGAACATTCCGCGTAATTTATGGATGCCGGCTGTTCCCTCTTGTTCGAACAAATGGAGAATAACCTCGGTATCGCTTGCAGTGCGAAATTGATGGCCTTGTTTGGCCAAAGCCTCGCGTAGTTCGCGATACTGATAGATCTCCCCGTTGAACACAATCCATAAGCTATGATCTTCATTGGGGATTGGTTGATGTCCTGTGGACAGGTCGATGATGCTGAGGCGTCGCATGCCAATACTGCATGGGCCATCGGTATGAATTCCCTGGTCGTCTGGGCCGCGATGCACAATGGACTTGCACATGGCGTCGACGACGCTTTCCCGTGCCTCTCCATTATTGTTTAGGACATAACCGGCTATACCGCACATAGTAAGAATGGATTAATAAAGGAAGAAAACTTGAACATGATTCAATTATCGCAGAGCTCGATTTATGCCGCGCATTCGTAGCAAAGAGGAAATTCTCTTCCGGTTACGGCAGGAAACGTCTAACCTACACTCTTTCCTTCGGCCAAAAGTCGCAATGCCTGTAGTCATGCGGCCGTTGCTTCCTTCGGCAAAGGAAGTTTCTCAGGAGTTGAGAGGGTCGCCTTTTGACAACGAAGTTATGGAAATTGCGGAGCAGGTGTTGGAGCACCGCTTTCCCTTATTGGGTGGAACCTTGGAAACAGGGCCAGACATTTATTGGCGGCGCGATTATGCGAGTGGAATTGAAACAGGACTAAAGTATTATCGGTTTATCTCTTATCTGGATGCGACGCGCGCAGGGGATCACAAGAACATTTGGGAATTGAATCGTCATCAGCACCTGGTTTTACTTGCCCAGGCGGGGTTGTTGAGTGGCCAGGAAAAGTACTGGCAGGAAATTCAAAGGCAGCTAGATAGTTGGTTTGATCAGAATCCCTATGGCCGAGGCATCAACTGGACCAGTGCATTGGAAGTTGGTTTCCGGGCGATCAGTTGGATTTGGCTCCTCCATCTCGGGCGGGACAATTTTAGCGTTGAAGCGCGGAAGCGTCTGACGAATGGATTATTTCAGCACGGTAGCCATCTGGAGAAAAATCTTTCCGTTTATTTTTCACCAAATACGCATTTATTGGGTGAGGCCGTGGCGCTGCATGCCATTGGGACACTTTTTCCGGGATGGCAGGAGTCAGCAAAGTGGGTGGATTTGGGTGGGCAGATTGTTTCGCAGGAAATGGAGAGACAGGTATTGGAAGATGGTGCTCACTTTGAACAGTCCACGTATTATCACGTGTATGCGGTGGATATGTTCCTGTTTCACACTGTACTTTGTGAGACGAATCCATATGCTGCGAAGTTGAGGAAAATGGCGGAATATCTGGAATCGCTGATGGGTCCAGCTCGCAGGCTTTCGTTTTTTGGGGATGACGATGGCGGCAGATTCTTTCACCCCTATGGCACCCACGACCAATTTGGACGGGGCACGCTGGCTGCCTGTTCGAAGGCATTGAAGTTGGACCTTGCCCACGATTATGAAGATCTGTTTCCGCAGGCAGTATGGTGGCTTGGAAAGAAAGTACTGACGAAGCCATCGGCTATTGGCCCAAGGGCTTCGCGTATTTTCCGCAACACAGGGATGGCATCGCTAGTCAGCGGCGATGCGCATTTGCTGTTCGACGTCGGTACGTTTGGACCAGGTGCAGCTGGGCATAGCCATGCCGATGCTCTGAGTATTACCTTACGGTTTGGTGCTGAGGAGCTATTTGTTGATGCCGGAACTTTCACCTATGTGGGAGATTTGAAGGAAAGAGACCGCTTTCGAGGCACAGGTTCCCACAATACAATCCAGATTGACCAACAGGATCAGGCTACTGCAATGAAGCCATTCGCTTGGGAAGGACGGCCAGAAGTGGAATTGCTTGAATTCAAAGCAACAGAGGAGGAGGATTTCGTCGTTGCCGAAAGCAGGTATAGAAATTTCCGGCATAAAAGGCGGTTGCTGTTCAGGAAGCGGGAGGGTTTGATTTTGATCTGCGACTTCATGGCGGGGGGAAGTGACGGTGAATACTATGTAGAACAGATTTGGCATGCTGGAGAAGCCGTGAATCTTGTTGAACCGGGGGTTTTCCAAATCGGCAAAAGCACTACATTACAACTTTCGGGAAATACAGAGTTTGCTTTCGATGGATGGCGGTCTAGGGTTTTTGGCAGGAAGGAACACAATCCAATTGTGCGGCAAACACGGCATGGCAAACTTCCGATGGTGATGCCTGTAGCGATTAGTCTCTTAGGTAAGAAAAACATCACATTCCAGACGTTTGGGGACGCGGTCGAGTTCTCAGTGGATGGAAGGGTTTTCAGGCTTGGGTAATTTGCATTTACCGCAAAACCGGTTTGAGCGGAGCTGGAAGGTATCGTCGAATCATTTCTTTCTCTTCTTCGCGGAAGAATCCACAGAGCACCAGCATTGCAACATAAACAAAGGCGAAGGTGATAGATGTCAAGGCCAGAAGGAAGAACAACTTAGCATTTTGAAGTTGATATCGAATGGCTAGAGAGCAAATTGCAGCTACGGATGCGGCTAGGAAGGCACGGCCAGTATCGTAAAACTGAAATAGATTGGTTCTTCCTATTTTCAGAATGCGAGTGAATTTCCAGGCGACAAATAGTTTGTCGAGAAACCCTACCAATACAACTACGGCAATTGCTCCAAGCATTCCAAACTTAGGGGTAGTCCACCACAAAAGTGCCGCCATGGCTGCAACTAAAAGGACTCGAAATTTAACGAAGTAGAAACGGAGTTCTGGATATACACGGGTCAGCGGATCTATGGGAAGAATAGTGGCAAGAATCAAGAATAGGTTTACAAAAAAAATTGGCGCGCTTTCTCTGAATTTCGGGGTGAAGAGAAAGACGATAAAGGGCTCGGTAACAGTTATGAAGTAAAAGAAGACTGCGAATGCGGGTATGGACAACTTTCTCATGACTCTGGCCGTCAAAGCCAGAATTTGGTCCGTCTCGCCATTTTTCCTCATTTCAGACATGCGCGGCAATACAACGGCGGTGGAGGATTCTGTTATTAGTCCCATAATGGGAAGTTGGAAACAGCCTTGAGTGTACGAAGCAAGAGATGCCGCACCTAGAAAACTGGAAACGAAATAGGTGTGCATGTCCACCTGTAGTACCAGGAGCAACCAGGACAGTCCAAGAGGGATTGCATAAATAATTTGATCACGGAGCAATTTGCCATCGAACTGCTTCCAAAACCCATGAAATCGCGAGCGCAAGTACCAAAACATCAACAGCACTGTGACGGCTGATTGGATGAGAAACGAGCAAAGAATTGCGACTGGAGTCCCCCATTGTACGACCGCTACAAGAAGAGAAATGGTGCGGGTGCCTTGAATAAGCACGAAGAAAAACGCCGTAAGTTCCACCTCCTGATGAGCCATCAAAATTGCCTCAAAGCCCTGGCACAGGACGGCAAGTGGGATTGCCAGCGCAACATAACCGGCATATTGCGTCAACGAAGGGGCCCCGAGTAATGTGGAGTAGATTTGAGGAAACGTGAGTGTAATGAAGGCGCCGAATAGTCCCATTGTTGACATAACCAGAACTATGTTCAAGACGACTTGCCTTTGTTTATCTGTTTCCCGGGGTAAGAAATAGAAGGCGCAAGTGGCAAACCCCATGGGTAGGTAGTTTGTGGCTGAAATGATCACTATGAATAACTGCTTATACACCCCCATAGTCTCCAAATCCATTCGCCTGGCTACCACCAATGGCGTGATAAAGGAAAGGATGAACGCAATGAGTCTTCCGGCTAAAATCCACGAAGCCTTGCTTGAAAGGCTTCGTTTGGCGGCTTGATCGACAGGTGTAATCTCAGACAATTATTTGCTGCTTTTCGACATTCAATTAAACAGGGCTGCCGGTTCCGCTCCGCACCAGATCGATAACCGGTTTCCCAGTTGCTTGAATTCTTGCCGAGATTTCAGGAGAAGGTTTTTGGGCAATGACGATGTTATCAGCCCAATCGAGCATTTCCTCAAGGTTCCCTAACATCAGCTTTCCGATATGGGGCACAGCATTCAGGATATAGTGACGGTTACTACCGTAGATCGTATCGATTTGAATGTGTGGATCGAACACTTTCATATCCCGGCCTTTTCCGATCAGATACTCGAGCATCGTAACCACGGGACTCTCGCGAAGATCATCCGTATTTTCTTTGAACGCCAGTCCGAAAATCCCCAGTTTCTTGTTGCCCAAGTCGATCACCCCATCAATAGCGCGGCGCAAATGTTCGTCGTTGCTGGCGAGGACACTGAACAACATGGGGAGTTTGACGTCGAGTCGGGACGCCCGGTAATTGAGGGCACGTAAATCCTTCGGTAGGCAAGAGCCGCCAAAGGCAAAACCGGGTTTTAGATATGCTTTGGAGATATTTAAGTGGTCATCTTGGCAAAGAGTCTCCATAACTTCCTCTGCGGAGATGCCCATACGAGTGGCAAGCGAACCAATTTCGTTGGCGAAGGAAATCTTTACCGCATGGAACGCGTTGCATGCATATTTTATCATTTCCGCAGTGCGTAAGCTCACCAGACATGGTGGCACTCCTAAGGCATCGTAGATACTTGCTGCTTTCCCAACTGCGGCAGGATTGCTGCCGCCAACGACTATTATGGAGGGTTCGCGGAAGTCCTTCACTGCAGTACCTTCTCGTAAGAACTCTGGATTGGATACGACATCCACAAGGTTGTTTCCGGCGAAAACGGATTCGACAATTTCTTCGCACGTTCCCGGAAAAACCGTGCTTCGCACAGCGACAATCAACGGCTTAGTTCGGCCGTGGAGTTCGGCTGCGATATTGGTCACTACACGGCGGAGTTGATCTAACCCCAGATTCCCGGTTTTTTCCGACGGTGTGCCAACGCAAAGCAACGCAATGTCTGCCTGCGTGATTGCATCCGAAGTGGAAGTAGTGGCACTTAAGAATCCTCCTTCAACGCTGGATTTAACCAGAGTCTCCAGTCCCGGCTCGTAAAATGGAGCATGACCCTTCACTACATTCGAGACTTTGCCTGGATCGGTATCGACACCAATTACTTTATGCCCTAGGTCGGCCAGACATGCTGCAGTGACACAGCCAACGTATCCGAGGCCAAAAACTGCGATTGTAGATGGGTTCTTAGTCATATTAGACATATTTGTTGTCCTTTTGCCGATTGCCACTTGACTCGCGACTACTCGCAATGCTGGGATGGCTATTCGGGCTATTGTTTAAATGAAAATACTTTGGGTTTGTGGAACTTTTCTTCATCCGACTAACAAGGGTGGCCAGATTCGGACTTTGGAAATGTTGAAGCGCTTGCATGAGAGGCACGAAATCCACTATGTTGCTTTTCAACAAAACGGTGAAACCGAAGGATTGGAAAGAGCTGTGGAGTATTCCACTCAGGCCTACGCAATTCCTCACGCTGTTCCAGCTAGAGGCACGATTCCGTTTTTTGCGCAACTGGCCGCCAATTTGTTTTCTGGCCTGCCTTTGTCTGTTAGCCGATACGTCAGCCCCGCGATGCGTGAAGTTATCACGTCCTTGCGGAGCAAGCATAACTTTGACAGTGTCGTTTGCGATTTTCTGTTTCCAGCCCCTAATTTTTCGATTTTTGACGATGTTGTGCTTTTTGAGCACAATGTTGAATCGATGATCTGGCAGCGCCATGTTGAAAGTAGCGGCGATCCACTGCGCAAAGCCTATTTTGGAATGCAATATCAGAGGATGCTTGCATGCGAAGCAAAGGCGTGCGGTGAGGCCGCCCATGTAATTGCCGTCTCTGCCATTGATGCCCGCAAGATTGAGCGGATGTTTGCGTTGAGCAAGGTCTCTGACATCAAAACTGGGGTGGATGTGGACTACTTTGCACCTACTCCTACTAATCACCCAAAGGTGGCGGATCTGGTGTTTGTTGGATCTATGGACTGGATGCCGAACATCGACGGTGTTCGCTTCTTTATTTCCGAAGTGCTGCCATTGATTTACGCCAAGATCCCTGATGTGAAACTGGTTATTGTAGGCCGCACACCACCTGCTGAGATTCAGAAAATGGCTGGGCCGAATGTTTATGTTACTGGGACTGTTGCCGACATTCGCCCTTATTTGTGGGGCTCCGCTGTTTCTATTGTTCCACTGCGAATCGGAAGTGGCACTCGGTTGAAAATCTACGAATCGATGGCCGCCAAAACTGCGGTGGTCTCCACTACGATTGGTGCTGAAGGTCTGATTTATGACAACGGAACGAATATCGCAATTGCCGATTCGGCCGAGGATTTTGCTCGTGCTTGCATCAATCTCATCGAAAATGTTACTCGACGCGGAAGCATGGCTCAATCGGCATTTCAGATGGTTGCCGAAAGGTTTTCCTGGGCGCAAATCGCCAACGAATTTGAAGACGTCTTGAAGAAGTACCCGGCTCGAAAGCATTGATTATTATTCCCAGGCCATCTGTTTACGGTTGGTCATGGCATGATATAAGCCAAAGAAAACAGCAACGTTGATCATTGTGAAATAAAAAGGCAACATCAAATGCCGAGGCCGTAATTTTACCAGGGTTCCGAAGGCGGCAAGTGAATAAAAGAGAATTTGGCCAAGCAAGAGCGCCTGATATAGAGGTTGATCGAATAGGAAGAGATTTGCGATGATGGCCCCCAACATTCCGAACGGCACCAGCAGGCGTATGACTTTGTGAGACAGAAAAAAGAAAAGCGGTAGCGGCTGGAATGGACGAATCACCCCCTTGATTTCGGAAATTTGCTGGATGTTGCCCGTCATGATTCGGACGCGTCGTCCAAATCCAGTCATCTCTTTAGCTTCCTCGTAGACAAGGGCCTTCGGTTCATATACGGCTCGGAAGTGCTTCCCCAAAACGGAAACAGGAATGACGTAGTCGTCATTGATGGTTCCGGCCGGAGGGTATGGGTAAAGACTCTTCCTGATGGCATTGAGTTGGCCATGGCCACCTAGAGTTGAAGCCAATTCAGATTCCTGCACTTTCAGAAACGTTTCGTATTTCCAATAAAATTCTTCTGATTTGCCCACATCCACTTCATCCGCCTTGATGACGCTGTATTTACCACTCACGGCACCTACATTGGGATCGGCGAAATTCATCATTAGGATCCTGAGCGAATCTTTATAGAGCATTGCCGCAGTGTCGGAAAAGACAATAATTTCATTGTTGCAATGACCAACTGCATCGTTCAGCGTTAAGATCTTTCCGCGGTTTTTCTTAAAATCAAGAACCTTAACCCGAGTGCCTTCCGCTGCTTTTCTTGCCAGTTCCACGGTCCTGTCCTTGGGGCCGTCGCAAGCCACTAGGATTTCGAGTTTTTCGGCAGGGTAATTGATGTTCAGTGAGTTACGTATTTTCTCTTCAATAATATGTTCTTCATTGTAGGCTGGGATAATCATGGACACGAATGGTTCGAGAGGTTGACGGTCGACAGGACGGTGAATAAACAAACGCAGTAACAACAGGATGACTGGGTAGCCGAAGTAGGCATAGACTGGAACCGCAACACACAACCAAAACAAGTTTGAGGTAAGCACAGAAAATTACTTATGCCCGCGGGCTTTCCTTTCAATAAACCGGCCAACGTTTTGGCCGGAAGGACTCTTATGGCTAGAGGCTTCAATCATGTTGCAATTCCTGCCTTCGAACACTTTTCAAGAAGAAACATCCTGTGATTCCAACAACTTGTATCTACAAATTGTTCCTTGTTGTCGATAGGTACCACCGAGTGATCAACTGGCGGGTTGTGACGACCAGTAGCTAACAAACTCAACCTTATAACCCTATTTTTACACATCGACAAGAATCGTGAATAGGTATACCCCAATTTTGGGCACGAAGAATTTGCGATCACATGTCTTTCTTTCTACTTAAGTTATTGAAACAAAGCACGTTGTCTTCCGCGCAGTTTCTGTTGAAGATTGTAAGCCTATTGAATACAAGCAGAGGTTGGATAGCAAAAATTATGAAAAGAGCGATTCTTCTTGTCGTCCTCCTGGGTATCCCAGGTAGAAAATGCGAGGCTCAAACCAAAGTGGACTTGAGTTCGCAATCGAAAAGCGTTGATTTTTCAACAGCAGCATTTACCCTGCCGGTTCGGACAGGTCCGTCACTCAGTGTTAGTTGCAGAGTAGGTGAGCTATTTTACAAAACAAATGCGCCCGCTGGTCAAAATCTTTATGGCTGTACATCGACTAATGTTTGGTCCTTACAAAGCGGCGGTTCTGGTGGGTCAGGAGGGGGTGGTGGGGTTTCTAGTGTAGCGGGAAAAGCTGGCGATGTGAGTCTTCAATACACTGATCTTACAGACTTTAAAGTTCAACTTTCGGCCGGAAATGCGGTGATTGGGGCTGGTTGCAGTGCTTCGTTACCCTGCACTGTACGGTTTGGTTCCAAGAGTTACTTGTTTCCTAACCCAGCTACCATTTCAAATCTGACTGGTACGGGAACTGCGGGACCTCATACGGTTTATATTTTCGTGCGTGCCGATGGAATTCTCTATTTCGGGATCGATGGAGTCTCGGTTACCGGTGCTGCCTTGACCGGAACAGTTCTTTCCATTGGGACAACGAACTTTCCCAGTGATAGTTACGGGCTAGCTGTCTGCAGCGTGAGTAATAATGTAATGACACAATGTACCGACTTAAGAGGTACAGGCCGAGATGTCGTTGCCGCAGCAGATAGCACACTCCAGGTGATAAACAATCCAACTACTGGCTATCAAGAAATTGCAATCAACCCTTCTTCGGTTGCAACTTCGAGCGGCAGTAATGATTTTTCTGGCAACAACAAGGTGAATCTGGGAAGTCAATACTTGTCGATTACTCTTGGGAATGACTCTGTTTCTGGAACCGTTCAAAACCGTTTCGTAGTTATAAATAGCAGCGGAAAGGGCGCGTTGGCTGGCACCTCAGTTGTTGGCAGAGTTATTGGAGTCTGCATGTCAGAATGTGGCAGCATTGGCAACGCTAGGGTGGCAACTAGAGGGCAAGTTCTTCTGCAATTTGACGGACCTACTACAGCTGGCAATTACATTAAATTGTCCTCTACAACCTCAGGCAAAGCTACGGACGCTGGTGGCAGCCGTCCGACATCCGGGCAAATACTCGGATATGTTCTATCAACTAACTCCTCAGCCGGCACCTACTCTGTTATTTTGGAGCCCGATGTCTTGGCGGACTTGCTACAAGGATCGAGAAATGGACTTTTCGTTGCAACGCTGCCAATTGAAATGCAAAACAGTTCAGGTAAAATTGGTGATAGAGTGGAACCAGCTCTTCAGTTTGCTTCCCAAAAAGACCAAATATCCGATTTGAGGCTGGTCTTCAGTAACTCCAAATCGAATGGACTGGATTTGTTCACACAAATGAATAACAAGAACTGCTCAATAAAGCAACAGTCAAATGGTTGCAATCAAAACATATCATCGGAGGATTTTTATGCACATATTGGCTCAGTTACCATTTCTGAATAATATAATCTTATTCGTTGTTGTCTTAGTGACCGTAAGTAACTCTTACTCGGCAACTCTAACTGTAACTACAAGTAATGGGACCTTTTCTCCTGTGAATAGAATTACTCTCCAAGCGGCGTTTGACGCTGCCGCTTGCGGGGATGAAGTCCAGATAGAAGCTGGCTCAATTGTCCGAACTGGAATCGAAGGGGGTGACATAACAATCAACGGCACAGCAATGACGGTAACTTCGCAGTATTCTCATAATTTCGCTGCTGGGGACTATGCGTTTATCACTGGCCTTAGTGGTTTATTGGCTTCCTTGAACCGAGATAACTATTTCGTAACAAGCTCTCCTTCCCCGAATAAAGTGGTTGTTGACTTGAGACAACATGCTTCGCCGGGCCTCAATGGAACATATGCAAATGCAAGTATCCAGATGTTTGGTAAAAACTTTGTGATCAGCTACGATCCGCTAAAGAAAAATTGCAGTGAAGGGAATGAGATAACGATCACAACAACGAAGAAAAACTGGTTGCCTGATCAGGATATGAGGGTTACTCCATCCTATAAGCGCCTATTGCCGACCTTGCAATTGGTGGGTGATTCGTTAAACACGTCGCTTCTACAGGTTTCCGATAGGGTGACAGGACTGAAGTTTGTGGGTGTAGGGTTTCAAAAACTCGGTTTTCTACAATACACTCAAAACACATTAATAAATGTCAGTTCAAGTTATTTTATTACCGATGAGAGCTTATTGGCGAAACGGATCAGCTTTGATCGCTCCCTATTTTACATGGACCACAAATTGGGTAATTCATGGAAGAATACCTTTA